>CAYNZK010000001.1:0-18830 GCA_964401665.1 uncultured Candidatus Saccharibacteria bacterium
AATATTGTCTGGCGGGATATTGTAGTAGTTAATCACAAATTGAGCCAGCTCCCGAAAGGCCGGGACAACGGTGAGACCAGCTAAAGGCGCGCCAGCCGGTTTATTTATTTTAATTAAGATAATAAACTGCGGGTCGTAGGCCGGGGCAAAACCGACGTAGGTGTTAATCACCTCGTCGGTATAACCTCCAATCGCAAAATTAGGCACTTGAGCCGTGCCGGTTTTGCCAGCCACATTATAGCCGGGAACTTTTGCGATCTCGGCTTTGTTCACGGCCGAGACCATCATTTCAACTACTTGCCGGCTCGCTTCTTCGGAAATTACGCGGCCCACCACTTCAGGCTCTTCACGGCTATCAACATATGGTTTCATCATCACGCCGTGATTAGCAATGGCGCTAATGGCAGTCAAAAGCTGAATCGGCGTCAGCGAAACCCCCTGACCAAAACTGGTGGTGGCGAAGTTAATTTCCCGGGGATCAACTTCGAGTGGTTCTAGGCTTCCCACAATCTCGCCTGGTAAATCAATCCCAGTTTTTTCTTTAAGACCAAATTTAACTAGATAATTATAAAAGGCTTTATGTCCTAAAGTGCGTTCGGCAAAAGCCGCCCCGGTGTTGATTGACCGCTCAATAACGTTTGTCATTGTTACTGTGCCATAAGCTTTGAGGTCCCAGTTTTTAATAGTTCGGCCATTCAGGGTCAGCGAGCCGGAATCGTAAAAAGTGGTCTCTGGCGTGATTTTGCCGGCATCAATCGCGGCGGCCATGGTAATCACTTTAAAAATCGAGCCTGGTTCGTAAACCGCCTGAACCGCCGGATTCAGGAAGTTGGCCACCGGAAACTGACTATAATTATTGGGGTCGAAATCGGGATAGCTCCCCATAGCTAAAATCTTCCCTGTCCGAGGATCGGCCACCATTACCGTTCCTCCCTGAGCCTGGTAATCGCTAATCAATTCTTCAAGAATATTTTCAGCCTGAACTTGGATGTTTCGATCAATGGTTAGGTAAATATTCCGACCCGGCTCTGGCGCAATCAACTTATCTCCTTCACTCAATCCCGCCTCACCGCCTAGTTCATCTTCTCGGTAAGCTTCAAGACCATAACGACCGCCGGGATTTTCTTCATCAATTGAATTAAAACCAATAAGATGAGCCGCCACCGAACCCAAGGGATAGAAACGGGCCTGGTCGCTGCCGGCATAAATTCCCTTGATTTTATATTGACTAAGCAAATCAATTTGAGCCGGCGTCGCCCGTTTCACGATCGGTTCATAAGGATCATCTTTCTTACTTAAAATTTCGACTAATTCCGCCCGATCGCGGCCGCTGAGGCCGGCTAAAACTTCGGCTGCCTCGAGGGGGTCTTCGATCTCGCTCGGCACCGCAGAAATGACCGGATAATCTTTATTGATGGCGGCCGGAATGCGACTGCCGTCTTTATCGGTAAAATAAATTTCCCCTCGCCGGGGGGATAAGAGACCGGCTAAACGATTGATTGAAGCAGCCTGGGCCCTATAGTAACTATTTTTCGTAACCTGAAGATCATAAATATTAAAAATCAGGAACGCGTAAAAAACACTAAAACAAATTATTAAAATGGTGATTCGAGCGCCCATTGCGGATTACGATCTAGAACGAACCCTTTTTCAGCAGCCAGTTTTTCTAAGTTAGCAGCGTCAACCAGACTATAGAACTGGTTTTTCAGCTCGGCGTTTTTAACTTTCATCTCTTCGAGGGATTCATTCCGATTCGAAAGTTCGTGCCTTAAGTTGACTGTCTCGATATAGTCAAAAACAACAATAGTAAATGTGGCGATAAGAATCGAACCAAGGGCTAGAATTAATCGGCGGATATCTCGATATTTATTTGGTTGAATAATGGTCATTTTCTTAAATTATTTCAGCGACTCTTAGTTTGGCGCTTCGACTCCTCGGATTCTCTTTAATTTCTTCATCAGTTGCCCTAATAGGCTTTTTATTAATGAGGACGAGCTCGCCTCTTTTCACTCCCTCCCGAAAGGAGTTTTTCACTAAACGATCTTCGAGAGAGTGAAAAGAAATAACGGCTACTCGACCTCCGGATTTCACAATCTGGGTCAGATTTTTAAGCAACCGCTCCAAATTGCCCATCTCATCGTTCACGTAGATTCTTAGGGCCATAAAGGTTCTCGTGGCTGGATCGATTCTTCCCCCTTCGTATCCTCGGGGCACGGCTTGGCGGATCACTCGAGCCAACTCGCCGCTCGTCATAATCGGTTTCTGTTTTTCTCTTTCGTAAATAGCAGCGGCAATTCTTCTTGCGTAACGCTCATTACTTAACTCTCGGATAATTTTCTCGAGCTCGTCTTTTTTCAATCGCTTGAGAATTTCGCTGGTCGGCGGCCTCTTAGCGTTGTAAGTCATCATAAGGGGCTCATCGCGATTGAAACTGAATCCTCGGCCAATTCCGAGTTGTTCGACCGAGAAACCGAGATCGAGAAGCAGTCCATCAGCCTTGCCTAACTTTTCTTCTGCGAGAACTTCAGGCAAATCAGCGTAATTCCTGTTTCGCGAAATAACCTTCACCGAACCAACCCTCGACCCCTTCATTGATTCCTCGAACGACCTAACGGCTGTTTCATCCCAATCAAGACCCAAGAAAATTCCGCCAGGCGCCAATCGCTCGATGATTCTCCGGGCCTGTCCGCCAGCACCGAGCGTCCCGTCAATAATGAATTTATTTGGGCCCAATCGAAGCGCTTCCAAAACCTGATTTAAAAGAACGGGCGCTGCCATCTAAATCCCCAGATCAGCCATCTTTTCCGCAATCTCATCTGAGGAGCCCTCCGTTTTCTTTCGATACTGCTCCCAGGTGCGGTCATCCCAGATTTCCAATCGGTTATAAACGCCGATCACACTGGCGGATTTTTTAAGACCGGCGTAGCTCCGTAAATAATCGGGAATCAAAATTCTACCCTGTGAATCAAGGTCAACATCAGCCGCTCCGGCCAGCATCAACCTGACAAAAGCTCGCGAATTAGCCTGGGCCAGCGGTAAACTAATTAATTTTTGAGCTAAGACTTGCCAATCCTTTTTAGCAAAGACGAAAAGACAATGATCAAGGCCGCGGGTAATGATAGCCCCGCCAGAAATTTTGCTTCTGAATTTCGAGGGGATTGCAATTCTCCCCTTAGGATCAAGACTGTGATGAAATTCCCCGATCAGCATAACCTTATAATCTTGAGACTTATCCACAGAAAAGTGGGGTTTTCCACATACTTATCCACTTTTCCCCACTTTTAAGTAATCTTAAGCCACTAACCCGTCTCGAGTCAAAAAGTATTTCATCACCCAAAGAAGACCGAAAGTATTTATTTAAACCGAAATTTAGAAATTAACTAGCCTAATTATAAACAGTTTATCCACCCGGATCCTAATAATCCCTTAAAAAGAGAAAGCGGGGCCAAAACCCCGTTTTCCCGTAAGATTACCGGTGAAGAAACCTAACTTTCGCCCTGTTGCGCTTTAAGCTGTTCCCTCAAATCCTTAATTTGCTGAAGAATGGCCTGAATTTGCTCACGAATCTCCGCTCTTAGGGCTTCGAGCAGCTTACTCCCGCCGCGACCAGAAGTAGAAGATTCAACCACCGCCACCCTCTCGGCTTTTATCACTCCGTTTTCTATGGTTCCGCTCATTCTGACTCGATCGCCGACAAGAACCGAACTAAGGGCAGTATTTTCCCCTCGGCGCTGGCGGACAGACGCTCGGTGAATTCTGGCGCCGGAAACATCAACCGCAAGACCATTCACCGTAATGGTTGAGGCAGCGATATCGGTCGCAGTCACGGTGCCGCCCAGTTCGAACTTACCGAAACGAAAGGGAATCTCATCGAGCTCAACCTCGGTAATGTCCTCTACCTCGTCTTCATCCTCATCCTCGTCCTCATCTTCTTCTTCGTCTTCCAAGTCTTCATCCTCCAATTCGTCCTCGTCCTCGGTCATTTCGTCATTGTTATTGCTACCCGTGACAGCACCGGCATGATAAGCCAAAGTGAAGCCGCCCAAAAACAAAGACGAAAGTACGAGAAAAAACGATAAACTGAGGGCTAAAACTTTTTTATTCATTTTTCAGCCTATTGGTTCAACGACCTTTTATGGACGGTGGGCACAGAAGGGATTGAACCTTCGACCTTTCGGATGTGAACCGAACGCTCTACCACTGAGCTATGTGCCCCGCCCGCCTACTACTGTAACTATAAAATAAGAGGGCGCCTTCTCCAAGTTATTGAAGCTCAACCGTGGCGCCAGCCTCTTCTAGTTTACTCTTGGCCTCTTCGGCCTCCTCTTTCTTTAATCCCTCTTTAACTTTTTGAGGCGCTCCTTCAACCAGGTCTTTTGACTCCTTAAGTCCTAAGCCGGTTATTTCCCGAACCGCCTTGATGACATTAATCTTCTGATCGCCAGCCGAGGTAAGCATAATCGTGAAAGAGGTCTTTTCTTCTTCGGCTTCAGCGGCTTGACCTCCGGCTACACCGGCTACCGGCATCGCCGCGGAAACGCCGAATTTCTCCTCCATTGCTTTCACTAATTCGGCGAGCTCGACTGCCGACATTTTCCCGACTTCTTCAATAAATTTTTCTTTTTCCATAATCTAAACAAATTACCCGGCCTCGACTCCCCTAACTTATCGAGGCGAGGCAGGTGATGCCGACCTTTTACTCAAAATATCCAGTACATACATTAACTTCTGAACCGGAGCGATCATCACGCCCATAAGCTGGACCAATAACACTTCCCTCGAGGGCAACTTGCCAATAGCGATAATTTTTTCAGCTAACAGTTCCTCTCTGTTAGTTAAATCTAGGCCGCCCAAGATTTTGAATCCCTCGCTGTCTTTCGAGAATTTATAAACCGGGGCAACAATCTTCTCTAATTCATCGGTCCCGAAAACAGTGCCCACCGGCCCCTCAAACTTGACTGGATCGAAATCAAATCCTTTCTCGCGCAGCACCAATCTTAAAATCCGCTTTTTAATCACTTTAAAATTAGCGCCAACTTCGGCCAGAGCCCTTCTTAGCTGCTGGAGTTCGCCGACTCCCGCTCCTTGAAAATCGACAAAAATCAAAAACCGGGATTGACCAACTTTTTCACTCCCCTCGCTGAAAATTTCTTCTTTTCTGGCTCTAGTGATAGGCATAAAAAAACTGCGTCCGGTCCGCAGCTAAAGGTTGCCATCCTCGGCAGGTTTTACTCCCCCAGGGAAACCTGCGGTCTGCGGATTAATATAACCTTAAATCAAAGAAAAAAACTGTCAATGCCGCGCCGCCTCAAGCATCGCTATTACTTCGCTATCGCTCACTTCGCGAAAGTCGTTGTAATAGGCGCCGACCGCACCAAGATAAACCATCGGCACATCAAGCGCCACAAACTCGTCGACCTCTTTTTGGATTTCTTCGGCGGCATCCCGTGGCGCTACCGGCACTGCCACCACAATTTTCGCCGGCTCTTTATGTTTTAATTCTTGAATAGCTAATTTCAAAGTCAGCCCAGTGGCTATTCCATCATCAATAACAATAGCTGTTTTCCCTCGAGCCGCAGGCGTTTCTCTTTTCCTTAAATAAGTCTCACGTCTCCTTTTAGCTTCTTCTTTTTCTTTCTCTACTTCTTTTCTAAACCATTCGGGATCAGTCCCGGCTCGCTCGGCTTCATTACAAACCAAGTGACCATCTTCAGCCACGGCACAAATAGCGTATTCGGGATTAAAGGGGTGGCCGATTTTCCGGGTAATAATAAGATCAAGCGGCGCCCCTAGGGCTTTGGCAATTTCAAATCCCAGAATAACGCCGCCGCGAGGCAAAGCATAAACAACCACTTCTTTTCCTTCGTAATTCCGAAGGGACTCGGCCAAGAGCTGACCAGCCTCTACCCTATCCCGGAAGCGCATGGAATTAACCCTTAGTTTTGGCTTCTTTGTGAGGGGTGTGTTTACGACACCACTTACAGTAGCGTTTGTATTCTAGTTTTCTCTCCACCTTCTTTTTATTTTTTCGGGTATAGTAATTCTTCCGTTTGCAAACGGTGCATCTCAAGGTGATTAAATTTTCCGAATAAACTGATTTAGCCATCTTCGTGAGCCAGCGGGGAGAATCGAACTCCCGACTTTTTGCTTACCATGCAAACGTTCTGCCACTGAACTACGCTGGCGCAACTGAGCCGTCCCCGGGACTTGAACCCGGAACCTACAGTTTACAAAACTGTTGCTCTACCGTTGAGCTAGGACGGCAAGCCGATGCGCAGGGAGGGAATCTCACATCGCTCCGCTTCGCGGAGCTCTCTAAAACCCCTCGGTTTTAGTATTTCCGCCACGGGAAACTACCGTTTCCCGACCCCTTCCCAGTTCGAATCCCGCAAATCATAGCCTAAAATCGTGTCCCCCCCTAAGTAAGGGAAGACAATTTCAGGCATGTGCGCAGGGAGGGATTCGAACCCCCGTAGCCCGTCAGGGCGCGAGATTTACAGTCTCGTGTAATTGACCGCTCTACCACCTGCGCGCCTCCGTTATTATAGCGATTATTCTTCGCGCTTCAACTTCCGACTCAAGAAATTATCGATTTTCATTATCACGATTTTGGTCCGGCGTAACAACTTATCCCTTAGGTTCTTCAGGAGAACATCAAAATCCTCAAGGGGTAAGTTATTAGTTCGACCGTTCCTTTTGGCCGAGTCCGCTTCCTCTTCGCCCACCCGAGGTACAGCCACCGCCATCAAATAGACAATCACGCCCAGGGAAACCATTAAAGCCAGTTCAAGAAAAAGGTCAATCATAGCTCGTATCTTGTAAATCTTCCGATTTTAATATTCTCGCCAGTTTTCGCAATAACCTCGTTAATCAAATCGGCGACGATTTTTGTCTCATCTTTAATATAGTTGCCCCTAAGAAGCTCCTCAATGTTTTCGGGATTCATCGCCGCGATTTGCATCGAAAGATTGTGAGCTAATTCTTTAAACTCGCTTGTTCTGGCCACAAAATCGGTTTCGCAATTAAGCTCGAGTAAAACACCAATTTTATCCTGATGAATATAGGCGTCAATAACACCGGCTCTGGCCTCGCGCTCGGCTCTCGAGGCGGCTCGCGCCAACCCTCTCTCTTTCAAAATCTTAATCGCCTCATCGACATTACCCTCGGCTTCCCCCAGGGCTTTTTTACAATCCACCACTCCTGCTCCAGTCTGGATTCTTAACGCTTGAATGTCAGCTGGCTTTAACATCTTCTGGGCGAACTATAGTAAAGGCCTCCTCAAGCTCCCTTATTAAGAGCTCAACGCTCTTTCTATTACGGTCATTAGCCGGGATGAGATAATCAGCCAGCGAGGGATCGGCATCGGTATTAACGAAGGCCACTACCGGAATCCCTTTGCGTTTCGCTTCTCTCGCGGCTATTTCGTTTTCGGTCAAGTCAGCAATAAATAGAAGGGCGGGCAACCGTTCGAGGGTCGACATCCCAGCGAAAAGTCTTTCGAGTTTGGCAAGCTCTCGCGAAAGCTTAACTTTCTCTTTTTTAGAATACTTCTCCCACTCCCCGCTTACTTCTGCCTCCTTTAGCTTCTTAAAGAAATTAATTCTCCCGCTAATCACCTTGAAATTGGTGAGAGTGCCGCCAAGCCAACGCTCGGTAACGTGAGGCAAGTTGAACTTCAGGGCTAACTCCTTAATGGCTGATTTAACTGCCGGGCTCGTGCCAACCATAAGAATTAATCCCTTATTTTGGATTATTTCCTTGACGACTGCGGCCGCGGTTTTTAGCCCGGCGATAGTTTCGCTAAGGTCAATCACCTCAAAACCCGCCCTCGTGGTCTGGATGTAATTCTTCATTAAGGGGTTGGTCCTTGATTTCGAGCGGCCATAGAAAACACCGGCTCTCATCATCTCATCAAAAAGAGCCGCATCTTTAGGATCAATCAAGGATGCCTCCTGATTATTCTCCAGTTCTAATGTTTCTAATGCCTCTTTCACAGTCAAAAAATTACATTACAAAAAGAGAAAAGTCAAAGGACGTTTGACGTCCTCAAAGACTTTTACGGTGTTGCCTGCGCCACTTCTCTATCTCGGCATGATTGCCTGAAAGAAGCGCTTTAGGCACCCGATATTTCTTGCCTTGATAAACAAAAATCTCGGGCCGAGTATAAACCGGCACACCCACGCCCAAGCGTTTTTCCTCGAGTGATTCTGCCTTACCGAGCACGCCCGGGAGTTGCCTAGAGACCGCGTCAACAAGAACGGCGGCCGCCAGTTCCCCGCCTGTTAAAACATAGGGACCAATGGAAATTTCTTCCAGTTTGAATATCTTGGCTATTCTCGCATCAACTCCTTCATACCGGCCGGCGATAAAAATTAAGTGTTTATAGTTTTTAGCCAAGGCGGCCGCTTTTTTATTATCGAACTGTTTTCCAGCCGGCGTAAAAAGAATTATTTTCAATTTCTGGTTTCTGATCTTCGACTTTATGGCTTGAAGCGCTTTTACTACCGGCCCGAGCTGAATAACCATCCCCGGCCCGCCGCCATAAGACCGGTCGTCAACGGTTTTATGTTTATCCCGAGAATAATCCCGGGGATTATAAAATTTTACCTTAACCAATCCCCGCTTCTGGGCGATCCCCACCACTGATTCATCGAGGTAGGGCTTAATCGTTTCCGGGAAAAGGGTGATGATATGGAATGTCATTTCTCTACAAAAAGAGCCCTCTCGAGGGCCCTTTCTGATTTCCGCGTTTTCGAGTTAGAGATCTTTAATCTCGTCGATGGCTTTCTCGACCGGTTTTTCACCTTCTCCTCTTTCGGGCCTCCCACTAGTTCTTCGACCGCCCTCGGGCTCTTCAATCTTCAGATTAACCCGGGCGTTATTCTTCACCCCCACAATCCGGAGAAGGGAACGAATGGCCTTGGCCGTACTCCCCTCGCGGCCAACTACCTGACCCATATCCTGCCGGTTTACCTTGAGCACGAGAAGAACACCCAGCTCGTCTATCCGTCGATCAACCTTAACATCTTCGGGGTGATCAACTATCGACTTCACCACGAACTCAAGAAATTCCTTATCAATCTGATCGTTCATTCCCCTGAGTCTCTACTTTCGACCTTTCTAGTCAACCTTTATTTTTTTCAAAATTTGCTTAACCGTTTCGCTCGGTTGGGCCCCGACTCCCAACCAGTATAACACACGCTCGCGTTTAACTTCCGCCGTATTGGAGTGGGGATTATACCAGCCCAAATCCTCCACGAACTTGCCACCGAGCTTAGCTTTGGCCTCTTGAACAATCACCCGAAAAGAACGTTGATTCTTCCGGCCAACCATTTTTAGTTTAATTGAAAGCACGAATAAAATAATACCAGACCAAAGACAAGTGTCAATAAACTCTACGCTAACTTTAACGAAACTAACTTTGAGGTGCCATCTGGGGCCATGGTCACGCCGTAAAGCACATCAGCTACCTCCATCGTGGCCCGATTGTGGGTGACGACAATAAACTGAGTTTTAGCTGATAAATCTTTCAGCATTTCGCCGAAACGCTTAGCGTTTTTCTCGTCTAAGGCAACGTCAATTTCGTCGAGCACCAAGAAGGGCGGCGAACTCACCGAAATTAAAGCGAAAAGGGCGGCGATCGAAACCAAGCTCCGTTCGCCGCCAGAGAGCATATCTAATCCCTTAATCCTCTTCTTGGGCAGGGAAAGTTCAATCTCAACACCAGGAATGTCGGAATCGTTAGATCGCTCTGGGCGTTGAATCGCTTCTCCTTCCTGATCTCCAACAATTTCAACATCTTCAAAAGTTTGAACGATTAATCTCGCTCGGCCGCCGCCGAACATTAAGTTCACTAATTTATTAAATTCCTGATTGATCAGTTTAATGGCCAGATTAAATTCCTTATTGATTTTTTCTTCTAAATCCCTAATTAATTTTTTAAGATCCCGGGTGGCCTGTTCGAGATCAGCTATCTCGGTTGAAAGAAAATCATATCTTTTTTCGGTCTCTTCAGCTTCTTGAATTAATGCTTCGTCAACCTCGCCGATACTCGCCAGTTCGCCTCGGAGCTTAAGCATTAATTTCAGGGCTTGATCTTCCGGCATCGACTCGGCCTCTATTCCCTCTTTCCTCTTTCCCAATTCTTGTTTTAGAGAATTAAGGTCGCGGCCAATTTGGGCCAATTCTTCTTCAAGATTAGCCTCCCTCGAGGCTAAGCGTTCCCGCTGGATCGCCATCTGATTTTCCTCTTCCCTTAGGGCTTCGAGTTTTTTTCTCTCTAATTCAACCAGGGCATAGGCTGATTTAAATCTCTGATTAAAAGTGATGATTGTTCCTCTCGCTTTTTCTTCCTCGCCGGCGAGTTCCTCCAATTCCCCATCCAGGGCTTTCAAGTTTTTGGTGATTGATTCAACCTCCCTTTTAATACTGCTATCGGTTTTGGCAGAAATATCCTCCTCATCGTTATCAAGCAACTTTAGAATTTCGCGTAAGCCGTCTTTTAATTTGGCCGGATCTTCCTCTTGGAACAAGTTCTTCGCTAGCCTTTTAACCTCATCAATAATTCTTAAAAGGTCAGCTTCGGCTCCGCCGGCTTTTACCCGGAACTCAAGTCGAGCTTCGAGACGGCCAAGTTCTTTTTGTAATTTTTCGCGTCGAGCAAGGATCAAATCCCTTTTGGCCTGAAGTTCTTTTAAGAGGGTGTCTATTTTCAGTTCTGGTTCGCCGATTTTTTTCATTTCCGCCTCGGCTCCGGCAAAAACTTTCTCCTGATGAGTAATTCGCTCTTTTAGCTTTTCCTCTTCGGAAATTAAATCTTTTTCTTCCCTTGAAATCGCTTCAAGCCGCCGGCCATAAAAATTATTCTCGAGCTGCCTCAACTCTTTGGCGAATTTTTCCCGACTCTCGTAACGCGAGGCCTGTTTTTTTAAAAAGCGGAGGTGGGGCTTTATCTCTTCAAGGGAAAGTTTGAGTTTCTCTAGATTGACAAAGGTGTTTTCAAGCCGGCGACCCGCCTCTTCTTTTTTAATCTTATACTCTTTCAATCCCAGGATTTCCTCGATCATTGTCCGCCGCAGAAGCGGATTGGCTTTAACAAAAATATCGCTCTCCCCCTGATTGACCACGGCCAAACCCCGAGGACCAATCTTAATTTTAGCGAGAAGCTCGGTAATGTCCTTCAATCTGACCTCGCTTTTATTAAGGAAAAAATGAGTGTTGCCGTCCCGACCCAAGCGGCGGGAAATAACCACCTCCTTGAAATCAAGCGGGAAAACTCCGGAGCCGTTATCAAAGACAAATGATGCCTGGGCCAAACCTACGCGCGACCTTTTTTCAGTGCCGGCAAAAATTAAGTCCTCACTTCGACTGCCCCGGAGTTGCTTCGCATCCCTTTCGCCCAAAAGCCATCTGACGCCGTCAATAATATTCGATTTGCCCGATCCATTGGGGCCAACAATGGCCGTCACGCCGCTTGTTAAATCGAGACTGACCTTATCGGCAAAAGATTTAAATCCCTGAAGTTCGAGACGCTTTAAAAACATTTTATCCTCCGGGCACATAAATTATGTAAATTATGTGCCCTGGTTTATTATACAATTATGCATGTTATCGGAATTGATGAAGCTGGCCGAGGTGCCTTGGCCGGACCGGTGGTGGTCGCGGCCGTTCTTATCCCGCCACGGTTCTACCCCAAGGCCAGTTATCTTCCCCGATTGCGGGATTCAAAAAAATTAAGCCCGATTCAGCGCTCGACTTGGTTCCAATATATTAAGCAGCACCCGAATATTAGCTATGCCACGGCCAGAGTTTACCAGAGAAAAATCGAAGCTAAAAACATCCGCCGGGCGGCCGACATCGCCTCCACTCAATCTCTAATTCGACTTTTAAAGCTTGCCGCCTTCACCCCCGAGGAGTGCTTCGTATATCTCGACGGAGGCTTAAGCATTTTAGACGAGCCGCTCCTAGCTGAGCTCGGCCTTAGGATTAAAACCGTTATCCGCGGAGACGAAAAACTGGTGGCTATTAAACTCGCCTCGATTGTGGCGAAAGTCACGAGAGACAACTATATGCTTAAACTCCATAAACGTTACCCTAACTACGCCCTTAATCTTCACAAAGGCTATGGCACGGCCCTCCATCAAAGAAGAATTAAAAGGCTGGGGCCGGCTCGAATCCATCGATTGACTTATTTAAAGGGATTAGTTAGTCTCAATTAATAATCGTTCTTTGTTTATGGGCGTACCTAAAAAACACCACACTAAATCTAAAGTGGGCCAAAGGCGTTCACACCAGGCGAGGCGTCCCCTTCCCCTAATCCCCTGCCTGAAATGCGGCGCCCCCACTCTCTCTCATCGGGTTTGTAAAAACTGCGGACACTATGGCGGCAAGACAGCTCGGTAGAGGGATAGCCCTTCAATCGCTTTACGAATGGGATTTTTTTAATCAGGCTACTGATCTTAAAACCATTGCCGAACGCAATCTTAATGAATTCGCTCCGGGCTACACCGACCAGGATTTTGTTTTTGGTTTAGTTGGAGGAGTAGAATCAAAAATAGAAAAACTGGACGAGATTATCGCCACTTCGGCGCCAGAGTGGCCGATTGAAAAATTATCGCCCATCGATCGCAACGTCCTCCGCCTTGGACTTTATGAACTGATCTATGCCGATCGAGGTGAGGTGCCGCCCCGAGTGGCTATTAATGAGGCAATTGAACTGGCCAAAACCTATGGCGGTTTAAACTCGGGCAAATTCGTGAACGGCGTTCTCGGCACAGTCTATCGGGAAATGGGCGAGCCGGACAAAAGAGAAGAATAGAAATGGAGCTTGAGGTTCTTCAGAAAAAAATCAAATTAAGTTTTAAGGATCTTGGTCTTCTTAAAGAAGCTCTGACTCACCGCTCTTATTTAAATGAAAATCCGAAATGGCATTACGATAATAATGAACGGCTGGAGTTTCTCGGCGATGCTGTTTTGGAACTAGCTGTCACCGAAACGCTCTTTAATCACTTTCCCACTAAGGAGGAGGGAGAGCTAACTCTCTACCGAGCGGGTCTCGTCAATACCAAAACCCTGGCTCTCTTAGCCGCCGAAATTGAACTCGATCAAAAAATTCTTTTATCTCGCGGGGAAGCTAAAAATTTCTCGGGTCGAGCCAGGGAAACAATCTCGGCTGATGCAGTCGAAGCCCTAATCGGAGCTATTTATCTCGACCAGGGATACCCCAAGGCCAAACAATTCATTAATGATTTTATTTTCTCTCGAGTCGAAACCCTGATTGAGGCGGGCGGCAAAGATCCGAAAAGCCTAATCCAAGAATTGGCTCAGAGTAAACACAAGGTAACGCCGACTTATCGAGTGCTTTCAGAGTCTGGTCCAGCCCATGAAAGAATTTTCAGGGTCGGCCTCTACTTCGGCGAAGAACTGAAGGCCGAAGGCGAAGGCAACTCCAAGCAAGAAGCCGAAACCGAAGCAGCCAGAAACCTGTTGCGGGAAATACGCCGAATATAAGGGTTGAGGTAAGGGGGTGGCCCGGCTTATAATGAGTCTGGAATGACGAAATTCGTTCACCTCCACACTCACTCTCATTATTCCCTGCTCGACGGTCTTTCGAAAATCGGCCCCTTGGTAAAGAAGGCTAAAGAATTAGGGATGGAAGCTTTGGCCCTAACTGACCACGGTAATCTTTACGGCTCAGTTGAGTTTTATAAAAAAGCTAAGGCCGCCGGAATCAAACCGATTATTGGTGTCGAAACCTATGTCGCTCGTCATTCCCGTTTTTCCAAAGACCCCAAGGTAGATAATGTCAGGTATCACCTTACCCTACTTGTTAAAAACGCGGAGGGCTACCGTAATCTGGTTCAATTAATCACTAAGTCGCACCTGGAGGGTTTTTATTATAAACCGAGGATAGACAAGGAGTTACTCGAAAAATACCACGAAGGTTTGGTTTGTCTTTCGGGTTGTTTTTCGGGCGAAGTGGGCAAACTCCTCCGAGCCGGCAATAGAGGGGGGGCGGAAGAAGCTATTAAATATTACAAGAACCTTTTTGGCGAGGATTATTATCTTGAAATCCAGCCTCATAATCCCGATCTTCGCGAAGACTTAATTGCCTTTTCCAGGAAATTCAATATTCCCCTTGTGGCCACCCAAGATTCACATTATCTGGTTCGCGAAGATAAACCGATCCACGAAATTCTTTTAGCCATTCAAACCAATAACCGGCTCGAGAACGAAGAAAGATTATCTTTCAAGGAACACGATGTTTCTTTTCGTTCGGCAGAAGAAATGGCTGAGCTTTTCAAAGATTTGCCTGAGGCGATCGAAAACACAGTTAAGGCGGCTGAAAAATGCAACTTTGATTTCGAGTTAAATAAAATTCATTTGCCGGTCTATCCCCTGCCCGAGGGCGAGGATAATAGTGACTCTTACTTGCGCCGCCTGGCCGAAGAAGGCCTTAGAAAGAGAGGTATTGATTCTGACAAAAAGGCAGGAGAGAGGCTTGAATACGAACTCGGCGTGATTGAAAAGACCGGCTTTGCCGACTACTTCCTAATTGTCCAAGACTTTGTTAATTGGGCGAAAAATCACGGCATTGCTGTTGGCCCGGGCCGGGGTTCGGCCGCCGGCAGTCTTGTCTCCTACCTTTTAAATATTACTGACGTTGATCCCTTGAAATACGACCTTCTCTTTGAAAGATTTCTGAATCCAGAAAGGATCCAGATGCCGGATATTGATCTTGATTTTGCTGACCATCGTCGGGATGAGGTTTTGGGCTACTTAAGAGATAAATACGGCAATGAGCGTGTAGCCCAAATTATTACCTTCGGAACAATGGCGGCCCGAGCCGCAGTCCGGGATGCTGGCCGAGCCCTGGGACTGCCCTATTCTTTCTGCGATCGAGTCGCTAAGCTGATTCCCTTTATGGCTAATTTTGGTAACGAAGGAATTTCGGCCTATCTTGAAAAATCGCCCGAGCTAAGAACGCTTTATCAATCAGACCCTCAGGTCAAAAATCTTTTGGAAATCGCCGAAAGGCTGGAAGGAGTGGCTCGTCATGCCTCGGTTCATGCCTGCGGCGTGGTCATTTCCCAAGAACCGCTGACGAATTACTTGGCTCTTCAGCGGGCGCCCCAGGACGAAAATACTATTATTACCCAAATCGAAATGCACGGTGTCGAAGATCTCGGGCTTTTGAAGATTGATCTTTTAGGACTCCGAAACCTCACCATTATCGAGGAAACCTTGAGGCTGATTAAAGAGCTCGACGGCGAAGAGATAAATATCGTCCAACTGCCGCTTAATGATGAAAAAACTTTTGATTTGCTCCGAGCGGCCGAAACAACCGGCATCTTCCAGTTCGAATCATCAGGGATGAAACGCTATATGAAAGAGATAAAACCAACCGAACTCGAAGATTTAGTCGCCCTGGTCGCCCTTTACCGCCCCGGCCCGATAGAACTTATCCCCAGTTACATTGCGAGAAAGCACGGCAGGGAAAAAGTAGCTTATCTTCACCAAAAGTTGGAACCGATTATGAAAAACACCTACGGCATCGGGGTCTACCAGGAACAAATGATGAGAATCGCCACCGATCTCGGAGGTTATACCCTGCCCGAGGCTGATATCTTAAGAAAGGCCATCGGCAAAAAGATTAGATTGCTACTCGATGCCCAGAAAGAGAAATTGATAAACGGAATGATAAAAAACGGCATCGATCAAAGGACGGCCCAGAAAATTTGGGCTCTTTTTCCGCCCTTTGCCCGATATGGTTTTCCTCGAGCCCACGCCGTTTGCTACGGCTTGATTGGTTATCGGACCGCTTACCTAAAGGCCCACTATCCGGTTGAATTTATGACCGCTCTTTTGAATAATGCCTCGGGTGATGTCGAGCGAATTTCTTTCTTAATCGATGAAGCCAAAAGAATAAAAATCAATGTTTTGGCGCCGGATGTTAATAAAAGCGTTAGCGATTTCGTGCCCGAGGAGGCTAATATCCGTTTCGGCCTTCTCGCTATTAAAAATGTTGGCGCCAACATCACCCAGGCGATTGTTGAAGAACGATTAAGAAACGGGCCATACGAAAGCCTGACTGACTTTATCTTAAGAGCCCGACCTTTTGGCCTGAATAAGAAAGTGGTAGAGTCGCTCGCTAAAAGCGGAGCCCTTGATTCGCTCGGAGTTGAAAGAATGACGATTCTTAATAATGTTGATGTTCTCTTAAGGGCGGCTGGTGGAACCAAGAATCAAAATTCCAATCATCAAAACAATCTTTTTGGCACAAATCACAAATTCGAAATTAAACTGGTACCGGCCGAAGAACCAGTATCGAGAACCACTAGGCTCGCTTGGGAAAAAGAATTAATCGGCCTTTATGTCACCGAACATCCCCTAAAGGAGTATTGGGAAAAACAAAATCCGAGCGAGAACCAAACCATTAAAGGAATTGTTGAAAAGGCGATTGAAGGACGGACGGCTAAGATTTTTGGTATCATTTTAAAAGTCCATCGGGTCCAGACTAAAAACGGCAAAATTATGTTTTTTGCCAAAATCGAGGACCCGAGTGGTACTATTGAAGTATTGGTTTTCCCCGATACCTTGGAAAAAGACCCGAACCTTTGGCAGGAGAATAATCTGGTTGAGATTAATGGTCGAGTATTAAAAAGAGACGGCGAGCCGAAATTAATATGCGCGGAGGCAAAACCGATCAGTCTTTAGAACATCTTAGACATTCTTTAGCCCACCTTTTGGCGGCTGCGGTTCTTGAAAAATTCCCTAAGGGCAAATTGGCTATCGGTCCAGCTATCGAGAACGGTTTTTATTACGACTTCCTGCTCCCTCGAACTCTAACTCCGGAAGACCTTAGGAAGTTTGAAAAACGCATGAAGGAACTCGTAAAACAGGGTCTAAAATTCAGCGGCCGAAGAGTGACTGCCGCTCTGGCCCGCCGAACTTTCAAAGACCAGCCATTTAAACTTGAGTTAATCAAGGATTTCGTCCGCGAGAAAAAACAGCTAAGTATTTATAAAATCCTTCGACCTCGCTCAGGGCAAGCCGACGAAGCAATTTTCGCCGATCTTTGCCGCGGCGGACATGTTAAAAACGCAAAGGAAATCAATCCCGAGGCCTTTGCCCTAACGAGTATTGCCGGTGCTTACTGGAAGGGCAGTGAAAAAAATTCCCAACTCCAGCGGATTTACGGCGTCGCTTTTAAAACTAAAAGGGACCTTGGTCATTATCTTTGGCAACAGGAAGAGGCTAAAAAACGGGACCACCGAATTCTCGGCGAGACCCTAAAACTTTTTACCTTTTCGGCCGAAGTGGGACCGGGCCTTCCTCTTTGGCTTCCTAACGGCACTATTATCCGTGATGAAATTGAAAGGTACGCCAAAGAAGTTGAAACGAAATGGGGATATAAAAGGGTTTCTACCCCACATATTGCTAAGGAGGGCTTGTATCGAACGTCAGGACACATTCCCTATTACGCCGACACTATGTATCCGCCGATGAAGCTCGACGACGGTAACTATTACTTAAAGGCGATGAACTGCCCCCATACCCACATGATTTATAAAGCCGAGCCAAAAAGCTATCGCGATTTACCCTTGAGGCTCGCCGAATACGGCACCGTTTATCGTTATGAACTCTCGGGGACGCTGGCCGGCCTTCTGCGCGTCCGCATGCTTTCGATGAATGACGCTCATATCTATTGCCGTGAGGATCAAGTGGAAGAAGAATTCCTTAAAGTCATGAGACTCCACGAATTTTGGTATAAAAAAGTATTTGATATCAAAGATTACTACGTCCGTCTTTCTTTGCCGGATAAAGATAAAAAGAAATATGTTGATATTCCGGCTGGCTGGCAAAAATCTCTCACTCTCATAAAGAGGGCGATGAAGAAATCGGGAGTATCCTATGTCGAAGTAAAAGGGGAAGCGGCTTTTTATGGGCCTAAGGCGGATTTCCAAATTAAAAGTATCATCGGTCGAGAAGAAACCGCCTCTACCAACCAATTGGATTTTCTGGCCTCTCAAAGATTTAAGCTAACTTATCGAGATAATAAGGGACGGGAAAAACCGGTCTATGTTATTCACCGAGCTCCCCTTGGCACTCACGAAAGATTTATCGCCTTTTTAATCGAACATTATGCCGGCGCCTTTCCGACTTGGCTTGCGCCAGTTCAGGTGGCGGTTCTGCCGATTAGTGACAGACAAAGAAGCTATGGCAATAAAGTTGTCGAAGAACTTAAGGAGAACGGCATTAGGGTTGATTTTCCCTCGAGCAGTGAAACTTTAGCCAAACGGATTCGCGAGGCCGAACTTCAGAAAATCCCCTATCTTCTCGTAGTCGGCGAAAAAGAAGCCAAGACGAATTCAGTGGCGGTGCGGAAACGCGGCAAGGGAGACGTAGGCCTAAAAAAACTTTCGAAATTCGTTGAAGAAATCACTAAAGAAATCAGCAAAAGAAAAACCTAAAATCGTTGTTGTTCTAGGGCCGAATGCTTCAGGGAAGTCGGCGTTAGGCATTAAACTCGCCCAGAAATTTAACGGCGAGATTATCTCGGCTGATTCGAGGCAGGTCTACCGCGGTCTTGATATCGGAAGCGGTAAAATCGCAAAAGCTGAAATGGGCGGCATTCGCCATCATCTCCTGGATATCGCTTCACCTAGAAGGGTTTTTACGGTTGTCCAATACCAAAAACGAGCCCGCCGCGCTCTCAAAGAGATTCTCAGCCGCGATAAACTACCAATTATCTGCGGCGGCACTGGTCTTTATATCGAGGCCCTGCTTCACAACACTCTTTTTCCGACCGTTCCGCCTAATCCGAGGCT
>CAYNZK010000001.1:18930-42177 GCA_964401665.1 uncultured Candidatus Saccharibacteria bacterium
GATTTTAAAAATCGGGGTCGCCTTGCCGGAGGAGAAGCTTAAAAATAGAATCGCTCACCGACTCAGACAAAGACTAAAGAAGGGAATGGTCAAGGAGGTCAAAAAACTCCGTCAACAAGGTATCAGCTGGAAACGCTTGGACGAGTTGGGATTGGAGTATCGCTACATCTCACGATATCTTCAAGGAATCCTAACCCGTGAAGAGATGATTCAAAAACTCGAAATAGAGATTCGACGCTACGCCAAACGTCAGATGACCTGGTTTAAAAGAGATAAAGAGATTATTTGGCTAAGCGATCCGAAAAAAGCTTTTCCAGTAGTTCGGGATTTCCTCGGCCGCTGAGCTTGCGCATCGCCTCGCCCACGAGAAATTTAAGAGCATTACTCTTCCCTCTTTGATAATCTCTTACGGCCCGCTCATTAGCCTCGATAACTTCCCTCACTGTTTCAAGCAGGACTTTTTCATCAGCAATCGGGGTCAGGGTTTTCTCTTGGATAATTTGATCGGGATCGAGACCGCCTACAAACATCTCGCCCAAAACATCTTTAGCAATCCGGCTAGATATTTTTCCTTTAACGATCAAATTCACGAGCTCGGCAAAATTTTCAGCTGAAATCTTAAGTTTGTCGAATCCGATGCCGGCGACGTTCATTAAACCAACGAGGTCGCTTGTTAGATAATTAACTAAAAGTTGGATGGCTTTTTCCTTTTCCGGCTCATCGATAAGGGTATTAAGCTCAGAGATATTCTCTTCGAAATACTCAGCGAGTTTTGGATCGCTTACTAGAACCTCGATTTGCGTTTCGGGTAGCTTGTACTCTTCGAGGAACCGCTTTCGCTTAGCTTCGGGGAGTTCAGGTATCGATAACTTCAGTTCTTCAAGGTCAAGGCCCTTTTTAGTGAAATCTAATGGCGGCAAATCAGGTTCGGGGAAATAACGATAATCATGGGACGCCTCCTTAAGCCGCTGGGACCGGGTCGCCCCGAGAACACTACCCCTTGTTTCTTGAATAATCTTTTCGCCCCGCTCCAGTACCTCGGTCTGACGTTTTACTTCATAATCAATAACATTTTTAACCTCCCTGAATGAGTTAATGTTTTTAACCTCAACCTTAACCCCGAGCTCTTTACTGCCAACCGGGGCCACTGAAACATTGGCCTCAACCCGCATTTGACCCTTTTCCATATCGGCATCGGAAATACCAAGGTAACGAAGAATCAACTGAAGTTCTTTAGCAAACCGAAGGGCCTCACGAGCTGTCTTAATCACCGGCTTGGTCACAAGTTCCATTAAAGGGATGCCGGCTCGGTTAAAATCAACAAGGCTTCCCTCTTCGCTATGAACAAGCCTTGCCGTATCTTCTTCGAGATGGATCCTTTCGAGTTCGATCCCCAAAAGTTGACCGCCTTTTACGAGCGGCACTTCGTATTGAGAGATTTGATAACCCTTAGGCAGATCGGGATAGAAATAGCTTTTTCGATCAAAATGGGAATTTTTTAAAATCTCCCCCCCTAGCGCCAGGCCTAATCGGATAACGCTCTTCACCGCCTCAATGTTGATCACTGGCAGAGTGCCTGGATAAGCTAGGCAAATGGGGCAAATATTAGTATTCGGCCGAGTCTCAAGGGGATCGTTCGGACAACGACAGAACATTTTGGTCCGCGTTTTCAACTCCGCGTGGACCTCAAACCCTATGGTTGGGAGATAAGGCATAATGCTAGTAAGTTGGGGGTTTTATTCCCCCACCTCGATCCCCATCGATCTGGCGGTTCCTTCAATGATTTTCACCGCCTCTTCAAGATTCGAGGTGTTCAAGTCTGGCATTTTCTTTAGAGCAATCCGGCCCAAATCCTCTTTAGTCACTTTCCCCACTTTATTCCGATTAGGAATGCCAGATCCCTTTTCCAGTCCGGCCGCCTGACGCAATAAGTAAGAGGTGGGCGGGGTCTTCAAGACGAAGGTAAAGCTGCGATCTTCGTAAACCGTTATCTCAGCCGGCACAATTTCGCCGCCTCGCTCTTTGGTCGCCTCATTAAACTGACTGCAGAAATCTTGGATGCTGACGCCGTGCTGGCCTAGGGCCGGACCAATCGGCGGAGCCGGCGTGGCTTGGCCCGCCGGGATTTGAAGCTTAAGCACTATTTTAATAGGTTTCGCCATTTTATAACTTTTTAATCTGTAACGAGTCGAGTTCAACCGCTGTGTCTCGGCCGAAAATCGGCACCATCACTCTTACTCTTCCCCTTTCTTCATCAATCGCAGCTACCCTACCGTCATAATCCTTGAACGGGCCATCGGTAATTCTGACCGTCTCGCCAATCTGAACATCAACCTTAAACTTTGGTTCCTCCCCGCCCATTCTCGCCATCAATGACTCAATTTCCTCGTAAGAAAGGGCGGTGGGACTGGTCGGATCCGAGCCGACAAAACCAGTCACCCGGGGGGTGTTTCTGACCACATACCAGGAATCGGGTTCGAGAATCATCTCAACCAAAACATAGCCAGGATAAATTTTTTCCTCGGTTACCACTCTTTTGCCATTCCTAATCTTAATCTTTTTTTCTTTCGCCACTACCACGCGGAAAATTTTATCGTTCATCGAGAGGGAATCAACCCGCTGTTTAAGATAGCGGGCGACCGCATCTTCGTAGCCGGCGTAGGTATGAACCGCGTACCAGCGCTTTAGTTTTGATTCATCGGTTTCTAAACGAGGGCCCATTCTATCTTAGAATCTTGCTGACTATGGTAAAAAAGAAAAAGTCCAAGGCTCCGAGAAAAGCGGCCACAATAAGCGAGAAGGCGATAACGATGAGAGACATCCTTATTGTCTCGCCTCGACTCGGCCAGTTAATCCGCCCGACCTCTTTTCTTAAATCTTTGAAAAGGCTGGTTAATCGCTCAAGCATCTTGGGGCATCATAATTAATTCCTCTTTAAACATCAAGATTTTTGACTGAAGCGGCATGAAGTTGAATAAAGTGCTTTCGGGGTCCAACTTCATCCCCCATCAATAGATCGAAGAGCCGATCAGCCTCTTTAGCATCATCAACGGTGACCAATTTGAGTTTCCGGTTCTCGGGATTCATAGTAGTCTCCCAAAGTTGGTCCGGATTCATCTCGCCCAAACCCTTATAGCGTTGGATATTCACCGGTTCGCCGAGCTCAGCCATAATTTTATCTCTTTCAAGCTCACTGTGGGCGTATTTCCCCACTTTCCCTTTCTCGACCCGATAAAGCGGCGGCAGGGCAATATAAAGATGGCCTTCTTCAATCACCTTTGGAAAATGCCGAAAGAAAAGAGTTAAAAGAAGAGTTCTAATATGAGCACCGTCAACATCAGCATCGGTCATAATAATGATTTTATGATAACGAAGTTTCGAAAGATCAAACTCTTCGGCGATAGCTGTTCCTAAAGCTAAAACCAGGGCCGCCAATTCTTTATTGGCTAATAGTTTATCGATCCTGGCCCGTTCGGCATTCAAAATCTTGCCTCGCAAGGGCAGAATGGCCTGAATTCTCCTATCCCGACCCTGCTTAGCTGAACCGCCAGCCGATGGACCCTCAACAATAAATAATTCTGCCTCTTCTGCCTTCCTTGTTTGGCAATCAGCCAGCTTTCCCGGCAGAGTTAAACCCTCAAGCACGCCTTTTCTAAGAACGCTTTCTCTGGCCGCCTTGGCGGCCAAGCGGGCCCTCGCTGCCAAAAGGCATTTTTCGAGGATGGCCCGGGCGTCAGCCGGCTTTTTCTCAAGATATTCTCGGAGAGCCGCTCCAACCACGGTTTCAGTGACGGTTCTGGCTTCGGGATTACCCAATCTGGCTTTAGTCTGCCCTTCGAATTGGGGTTCCTTCAGTTTTATTGAAACGATTGCGGTTAATCCCTCTCTCACATCATCGCCGGTCAAATTATCGTCGTCTTTCTTAAAATAACCATTGGCCCGGGCGTAGTCGTTAAGGGCGCGGGTCAGGGCCGAACGAAAACCGGTGAGGTGCATCCCGCCGTCACTCGTATGAATATTATTGGCAAAACTCAATTCGATGGTTTCGGTGCCTTCGTTGTAGGAGAGAACGGCCTCAACCTCAATCGCCTGATGCTCCCGATGAACGTAAAAAACATTATCATGGACTTTTTTCTCGCCGTCTTCGTTCAAATAATCGATAAAAGATAAAAGCCCGCCATCAAATTGAAAGGCAGCATAATGGGGTTTAGCCAATCTCTCATCTGTAAGAACGATTCGAAGTCCCTTAGTTAAATAAGCCTGCTCCCGAAAGTGTTCCAAAATTTTTTTGCGATCAAATTCGATTTTGGAAAATATTTGCTCATCAGGAATAAAAGTGATCTTGGTCCCGTCTCGCTCACAGCGACCGATCTTCTTGACCTTGGTTTTAGCTTTACCCCTTTCGTATTCCTGCTCGTATTTTGAGCCATCCCGACAGACTTCAACCTTAAGCCAGGCCGAAAGAGCGTTCACAACCGATACCCCCACGCCATGAAGACCACCCGACACCTTATAAGATTCGCCGCCAAATTTGCCGCCGGCATGAAGGGTGGTCATCACTGTTTCGAGGGCTGATTTTTTAGTCTGCTTATGAATATCAACCGGGATGCCCCGACCATCATCTTCAACGCTCACCCGGTTATCTTTCAGGAGCCGGACTTCGACATTCTTGGCATAGCCGGCCATGGCCTCATCAATCGAGTTGTCCACCACCTCCCAAATTAAGTGGTGAAGGCCGCTCGGACCGGTTGAGCCAATATACATGCCCGGCCGCTTTCGAACAGGCTCTAATCCCTCAAGGACATAAATATCCTTAGCCGTATAAGAAGCCTTTTCAAGCTCTGTTTTATCGGTTTTGGGCTTGCTCATCATCATAAACGAGACAAAGAAAGACCCCCGAGGGTGGTCTGTTTTACCCCCTAATTTTACCGAAATTCGACCCTAAACTCAAGGGCGAACTGGGTTAATTTATGGCTTAAAATAAGGGCTATCTGACCTTAGCGTTAAATTTTTGTGCGAGATATGAGACGATTTTCCCGAGCTCTTGGTTCACCTCCTGATCAAGCAAAGTTTTCTGATCTGACTGGAAAACTAAACGGAAGGTAAAATGACTTTCATCGTAATAATCGATAAGATCAACATCCCTTAAGTTGCCGCTCGCTTGAGCCTGAATAGCCGAAAGGATCTCGCCTACTCTTAGTCCGCCCCTCACTTCTAACGACAAGTCCCTCATCACAGCCGGATATTTAGGAATAGGACGGTATTCGTATTCTTCGGTAAGATACGAGGTTAAACGACCAAGGTCTAATTCGGCCAGAGCGCTTGAGGCGCTTCGAGCCTCGATTTTACCCAGGGATTGATTGTCAATATGAATTGCTAGTGAATTCTTTTCGGGATTAAAGTGAAAATCGCTTAAGCCCACCCCATATAAAAGATGTTCCACTACTCCTTTTAGGCCGAGAAAGGCCTCTCCTTTTTTACTCTTGTTTAACTTAATCCCCAAACCAAGATGCAGCTCCTCGCCCGAGACTTTAAAAACTTCGCCTAACTCAAAGATTTTAATCTCGTCGAAGAATTTGGCATTGGCCTCTAGATTATTTTCAATTCCTTCTTCTAAATTAGGGCGGAGATATTTTTTATCCGAGGCAATCGGATTTAGAAGTTCGTAAGAATCTCGACTCTTTTTGCTCGAAAATGAGTAATTGTAAACTTCGCTAAATCCGGCTGCCACAAGCAGTGTTCTTGTCTTGTCTTTAAGCCTAACAGTTTCGGCCTCGCTCGCTGGTGTTACTCCAATAACCGGCGGCTTAGCCTCGAGCTCGTTGTAGCCGTGGATCCTCGCCACTTCTTCAACCAAGTCCTCAAATATCTGAACATCGTCTCGCGCGACCGGGACCCGAACTAGAAACCGGTCTTTAGTTCTCGGTCCGGGCTTTATCTCAAATCCCAAACGCACGAGATAATTGACCATTACTTTTCGATCAAGCTTGGCGCCAATGAGATTGTTAAATTTCTCGGGGTCAAACTCAATAATAGTTCCTCGAACTGGCTTGGGATAAACATCAACGGCCCCGAGGAGCCGCGCCCCGACCAATTCCTCAAGCAATCTAGCGGCTCTCCCCGCCCCTTGGCTCGTGAGCGCCGGCGTGATCCCGTGCGAAAATCGAACTGCCGCATCGGTGGCGAGGCCCAAGCGGTGCCAAGTGCGATAAATGCTAACCCGATCAAAATTGGCTGATTCAACCACAATTCTTCTTGTTTTTTGATCTACCTCTGCTTTTTTACCCCCCTTGACGCCGGCAATAGCCAGAAGGTCTTTTGAGTCGGCGACGACGAGCGTTTCCTCGCTAAGGAGGTATTTCTGATTATCTAGGGTAGTGATAGGCTCATTCTTTTTTGCCAGTCTTACCTTAATAGTATTTCCCTCGATCTTCTCGGCATCGAAAGCGTGTAACGGCTGACCGGTTTCAAGCATGGCGTAATTCATAATATCGACTACGACATTAATCGGTCTCAAACCGCAAGTTTTTAAAATATTTTGCAGCCAAGCCGGCGATCTGCCTGCCTTGGCTATCTCAAAAACCCTCGCCTCATACCGGGGACAGAGACTCGGATCATCAATCACTACTCTTAATGGAGGACGACGATTCCGGGGTTGGGGGCTCGAGATTTTTAGCTCTTTAAGCTTGAGATTAAAAATGGCAGCCGCTTCCCTCGCTATCCCTAAATGAGAGGCGGCGCTCGAGTAACGATTATGGGGCACCTCAACGAGAAATAGGTCGCCTTTCGAATCTTCAACTTCAAACGATCTCAAGTTCAAAGCCTCGATTGTCTTTTTCTTCGTTGGCAGACCCGGAACTAGCTGTTTAATTAGAGAATAAGAAAACTTCACCTTCCTTAGAATTGGTTGATAAAACGTAGGTCGCCTGAACGGAAAAATCTGATATCCGGCACCTGGTACTTAATCATCGTCAAGCGATCAACCCCCATGCCAAAAGCAAACCCCTGATAATCTCGGGGATTATAATGAGCCGCTTCAAAGACGTGGGGATGGACCATGCCGGCGCCCAATACCTCAAGCCATTTCTCGCCCAGCTTGATATCCACATCAAGTCCTGGCTCGACAAAGGGGTAGTAGCTCGGCCGAAAACGAAATTCTATTTTCTTATCGCCAAAAAATCGGCGGAAGAATTCCATAACCACGAACTTGAAATTAGCCAAACTAACGTCTTTCCCGACCATCAAACCCTCCATTTGATTGAAGGTAGTTTCGTGGGTGCGATCCGTCGCCTCGTAGCGGAAGGTTCGGCCTGGTACCACAATCTGGAACGGCGGCTGGTGGGTTTCCATATAGCGGATTTGCATCGGCGAAGTATGAGCCCGTAAGAGTAATTTCGAGTTTCGAGTTTTTAGTTTTAAGTTTTGGGGATCTTTAATCCAGAAGGTGTCCCAGGATTCTCGAGCCGGATGGTGAGGCGGAATATTCAAGGCGTCGAAATTATAATATTCTGTCTCGAGCTCGGGCCCCTCGACCACCGAAAAATTCATGGCCAGAAATATTCTCCTCATCTCGGCCTCGACTTTAGTTAAGGGATTAAGGTGACCTAAGCTTGGCTTTTCGCCGGGACGGGTAATATCAAGCTCGAGAGACGGCTCGATCTCTAACTCCTTTTGCCTAAACTCAATAGCCCCCTCGAGTTCTCTTTTTAGCTTTTGAGCCGTCGGGCCTATCCTCTTTCGCTCCTCCAAGGAGAGTTCTTTCAGTTTTCTTAAAAACTGAGTTAGGCTGCCTTTTCGGCCAAGGTACTTAACCTTAAAAGAATTAAGCTCTTTTTGATCCCGGACCCGCTCGAGTTCGCGAAGCGCGACCCTCCTAAGATTCTCAATTTTCATAGGCTATAGCCCTATTCTAGCAATCCCGAGCGAGACGACGCAAGAAAGTGTTTTTGACAAGCCCAATAATTCGATTAGAATATTGAAATAGCGGGGAAGTGTAACAGTTGCACGTGAGCCTCATAAGCTCAAAGTAGTGGGTGCAATTCCCGCCCCCGCAACAAGTAAGCGAGGCGAATCTGGGATGAGATAGGAATTGCAGCCGACCCGAACGAAGTGAGGACAGCGGCTTTCGGAGGAGGCCGCCGAGGTTTATAATAATCATTGCGGTGGCCGGAGGAGGAAAATTCCCGCCCCCGCCACAAGTTTTCTCCTCGTTCGACGGTGTAGCTCAGTGGTAGAGCGAGGGACTCATAAACCCTAGGTCGCAGGTTCAATCCCTGCCACCGTCACAAAAATTAAACTATAATTTTCTTATGGAAGGGGAAAAAATAGCGTCGCTCGTCGAACTGGCTCAATCTCTCCTTGGTGCCCCTTATAAATACGGCGCCACCCCGGAGGAGGCGCCTCAAGTTTTTGACTGTTCTTCTTTTACCCAATATCTCTACAAAAAAATAGGGGTGGAATTACCGCGCTCGAGCATCCTCCAGGCTACTCAGGGGGACGAAGTTAATAATAAAAACGAACTCCGGCCCGGTGATCTTCTTTTTTTTCGGGCTGCGAGTGGACACTATAACGACCGGCTTTTCCCCAATCAAGCGGTTTACATTGGCCACGTGGCGCTTTATCTTGGAGAAAATAAAATAATCTACGCGAGCGATCCGTTAAAGAAGGTAGTAGAAAAAAGTCTGGCTGAGGGGGAATCCCTCTGGGGTCCGATCGTGATGGCAAAACGATTGATAAAATGATAGAAGAAACGAGACTAGCCCAAGCCCTGCTAAATCATAAAAACCATCTAAGAAGGCTGAAGGCGGCGATTACTAATCCGGTTCGAGCCACCCAGAAAGAGAAAGAAGAGGTTGAGAAACAGACGGAAATCGAGCGAAGCTGGTGGACTGAGATTAAACCCTACGAATCGCTTGAAGAGATTGCTTCTGATTTCACTTTGGGGAAGCTCGTGAGAGTAGAATCAAATTCTAATTTTAAACTAATCATGAGGTTTGCCAATCCTGATCTCGAAGATTGGCAGCCCTATTTAACTAAAGAGGCCAACTCCCTTTTAGGCGAAGTAACTGAGAGATGGCGCCTGAAGATGAACCAAGCTAATTTAGCGACCGACATCAGGCTCGCCATCACTAGTCTCACCCGAACCATGGAGTATCAAAATAAACTAAGAGAGGCGGGGAAACTGGCCATGCTCGATAGCGCTCATACCAAGGGACAGGCTTTTGATGTTGACGGCTGCGGTTACTATGAGGCTAGCGAAAACATCAATCCGCGCCAGAATAAGAACTATCGAGTTCTTTACAATCCCCTAATCCACCAGTTGCTTCAAGAGACGCTTGAGGAGATAAAATTAGAAGGAAAACTTAATTATGTCTTGGAATATAAGGGGAGCTCGAACCAAGTCTTCCATATCGCCCGGAGCCCTCGATACCAATTGCGAGAATCGTAAAGAACCCCTATACTGGAATGGCTTTTAGTTTGGACCCGTAGTGTAGCTTGGTTAACACGTCTGCTTGTCAAGAAGAAGATCGCCGGTTCAAATCCGGTCGGGTCCGCCAGAAAATAAAAATCGTATCATAAGACGATTTTTATTTTTTCACGACTGGATTTGAACCGGTAGAAAGGGGTTGGGAAAACTAGTTTTCCCGTGGCGGAGCTCACGAACCGATGGGTTTGTGGGAGCGAATGAAGATGAGCGACGTGAAAATCCGGTCGTGCCCGCTAAAGACTTACTTCAGGCTGATTCGTAAATCTGGCCGACGCCTAAAATATCGGCTTCGCGGAAAGGTTTACCAATTAGCTGGAAACCTAGGGGCAAACTGCCTTCTCTGCCCTTAATTGGCAAGGAAACTGCCGGTAGCCCGGCAAGATTCACGGGAATGGTAAAAATATCCGAGAGATACATCTCGAGCGGATCTTCGATCTTCTCTCCTATTTTGAATGGCGGAGTTGGCGTAACTGGCGCGAGGACTACATCAACATCCTCAAAGGCTTGATCAAAATCCTGTTTAACTAAAGTCCGAACTTTTTGGGCTTTGGTGTAATAAGCGTCATAATAACCGGCCGACAAAACAAAAGTGCCGAGAATTATTCGCCGTTTGGTTTCTGGCCCAAATCCCTGACCCCGATTCTTGAAGTAAAGCTCGAGTAAGTTTTGGGCCTCGCTCCTCATGCCGTAACGAATACCATCATAACGAGCTAAATTAGTGCTCGCTTCGGCCGGCATAATGATGTAATAAACCGATAGGGCATATTTAGTGTGGGGCAAAGATATTTCTTTAAATTTTAGACCGGCTCTTTTTAAGGTTTCGATGGCTCCTTCTACTCCTTGGGCCACTTCTTTTGATAAACCCTCAACAAAATACTCTTTGGGAATGCCAATAGTCAGATTTTTGATTCGGGCTTGGTCAAAGACCAAAAGCTCGCTGTAATCGATGCCGGGGACGCTCGTTGAATCGAACTCGTCATGGCCGGCAATGCCCCGAAAAAGGATGACGGCGTCAGAGACGGTTTTCGTCAAAGTGCCGATTTGGTCAAGAGAAGAAGCCAAGGCAATCAGGCCATAACGGGAAACGGCGCCATAGGTCGGTTTTAGACCAACCACGCCGCAAAAAGCGGCTGGCTGGCGGATTGAACCGCCAGTATCAGAACCCAAGGCTCCCAAGGCCATATTAGCCGCTACGGCGACAGCTGAACCGCCGCTCGAACCGCCCGGGACCCGCTCCTTATCATATGGGTTTTTGGTAACCTGATAAGCTGAATTTTCGGTCGAACTGCCCATGGCAAACTCATCAAGATTAGTTTTGCCGAGAAATACCGCCTCCTCTTTTTTTAAATTTTTGACTACCGTGGCGTCGTAGACGGCATTATGGTTTTCTAGTATTTTCGAACCGGCGGTGGCTTGTCGGTTCTTAACTAAGATATTGTCCTTGATAGCCAAGGGAATGCCGGTTAAGTAATTAATTGGCTTGCCTTCGACGATAAGGTTATCAACCCTCGCCGCCTGCGCTAGGGCTTCGTCTCGAGTCACTTCAAGATAGGCCCCGAGTCCTTGATCCTTCTTGTCGATTTGACTCAGAAAAAAACCAGCGAGCTCTCGGGCGCTAAACTTTTTCTCTCTCAATCCCTTATTAGCTTCTTGGATTGTCAGTTTCTCTAAATCCATAAGGCTTATTCAAATTCAAAAACTTTGGGCACTCGGAGAAACCCGCTTTTTTCATCCGGGAATTGTCTCTTTAGGGGGACGGTCCCAACTTTTAACCCGAGTTCGTCTTCGCTCGACCTATTGACAAGCCCGGTGCCGCCAGCCATTGGCGAGACTCCACTCGTATCAACGGCCTCGAGCTCTCTAAAATGATCAAGCACCTCGTTTAAATCCTTGGTGAACTTCTCCTCTTCTGCGGGAGTTAAATCGATTCTGGCGAGATTTGAAAAATATTTAATATCAAATTCTTTATTCGGCATCCTCGGTCATTTTATCATATCTAGGAACTCTTTCTCGGCGAGCGTCTTCACTCCCAGTTTCTTTGCCTTATCTAATTTTGACCCGGCTTTTGCCCCCACTACTATGTAGTCAGTCTTTCGGCTGGCTGATTCGGAAACATCGCCCCCCAGAGCCCTGATTTTTGCCTTAGCTTCGTCGCGGCTCATTGACTCGAGGCTGCCGGTTAAAACGAAGCTGAGGCTCGATAGTTTTAAGTTTTTAGTTTTTGATTCCTTGGTTTCTATTCTGACGCCGATTTTGTCTAATTTTTCTAGAAACTTAATATTTCTGGGTTCGCGGAACCAATTGTAAATACTCTGGGCTACCTTAGGTCCAATGTCAGGGATTTGTTGAAGCTCCTCAATCGAGAAGCCTTGAAATGCTTTTAAAATTTCGAGCGGGCGCTGAACTCGAAGACGAGAAATCTCCTCCGCTAAAACCGAGGCGGTTTCTTCGCCGACATGAAGAATGCCTAGACTATAAATAAAACGAGTGAGGGGGATTACTTTCTTCGATTCGATTTCGTTAGTGATGTTCCGAGCCGATTTCTCGCCAAAACGCGGCCGGGCGGCGATATCGCCCACCTTTAGGGTAAAGATATCGGCCGCATCAGAAATTAGTCCCTCGTCCAGGAAGCGATCAATAATCTTAGTACCTAATCCCCGAAGGTCAAAGGCGGCTCTTGAGACAAAATGATAAAGTTGTTCCCTGCTTCTCGCGCCGCAGTTTGGATTAGAACAACGAAAAAGCGCTCCCTCTCTTCTGACCGACGAGCCGTCAATGGGGCATTTGTTTGGCATCTCAAAATTCTTTTCTTTCCCGGTCCGGAGGTTAGCTAGGACTTTAGTCACTTGAGGGATAACATCTCCAGCCCGACTCACAATCACCGTGTCGCCGATTTTGAGGCCTAAACGCTTAATTTCATCGTGGTTGTGGAGGGTCGCGCTCGTTACCGTTACTCCGCCAACCTCAACCGGCTTCAATTCGGCCACCGGTGTTAGAACGCCAGTCCGACCAACCTGAACCTTAATGCCCAAAACCACGGTGGTCGCTTCCTTGGGAGAGAATTTATAAGCGATCGCTCCTCGAGGCGCCTTACCAATTACCCCTGCCGCTTCAAAGGTCTTATTGTCATTAATAATGATCACTATCCCATCGATCTCATAAGGCAGTTTGTCGCGGTGTTTGTCCCAATATTCTCTGAACTCAAGAATCTCCTCGAAAGAATGAACCAGCTTATTGTTCGGATTGGTTTTAAAACCAAGTTCTTTAAGCAGTTGATGCTCGGCCTCGTGAGTTTTTTGACCAAGATCGGTTACTACCGCATATTCAAAGGAGTCGAGTTTTCTCGAAGCCGTTATTTTTGGATCAAGCTGACGCACTGAACCAGCGGCAATGTTGCGGGGATTCGCGTATCTTTTACCTCCCCGCCTGTCTTGTTCCCGATTAATTCTCTCGAACTCTTTTTTGGTTAAAAAAACCTCGCCGCGCACAATGAGCCTTCGCGGTATCTTGTGACTTGTATCTTGTATCTTGATAGGTATAGCTTCGATGGTTTTAAGGTTCTCGGTAACGTCTTCGCCGGTAAACCCGTCGCCTCGAGTTGAACCCTGAACCAAAACCCCATTTTCATAAACAAGCTCAATGGCCAACCCGTCAATCTTCAGCTCAAGATAAAATTCTGGCTTTAACTTCCGGCCTAGATATTTTTCTAATCTCTCCCGCCAAGCTTTTAGGTCAGTCTCGGAAAAAGCGTCGTTAAAAGAAAGCATCGGCGCCTCATGGCTGACTTTTTTAAAAGCCTTAAGCGGGGCGCCGCCGACTCGTTGAGTCGGGGAATCTAAAGTAACGAATTCGGGGTAAGCGGTTTCTAGCTCAAAAAGTTCCTTCTTAAGAGTATCGAGAGCCGCCTCGGAGATCAGGGTTTTGTTTAAAACATGATAGGCGTGACGATAACGCTCGATTTCCTTTTTTAACTTCTCTATTCTTTCCCGGACTTCTTCTTTGGTCATTTTTCATCTTTTTAGAAACCGACGAGCTCGAGAGCCCTAGAAGTGCGACCCGCCCGTCCAACCGACTTAATCGATTCACCCGAGTCGATTGTTTTAAAACTCGAGCCATTGCCCAGTTCCACCGGCTGGACCTCACCGCAATCCTTGCCTGAGTCCTGATAACGTTTAAAAAGAGCGCATTCAAGGCCGCTATCCGCGGCGAAAATCGACCGGGTGGAGCTATTGATATCGGCGGCTTGGCGCAATTGATGAAGCACTAAAAGTCCGGCGAGAGAAGTCGCTCCCAGAATGGCTCCGGAGAGCAACATCACCGTTAAAAGCATCACCTGCCCTTCTTTCTTTCTCATGTATCTAAAATTCTTGCGCTGACCGTGGTTTGGAGGTTAGTGGTTATTCCCTTTTCGCCGATAACCGTCAAAATAATACTCACTCGAGGGGGAAAATCATCACCCGCTTCGGTGCCCATAAGAATGAAGTTCAATCTATCAAGCCTGACTTTCGGAGAAGTCATTATCTGATAATCATTATCGTTCAGACAATCGCCGACACACCGGCCAACCCCGTTCACCGACTTCCCCCCGACGGAATACGTAATCAGTTTATAATTTACCTCTTCGCCATCATCATTGGTGAATTGAAGCACTTCAACTTCGCCAGTGGTATTGTTAAAAGAAGAGCCAGTCCTAATCTCGCGAGCCATTCCCTCGATAACGAAGGCGGCATCATTCATAGAGGCGCTTAAATTGATAATAATTCTTTGAGTCCTTAGGGTCTGGATAAAAACTCCGGCAGCCAAACCAACGAGCACTATAAACAATCCCGAAGAAATAAGGAGTTCGACGAGCGTGAATCCTCTATCCTTTCTCATGGTCGCCAGTTATAAAAATGGTCTTCTAAATTGATAGAAAAAGTTGTTCCGCCGCGGCTTTTCCAATCTACCCGAGAGTTAACCTGAATTTCATCGGCGCTCAAATTATTGATTGTAATCACCCTTTTAAAATTAGTTTCGTCACCGGTGGTATAATTATATCTTCCGGAATCTTTATCGAATTTAAGAAACTCGTCGGAGAGATTATCGTCAAGAACAATGCTCGAATAATCAACGCCAAAATCCCCGTCTCGTTCCAGGCCTTCATTCCAGGGATTTCTTTCGATAATATTGTGGTCAAGGATATTTTTGACCACCTCGATACCCTCGGCGGCCAAGTTAGCGGCGATATACTGATCGGCGGCGACTCGATTCAAGCCAAGACTTTGAGCAAGAAGGGTAAAAATACCCAAGAGACCAATTACCATCACGCTGACAGCGACCATCAGTTCAACTAACACTTGACCTCCTCGGCCCGCGAAGCCTTGGCGAAGTGGGCTATTCTGTTTTGATTTGTCCGACATTGTTAACGGTTATGGTAAAGTCGCCTGAACCGTCGGCCAGTTCAACAACAACCGAGGCCGATGTTTGTCCGTCATTTATCTTGATATCAGGATCAGGCGGAATAAAAACAAGATCGCTTAGACTTGTCTTGTCGGTCACTACGACTACAGCCGAGTCGAGGACAATCTTATTAACTTCCCCGTCAAGTTTTAGGTCGTTATCGCTATCATAGCGATCGTTGGCCGGACATTCTGAGGCCCGGTCTTGGAAAATAAAGATTTCTTGGGCGTTCTGATCAACTTTTACTCCATAAGCGCAGATTTGAGGCCCAACGCCACTTGCCCCGGCGAAAAAGGTCTCGATACTTAGAAATTTAGCCCGGGAAATAAGACTTAAAATCTTGGCCTCAGTGCTTGTCAGTAACAATTGCCTACTGCTCTGACTGCTATAACCGATGAGGATGGCGGCTAGAATCACAATAATACTCACCACAATCATCATTTCAACGAGGGTAAAACCCCCCTTAGGTGAGGCTGAAGAGGGCGAAATAGCCATTAAGAATATAGTAACCGAAAAAGAAGATTAATGTCATCCCTATGGCAATGAAGGGCCCGAAAGGAAGGCTGTCCTTCATTTCTTTTTTACCTAAGGCGAGAAGGACTACGCCCGCCATTGCCCCGATGATAAAGGCGGCGGCAAAAGAGAAGATCGCGTCCGGCCAGCCCACGAAAAGACCTAAGCTGGCCGCTAATTTAACGTCGCCCATACCCATGGCCCGGCCGCGGCTAAATAGATAAAGCCCGCCGAAAAGAAAAAGACCGACGAGCGCCCCGGCCAGATAATTAATCCAGGCCGAAGAATCATTAAGCCAAAAGATTAAGGCATAACTCCCCAAGGCAGAACCGACAATTTTACCGCCCAGAAGGCCAAAATTATGGTAGACTTGGGCAAAAACCACCTCTACTGCCCCTATCCCGAGGAGAATAAGATTTAACTGGTCGGGAATGATTTTAAAGCGGATATCAATAATGGTAATAACAATAAGGGTTGGAAACAGAAGAAGCCAAAGAAAAGTACTAAAACCCAAACCCAATTTAAGAGGAACTAAGACGAAAATGAGACCGGTTATAATTTCAACAATCGGATAACGAGGAGAGAGCTTAGAGAGGCAGCGGCGGCACCTTCCTCGCTGAATTAGAAAACTGAAAAGAGGGACAAGTTCAAACCATCTGAGATTTTCTTTGCAACCCTCACAACGGGATCTTCCCCGAAGACTATTTTTAAATCCTCGCTCCGGCGAAAATCGAGATGCTAAAACATCGAGATAACTTCCAACTAAGGTTCCAAAAAAAAAGAAGGTGAGATAACCGAGAGAGGTCAACTTCTATGACTGAATACAGTAAAAAAGATCGGCGTCGGCACAATCAACCCCGTAAGCCGTCCCATCGACATCATCTTTAAGCACATTATTGTCCCGCTCTAATTTCGCGCCAATAACATATTGGAGCCGGTCACCGCTCACGCCGTAATAATAGGTCCGACCACTCACCGGATCTTTAGGAAAATTAGAGGTGACATCCGGTTCCATTGTAGCTTCAAGCTGACTCCAGCTTGTCGGATCAGTGGTAGTGCAAGCACCGCCAGCATCGATCCCGCCTGGATAGTATCCGCACTTATTGTAATAGAGCTCGAGAAAATTTTGGACATTTTTAAGATCGCCGATTCTTCTCGTGTCTCGGGCCGTCGCCTGGAAACCAGTAACACCAGTAAGCACTACCCCGGAGAGGATCGCGATCACGGCGACCACAATCAACATCTCGATCAAGGTAAAACCGTACTGTCTCATGACTTTTTAATCATATCAAATCTAAAAGGTCTGAGCTAGGTTATAAATCGGGATGAGGATCGAGGCAAAAAGACCTCCCACGAGCAGCCCCACAACCACTAAAAGAAGCGGCTGAATCAGCTCGACCAATTGATTAACTGATGTCTCCACCTCGCGAGTATAAAAGGAGGAAACCCGCCCCAGGAGCTCGTCAAGCCGCCCCGTGTTTTCGCCGATAGCCACCATCTGGCTAACGAGCGGCGGAAATAGTTGGCTCCTCGCGCCGAGCGACCGTGAGAGCAACTCCCCCTGCCTAACTTCATTAGCTACCTCCCGGAACGCTTCGCTATAAGCGGCGCTACCGACCGTCTCCCCCGTAATCTCAATCGCTTGAGCAATCGGGATGCCGCCCTTAATCAATACCCCTAGTGATTCGGCTAATCGGGCGACGTAAAGTTGCTTCAATAAATTTTTAAGAACAGGAGTTCTTAAAAGAATCTCGTCTCTAAAGGTTCTTCCTTCAGCCGTGCGAAAGTAGTTAACCCCCCAGAAAGCCAAGAGACCTAATACTAAAAAAACCACCCACCACCAAGAAGCTAAAAATTCGCCGGCCGCGAGAAGCACTCGGGTAAAAACCGGTACTTGGACTCCGGCCTCTTCAAAAATCGGCCCGATCTGGGGGAAAACAACCACCACCATCACGCCCGCAACAATGAAGAAAAGTCCGAGCAAAATCACCGGGTAAATTAGAGCTCCCTTAATCCTGGCGGCCAGATTAACCTGTTTCTCAATATAGTCAGCAAGAAAACCGATCGACTCCTCAAGTCGACCAGTGATTTCGGCTGAGCGCGTCATATTGACATAGAAATCGGAAAAAACCCGATTATATTTGGCCAGTGACTGCGATAAGGAAAGCCCGGCATCCACGTCAGCGGTTATCTCTCCGATAACGTTTCTTAAAGTTTCGTTCGTTGTCTGGTTCCTAAGTGTCCCCAAAGCATCGCTCAAGGGAACCCGAGCCGAAAGCAGAGTGGCAAACTGACGGGTAAAAATCATCAGGTCCTTGCTTTTGACCCGATTGAGATAATCAAAAAGCTGACCGAGTAATTCTCGGCGGCCCAATTCTTCGAGCGATAGAATAAAAAGTTCGTGTCTCGAAAGGATACTGACGGCCTCATTGTGATTCAGGGCCTCAACAGAACCAACCTGAAGTTCGCCTGTTTTCGTTCTCGCTTGGTATTTAAACTTTGCCATATTTATCTAAATCTCCGACTTATCTCCTACCCTCTCTCCAAAAGTACTCTTAGCTCAGCCGGGTTCAGGGAATAAAGCTCGGCATTCTCCAATGAAATCTCCTTACGTCTCACAAGCTCAGCCAGAGATCGATTCAGGCTGGTCATTCCTTCTTGAGTGCTCGTTTCAATTACCAAATCAATTTGATAGACCTTCTTTTCCCTGATTAAGTTCCTAATAGCCGAGTTAACAAACATTACCTCGCAGGCGGGCACGCGACCGCCTTCGATTCGCGGCATGAGCCTTTCGGAAACTATGCCCACGAGAACGGCCGCGAGTTGAGAACTAATCTGCCCCTGTTGGTTCGCTGGGAAAGAATCAATAATCCGGTCTATGGTTTGGGCAGCTGAGTTAGTATGAAGAGTTGAAAAAACCAAGTGGCCGGTTTCAGCTGCGGTTAAGGCCGTCGAAATTGATTCTTGATCTCTCATCTCACCGATCAAAACAACGTCCGGATCCTGACGCAAAAGAGAGCGGAGGGCGCGGTGAAAAGTGGGACTGTCGCTTTTAACCTCTCGCTGGGAAACAATTGATTTATCTTGGACAAAAAGATACTCGATCGGATCTTCAATGGTGATAATATGCTCGGTTCGATTGTGATTAATCTCGTCAACCAAGGCCGCCAGAGTAGTTGATTTACCGTGGCCGGCCGGCCCGACTATTAAAACGAACCCTTGATTGAGTTTAGTAAATTCTCGAAGAATGCTCGGCAGGTTTAACTCTTCGATCGTCCTGATTTGGGCCGGAATTAACCGAAGAGCCGCGGCCATAAAGCCGCGCTGGAAGAAGACGTTAACTCTAAATCTGACCTTGTCTTCAAAAGCATAAGAAAAATCCAGGTCGCCAAATTTCAAAAACTTCTCTTTTTGAACCGGGGTCAGCATTGAAAGCACCAGCCCTTGGGTGTCTTCAGGGGTTAAAATCGGTTCACTGCCCAGTGAGACTAAAGTTCCATCAACTCTCAAGGTGGGCCGCCGGCCAACCGCCAAGTGAAGGTCCGAAGCGTTCTGCTGGGCCGCGGTTAGCATCAAGGCGTTTAGTTTCTGCTTATAATCCATGATTAGTGTATTTAGTATCTCATATTTAGTATATCGTATACTGACTACTAACTACTATAATACTGGGCACTCGTCCTCTTAACTTTCGGCTGTCTCTCTTAACACGTCCTCAAAGCTTACTATCCCCTGAAGCGCCTTGAGGATGCCGTCTTGACGAAGGGTAATCATCCCTTGGCGTCTCGCCTCATCATAAATTTTTCCCTCGGTCGGACCGGTATTAATAATCCCCTCCAACTCTCGCGTCATCGTAAAAGCCTCAAAAAGGGCGATTCGACCGACCACTCCCTTGTTCTTGCAAACATCACAACCCTTGGCCCGATAAATCTTATAAGGCGGCTTATACTGAGCTCCGTCGAGGCCGCCGGGAAGCTTTTTCAATTCACCGGCAATAATCTCTTGCACTTCTGGGGCGGCCGCAATCGGTTCCTTGCACTTCTCGCAAAGACGTCTCACCAATCTCTGGGAGACCATTAAATTTAAGGCGGCCGGCAAAAGGAAGGGCTCAACGTGCATATCCATTAGCCGTGGGATAACGCCAATGGCATTATTAGTGTGCAGGGTTGATAAAACAATCTGGCCGGTGAGGGCCGCGTGAATCGCGAGCTCGGCCGTCTCATTATCTCTAATCTCGCCTACTAAAATAACATCGGGGTCTTGCCTCACAATCTGCCGCAGGCCGGAGGCGAAAGTATAACCGATTTCTGGTCTGACTTGAGATTGGTTAACTCCCTCGATAAAGTACTCTACTGGATCTTCTAGGCTCATTACATTCACATCAACTTTATTCAAAATCTGCATTAGGGCATAAAGGGTAGTTGTTTTTCCGCTTCCCGTCGGCCCGGTCACTAAAACCATGCCAAACGGTCTTTGAATTGACTCTTTGACCATTTCGGCCGTTTTCCCGATAAGTCCCAATTCATTAACGCCTTTAAGCCCTACAGTAGGATCCAGAACCCTAATCGCCACCTTTTCGCCTACCGGCGTTGGGAAAGTAGAAACTCGAAAATCAATATCTTTACCAAAAGTGACTGTCCGAAAACGACCGTCTTGAGGGATGCGGGTGATATCAATCTTCAAATTAGAAAGGATTTTTATCCGAGAAACGATCGGCTGATGAAGCTCAATAGGAAAAGAGGTTAACTCTTGAAGCAGGCCGTCAACTCTAAACCTGACCCGCAATCTCGTTCGCTGGGGTTCGATATGAATATCTGAGGCGCCGGCTTGAACCGCTTCCTCTAATGTTGAAGCTACAATTTTGATAATTGGCGCCTCTTCTGAAACAACTCCCTCTTCTTCCAGGGCTACGGGATAAAAAGGCGACGTCTCGCCCGGCTTAATCTCCAAACTCTTAACTGCCCGTTCAATCTCCGACTGGTAAGGCGAATAGCGGCGGCGAACTAGATTCCAGTCGCTTGGAGTAATAAGATAGACCCCGAGACTTAAACTGTTTCTCTTGGCGATGAAGCGAAGGGCTTCTTGGGCCCTCGCGTCTTGGGGATCAACCATCCCCACCACGAGCATCTTATCTTTAAGTTCAAGCGGTGCCACCCGATATGTCTCAACGGTTTCCTGGGGGAGCATTTGAATTACCTTCGGGGAGATATCTTCAGGCTTAACTCGCCGATAAGGAATTTTTAAAATCTGGCTTTTAACTTCAACGACTTTAGTTTCATCAACTAATCGGCGGTTGAAGATAATTTCTTCGACTGGTTTTCGAGAAACGTTAACTTCGTTCAAAATCTGGGCGTGCAACTCAGGCGAAATTAAGGCTTCCTTAAGGAGATTATCGAGGAGAACCTTATTGTCTATCATTGGTAGATTCGGATAAATTCGTAGTTTAGGATCGGCTGTTTAAAACGGCGCAAATGGATTAGGACGGCCGAATTCGCCAAGCACCGGCTCATCAACATAACGTCTTAGGGACTGATAAACTTGGTCATTGGTAATCAGATTCGGATTCAATTCTACTTTCGAAACCCTGGAGATTGACTCGAATTCCGGCGGCGTCACCACTTCAGCCAAAGGCACCGGCGCAAAGAAAAGATAATAAGTAAGAATAAGAAGAATAATGACCACTCCCCCGCCAATGAGATACGGCAACCGATTCTTCTTTTCTTCTCCAAAAACTAGGGCCATAATTTTCTCTACTATCTTTGATAATAAGTATTAACCGTCAGGGTATAGTTTAGGACATTATCGCTCGTGCCGCCGCCCTCAACCCTCAAAGAATCGACATCCATTATCCTGATGTTTGTCGCGAGCGCCGCGAGGTAGGACTTAATGGCCGAGTAGTTGCCGCGAAGTCTCAAATCAACTCGGAGCTTCCCTAGGGGTTCAATCACCGAACTCGACTTAACCGGCTCGATTGGTAAGGCGTCGAGTTCCAAAGAATCGATCGCCACCCCGCTTGTCCGAGCAATGCCCTGGAGCTGGTTAATTATTCCCGGCACCTCTTCTTCGGGCGGCAAAACCAGAGATAAACTTCTTTGAAAATCAGAGATGCTTTGATATTGGCCCAAAAGCCGATTGACCGACTCAACAATCGAACGTTCTTCTTCAACTAGCCGAGCGAGCGATCGCCGTTCAGCCCGAAGTTCCTGCACTTCGCGGTAGCTGGGCACCACTAAGCTCGAATAAAAAGAAACTGCTCCGACAAAAAATGCCAGGGTAAGAATGACGCTTAAAAATCTTTTAGTCTGGCCGCTCATTGCTTAACTAAAAACATCTGGGGTTCAAGCTCTAAAACAATCCGAAACCGAACTACGTTGCCCGACGCTTGGGAACTCTCCAGAAATACCCGTTCGACCGAGGGACTATTTTCGAAAATCGCGAGCTGGACCGCTAGCTCTTCGTAAGAACCAGCCGCGCCCTCAAGGACCATCTCCCGGTCAGGCACTGATAAATTGGCCGTATTAAAAACTACCCGAGGCTGAGTATTCGTTTCGAGGAAAAGAAAGGCGGGCGAAGCGTCATTGTGGTTCACCAAAATCTTTTGAAGGTTATTAATTTGGGAATATAGCTTGACTAAATTTTCCTGTTCTGCCGGCGAAACTTGAGCGCTGATGGTTTTAATTTCTGCCTTTAAATCTTCGATTGAATTTTTAAGAAAAACTTTATAGCCGAAGTTAAGTCCAAAATAAGCCAGAAAAACAGCCAAAAATAAAATGGCGCTCACAATTAAAATGCGCCGGGGCGTGCCGCTCGGTAAGGCGCCGGCCGCCGCCTTAAAAGCCTGGAACTCATTTGGTCTATATGAACCCAGAGGTGCCATCTTTAAATGTTTAAATATTTCAAGGCCGCCTTAGGCCCAGACCGAGGGCAACCGCTAAGGTTGGTCCGAGGTCCGCGGTCAAGGGGGCGATCTCCGGCGGCGCAATAATTTTGCCGAAGGGCGAGGCTTTAATCACAACGAGACCCAGCTCGACTGAAACATACCTCTCGAGCCCGAGAAGATTGGCTCCACCGCCGCTCAAAATAACTCGCTCGATCTTCCCCTGATAATTCTTCTCGTAAGCCTCTTTCACCCGCCTGGTTTCGTTAAGTATAGCATCAAGATAAGGCATCATTAAAGTGGATACTTCGTATTCGCCGCCAGTGCCGGTGAGTCCTCGCGTCTTTTTTAACTCTTCGGCCCGCGGTTGAGTTAGACCGAGTCCCCTTGAAATCGCCTGAGTCAGGACGTTGCTCGAAAAATCGGTCTGGGCACTATATTTCAAATTTCCACCGGCCGCAACCGCGATCGCTGTCGAACGCGCGCCGATATCAATAATCAAGGAATTGATTGGATCGCCTTTGGTTAAAAGCCGGGCTAGGCTTAAAGTTTCAATCTCTAGCGCTTTTAACTTTAACCCAACATTTTGAAAAATTGTTTGATATTTTCGAATTTGCTCATTAGGCACAGCCACCAAAAAGACCTGCTGTTTTTTGATCCCTTTCTCGTCTTCGAACTCGCCGATCGGCAGCCAATCAATGCTTACTTCTTCAAGCGGCAGGGGAATAAGAGCCTTAATTTGATAAGGCATGGTCTTTGATATCTCCTCCGGCGACATCATCGGTATTTCGAGCAAGGTGGTGAACGCCGAAAAGGCCGGCAGAGACGCTGTCACTTCAGTGGTTTTCGGCTTTAGCTCCTTAAGCAGAATCTGAAGAAGTTCCGTGGTTTCCTCTTCAAGAATTTTTAAACCACTTGTCTGGATAGCGTAATT
>CAYNZK010000002.1:0-10648 GCA_964401665.1 uncultured Candidatus Saccharibacteria bacterium
TTGGAAAGCGTGTTGGGGGCAACCCCTCGCAGGTTCGAATCCTGTCCTCTCCGCCAGTTTACAGCGAACTCGTTATTTAATTTATGACATAAACTTATTTTTGTGTCAATGTAATTAAGAAGCTCGATATTGTATAATATCTCCCATGAAGAAAAACACATTAATCGCTTTAGCGGTCGTTATTGTTCTTTTGCTCGTTGGGGCGTGGTGGGCTTTCAAAAAGCCGGGTAGTCAAACCGAAGTACTAGCGCCTGGTGGCGGAGAAGAACAATCGGGGGTTCAGGGTGAAACCGGAACCGGTGCGCCTAGCGGCGATACAAGCGGTGGGGAAAATCAGGTTGAGGAAAACGCAGTTACTTATGCTGATAGCGGTTTCTCGCCGTCAACCTTAACTATCAAGGCCGGCGATACAGTAGTATTCAAGAATGAAAGTTCGAGCGCTTTCTGGCCAGCCTCGGCGGTTCACCCGATCCACCGCGTCTATAGCGGCACTTCGCTTGATGAGCACTGCCCGGATACCGCCGGCGCTGCTTTTGACGCCTGTACCGGCATTCAACCCGGCAATTCTTGGAGTTTCACTTTCAACAAAACCGGCACCTGGAGATACCATAACCATTTAAACGCCTCGCACATAGGCACGATCGTTGTTGAGTAGGGTAAAGCCCTCTGCTATCATTTCGGTGTGGCGAGGAAACTCCGCGTGGCCGTGCTTTTCGGCGGCCCTTCAATTGAGCACGATGTCTCGCTTCTAAGCGGCGAGGCGGTTCGTCAGGCCCTAGATAAAACCAAGTACGAGGTTTTGCCAGTTTTGGTGAGCCGTGCTGGTCGCTGGTCAGTCGAGCCGGAAGAATTAAAAGATCAGGTTGATCTTATTTTTAATGCTCTGAAGGGCGAATACGGCGAAGACGGCACCCTCCAACAATTTTTAAGGGAACTCAATCTTCCTTATGTCGGTAGCGGCGTTTTGCCGAGCGCCCTCACTTTAAATAAAGATCTAACCGCCAAGCTGCTTCGGGCGAACGGCATTCAAACACCAAAGTCGGTTTTAATTGAAAAATGGCCTGTTGGGGAGATTGAGCTTGACTTTGATCTGCCGGCAATAGTTAAGCCGGTTAATCGCGGTTCTTCTTTAGGCGTCAGTTTAGTGAGGCGGGAAGAGGAACTTTTCCCGGCCATCGAGAAAGCTTTGAATCTAAGCCGCCAAGCGCTCATTCAGGAATATCTTTTAGGCCGGGAAATTATTTGCTTGGTGCTCGACGATGCGATTGAAGCAGCTATTCCCTTGCCTTTGGTTGAGGTTGTTCCTGGTCTTCGGGGATTTTATGACCATTATTCCAAAAGGCAGCCCGGAGCGGTTGGCCTGATTGCGCCAGCTGAAGTCTCTAGGGAAGAAGGCGATCTAATTCAGGGGATAGCCCTAGCGATTCACCAGATGCTTGACCCTTCGGGTATTCTTGAGATTGATTTTATCAAAGTCGAGGCGGGTGAACCCTATGTACTGGAAGTCAATACCGTTCCGAGCTTTGCCGATCATGGACCTCTCGTCCAAGCCGCTAAGGCCCACGGCTTAACTTTGGCCGAACTTTTAGAAAGAATGATTGAGAAAGCTTATGCCCAGTCCAGTTGAAGAAATTAAAGATAAACTCGATTTAGTTGAATTTTTGAAAGGCTATCTTGACTTAAGGCCGGCCGGCCGGAATTTCAAGGCTCTTTGTCCTTTTCATCAAGAGAAAACGCCGTCATTTATTGTTTCGCCCGAACGCCAAATTTGGCATTGCTTCGGTTGCGGGGAAGGAGGTGATGTTTTTAAATTCCTGATGCGTCAGGAAAATCTTGAGTTTCATGAGGCCCTAAGGGTTTTGGCGGAGAAGGCCGGGATCGAACTCCGGCGCTTGAGTCCGGCCCTGGAGCGGGAGTTCGGCGTTCTTTATGCCATCCAAGCTAAAGCGGCTGAGTTTTTTAAAGACAATTTAGCCAGTTCCAAAAGAGCCCAGGAATATTTAAAGGAACGCGGTTTAAATAGAGAAACGATTGAGGAATTTAGCATTGGTTTTGCTCCATCGGAGAGCGATGCCCTGTCGCTTCACTTAATTAACAATGGTTTTCGAATCGAGGAGGTTGTTCGAGCCGGATTGGCGATTAAGACCGAGGGGGGGCAGTATCGCGATCGTTTTCGGGGTCGGATTATTTTTCCGCTCGAGAATCATTTTGGGAAAATCGTGGGTTTTTCCGGCCGACTCTTGCCAGAGTTCGACCGAGGCGAGGGCGCTAAATACTTAAACAGTCCGGAAACGCCGATTTTTTCGAAATCAAGACTGCTTTACGGATTTCGAGCGAGCAAGTCTTTTATTCGGGAGCAAGATTCAGCTCTTTTAGTTGAGGGACAAATGGATTTTCTTCTGACCTGGCAAGATGGGGTGAAAAACATTGTGGCTACTTCAGGCACCGCTCTCACCCTCGATCATTTAAAAACTTTGAGGAGATTGACTAATAAATTGGTGCTTGCTTTTGACCAAGATGAAGCCGGCCAGCTGGCGGCCGAGCGGAGTATTGACCTGGCTGGGGCTAATGACTTTTTAGTCTCAGTTTTGCCACTCGATGAATTTTCTGATCCAGCCGAGGCTAGTCTCAAAAAACCGGGTTTTATTAAAGAGGCAGTCAGTAGAGTCAGTCCGGCTCTCGAGTATTACTTCCGGCGTTACTTAACTGAAAATAATTTGAGCGCCTTCGATAAAAAGCGGGAAGTCATTCGTCTTTTGCTTTCGAAAATAAAGAATCTTTGGAGTCCGGTCGAACGAAATTACTGGTTAAAGGAATTAGCTCATCGTCTGCGGGTGTCGGAGAAAGAATTGGCCGAAGAGATGGAAAAGTTAAGCGGTGGGGTTTCTCGAGAATCAGCTTCAATTCAATCAATTGAAAACGAAATAGCCCGAACCCCTCGAGAAAGGCAGGAACTGGTGGCTGAAAGAATTTTAAGCCTTCTTACGCTTAAAAAAGAATTAAACGAATCAATTTCATCCCACCTTGCTTTTATGCCCCCTCTTTATCGGGGGGCTTACGAAGTCATTGTTGCTCCTCGCCATACTACTGAGCTATCACCCGAACTTAAAGATTTAGTTGATCTCATTAGTCTCCGTTCCAGCTTGGAGATGGTCGAGGATAATTTGTTGGAAAAAGAGTTGGAATATCTTTTAAGAGAATTAGAACTTGAGTATTTGAAGCAGTTAACTCTAGTAAAAAGAGAAGAGGTACTTTTGGCTGAGGAAAAAGAGGATGAGGCCGAATTGGCCGAGCGGCTTCGGGAGCTTGACGGACTCTTTAAAAAGATTCAAAATTTGAAAAATGCCAAGGAAATTACTGCCAAAAAAGAGTAGAAAAAAAATCACTCGAGTAAAAAAAACCATTAAAAAAGTAAGGAAAAGGGGCGCCGCCAGCCGGAAGAAAACGGTTAAGCGAGCGTCCCTGCCTCGCCAAGTCAAGGCGGGTCGGAAGTCAGTTAAAAGGCAGGTACCTAAACCTCTTAAACCTCTTACTCGAGGCGAGAAAATAAAAGAGAGTCAACTCCAAGGTTTAATTAAGCGCGGCGAGAGTAAGGGATTTGTGACTGATCTTGAGATTCTTGATTACTTTCCGCGGGTCGAGCGAGATACCGCCTATCTTGAGAAAATTTATGAAACCTTAGAAAAAGCCGGGATTAAGGTGGTTGAGGTCGAGTTTCTGCTGCGTTTGCCTGGCGAGGAGATCGGCCGCAAAGAGCTCGAGGCCGCTACCGATATCCGGGGAGAATTACCGGACAATGTTCAGATGTATTTAAAGGAAATCGGTAAAACCGCTCTTTTAACCTCGGATGAGGAAAAATACCTGGCCCGGCGAATTGCCAAAGGAGATGAACAGGCAAGACAACGGTTAATTAAAGCCAATCTTAGGCTCGTGGTTTCAATTGCTAAGCGTTATGTTCATCGCGGACCCTTAAGTATTTCCGACTTGATTCAAGAGGGGAACATCGGTCTTTTTAGGGCAGTTGAGAAATTCGACCCGGAACGAGGCTTCAAATTTTCAACCTACGCCACTTGGTGGATCAGGCAGGCCATTACTAGGGCTTTGGCGGACCAGTCCCGGACCATCAGAATTCCGGTTCATATGGTCGAGACTATTTCGAAATTCACCCAGGCTAAAAGAAAACTAGCCCAAGAGCTGGGACGAGAACCATTGATTGAAGAAATTGCCGAGGAAATGAATTTGGCGATTGATAAGGTAAGACATGTTCAAAAAATTTCTCAAGAGGTGGTTTCCTTAGAGGCGCCGATCGGGGAGGATGAGGATCGCTCAACCTTAGCCGAATTTATTAAAGACGAAAAAAGCCTGACGCCGGTCCAGCAAACTTCCCAGGAATTGCTCCGCGATCAGATTAGGGAAATTATCGGCGATTTAACCGAAAGAGAAAGGAAAATTTTAGAGATGAGATTCGGCCTTGAAGACGGAGTGACTCACACCCTCGAGGAGGTGGGGCGGGTTTTCAATGTGACTCGAGAGCGGATTCGTCAGATCGAAGCTAAGGCTTTGGAAAAAATCAGAATGCACGAGAAGGCAGCTAAGTTGGGTGATTATTAATGAGTTCCGAGGAGGTTAGAGAAAAATTTTTAAAGTTTTTTAAAGAAAAGGGACATGTAGTTGTACCTTCGTCTTCTTTACTCTCGGACGATCCCTCGATTCTTTTAACCACTGCCGGGATGCAGCAGTTTAAGCCTTATTACACTGGCGCCGCCGATCCTTATAAAGCCATTCACCCGACCCTGGGTCGGTCGCTTAACTCTCCTAACGCCGTCTCAATCCAAAAATCTTTCCGTACTTCTGATATTGAAGAAGTGGGAGACGAAACTCATCATACCTTTTTCGAAATGCTGGGGAACTTTTCTTTTGGTTCGCCCGAGCAAGGCGGTTACTTTAAAAAAGAAGCGATTGAGTGGGCTTATGAGTTTGTGACAAAACTTCTAGGGCTTGAAGTTGATTATGTGAGCGTTTTTCAAGGAGACCCTTCGACAGGCTCAGGGCAGGGCGTGCCGGCCGATAGCGAATCAGAGAAGATCTGGCGAGCTTTGGGAATTCGCGATGTCAGGCAGACGAATCGGGAAGATAATTTTTGGGGGCCAACAGGCCAAGAGGGACCTTGCGGACCAACCACTGAAATTTACGTTCAAGGGATCGAAATCTGGAACCTGGTTTTTAACGAGTATTACTCGCATCCTGACGGGAGCCTCACGCCGCTTAAAACACCTGGCGTTGATACTGGCATGGGTTTTGAACGCCTGATGATGGTTTTGGGGAAAGTTGAAGATCCTTATCACACTGATCTTTTTCTGCCGTTTTTTGAGAAAATAAGAGAATTAGCCCCCCAACTTGACGAAAGGACCTCGAGAATCTTTGCCGATCATTTGCGGGCTATTGTTTTTTTGGTCGCTGATGGCGTTCTTCCTTCTAATAAAGAAGCGGGTTATATTCTACGCCGGCTTATCCGGCGCCTCATGGCTTACGAAATAAAGTATGATGTTCATCCTAATCTTTTTGCGGCAGCCGTACCGGCCGTGAAAAAGAAATTTGCCGAATTTTATCCCGAGCTTAAAGATGAAGAAAGGATTGAATCAGTGATCGACGAGGAAAAAACAAAATTTAAAAACGCTATTGCGAGAGGCGTGAAAGAGCTCGGCCGCTACGAGATAATTGATGGATCGGGCGCCTTCCGACTCTATGAGAGTTTTGGTTTGCCCTACGAGATTATTAAAGAGCTTGCCCCGGAAACCGCCACCCGAAATTTAAAGAGAGAAGATTTTGACAAAGCTTTTGAAGAACATCAGCGAGTCTCTCGGGCCGGTAAAGAAAAGAAATTCGGCGGCCACGGCCTTTTACTTGATACCGGCGAGATGAAGGCCGTTGATGAGACGGAGCTTAAAAAGGTGACGAAACTCCACACCGCCACCCATCTACTTCAGGCCGCTCTCCGGCAAGTCTTGGGCGAGGGGGTCGAGCAGATGGGATCAGACATTACGGCCGAGCGAACCCGGTTTGACTTCAGCTTTCCCCGAAAGTTACGACCGGAAGAAATAAAAAAGATCGAGGATTTAGTGAATGGAATTATTAAAAAAGACTTATCGGTTCAATCTGTCGTCCTGCCTCTCGAGGAGGCAAAGACAACCGGCGCCCTATATGTGAAGAGAGCCAATTATCCGGTTCGAGTTAAGGTTTATTACGTCGGCCCCTCTCTCGAAGAAGCATTCTCGAAGGAGATTTGCGGCGGACCCCATGTGGCGAGAACCGGTGAAATTGGCAAGTTCCGAATTAAAAAAGAAGAGGCTGTTTCGGGCGGAGTAAGACGCCTGCGGGCCGAGTTGTGGTAAAATCTAATTGTGGCCGCCTTAATTAACCTTAAAGCTTTTAATAAAAAGACTGTTTCCGAACCCGAAATCCTTGATTTAGACGCCAGATCGGCAGTGACTATTTTTTCGACCATTGTTATTCCGCGGGACAATCCCAAGGAGCCGATGGGGACGGTTGACCTTGAAAATTATATTTCAGAGGCGATCTGGAAGCTTTTTGATCGTTGCCGCAAAGAGGCGGCCGAAAGGCTGGGGGTAGACGAGGTCGATTTACTTTTAACCGACGCCCGGATAATAGGGGTGAAAATTGACGGCGAGGAGGTAATTAATCCCCACGGCTTTGAGGGTAAAGAGCTTGAGATGCTCGTCGCTCTCACTATGGTTAGACGCGAGAAATTCAGGGAAGGGGCGTCTATTTTTGAGGGAGGCAGCCTCAGAGCCTACCTTCTTAGTAAAAAGGAAAAACTGGATCGGGCCATTTACGTTGAGCTCGTCGATCGGCGAACCACTATCTATGGCGTCACTCTGGAAAAAATCGCCTATTTGAGCGAATTCGACTGGGGCCTTCTTAATTTAACGCGGGCCGTTACCGAAGAGCTCGAAGTCCCCGAAGATATAGCCCGACGTATCTATGAGCGTTATGCTAAAGGAGAAATTGGAGTCCGACTCACCAAAAAATTGGATCAGATTTTTTATCATTCATTCGGCACCTTGATTAATGGTTTGGTGATGGGCGTCAAAAACTTTTTTGGCCTTCACGAAAATAAATTACCCCCCATTTATCTTCAGAGTTTTTTTTCTCTTCCCTCGAGTGTCTATCGGAAAAAATTCGCCTTCGATAGCAAAACGATTAAATTAATCGAACCGCCCGAGCTTGATCTCAATCAATTTTTAAGAGAAGAGGCCAACGAAATCTATCGTGAGCTTAACCAACTAGCCAAGAGAAGAATCAAGTGGTTGATGCCAACCGAATAATTTCTACTGCCCGGTGAGCCAAAAACTTTACGTTAATAAGTCGGATCGAGTCACTTCAGTCATCAGCAAGGTCATTAAATCGGCCTCGAAAGAGATAGTTCTCTATATTCCCCGGTCGGCCGAGTTCTCGAGCTCCCCCAATAACTTTCTTCTTTTAAAACGAGAAGCCGATGCGGCTGGAAAATCAGTTTCCGTTGAATCGGTTGACGATGACGTTTTAGAACTCGCCACTATGGTCGGCCTTATCGCGATGAACCCCTTTTTGGGCAGAAAAAAGATGCCGGTTTCAGATATGGTGGCCGTCACTTTAGTTCCTCGAGCGACAAAACCACGAGAAGCCAAGGAGGAGTTCACAGAGGCGAGAGCTGGGGAGGAAGAGGGGACGTCCGAAGTATCTAAGCTTGAGGCCGAGGCCCCAACTATTCTCGAAGAGCGGAGGCCGGCGAATCTTAAGCGGTTTTTGACGGCAGCGGTGATTACGGCCCTTCTTGCCGGCGGTCTGACTTTTGCCGCCACCACTTTGTCCCGGGCCAGTATCAAATTAACTTTCGAAAAGTTGAATTGGAATTTCGTCGGTACCCTGAATGTTGGGGTTGGGATTAAGGAGTCCAGTTTCTCATCGAGTCAGATTAATTTAAGAGGAGTGAAATTCGTTGAGAAAAAGAATTTGACTAAAAGCTATCCGGCGCACGGCAGCGGTAATGTTCTACGAAAGGCCAAGGGCCAGGTTACAATTTATAATGCTTACAGTTCGGAGCCGCAGACACTAGTGGCGCAAACGAGATTAGTTACTCCTGACGGCCGCATTTATCGGCTGGATAACGAAGTGACTGTACCCGGGGCGAAGGTGGTGGGCGGGACGATGACGCCAGTCGGAATCGAGGTTTCGGTAACGGCCGATAAAGCCGGGCCAGATTCGAACTTAACCGCGCCCACTACTTTTCGAATCCCCGGCTTCCAGGGTTCTCCTAAGTACGACGGCTTCTACGCCGAAACCAAGGGGGCAATCGTTGGTGGAGCAGTGGGCGAAATGAGATCACCAACCGAAGAAGATATTCGTCAGGCCAAAGAAGATGCTTCTCAAGTCCTCGGAGAGGCGATCCGGAGTCAGATGTTAGTTAATTTGCCCCCGGAAATTAAAATTCTCGATGGCGTTTACCAGTTTGAGATTACGGCTGATCAAGTGGATGAGACAGTTGATAGTTCGGGCAACTTCTCGGTTACTGTTTACGGCGAGGGACGAGTGATGGGTTTTAGGGAAAGGGAAATACTGGATGTTGTTTCGAAGAAACTGGCCAGCGAAGAGGGGTTCGAAGTGATAGTCAAGGATTATAAGATTGAATATAGCGACCCTCGGGTTGATTTCGAAAACGATATTTTGACGGCGGCCGTTAGTATTGATTCAGTCTGGATAAGACCCTTTAATGCCGAGGCCCTAAAGGCCGAGGCCCAGGGGAAAAATGAAACTGATTTGAGGACTTTGATTTTCTCGGTGCCAGGGGTTGAGTCAGGCGAGGTTCGTCTCCGGCCTTTTTGGACACGACGTGTCCCCCAAAATCCGCAAAGAATTATTATTGACGTCGAGTGAGGGCTATGATAATATCCAACGGTCCTAGATGACAGATGACAGTTGAGGGACTGATTGTTGAGGCTCTGCCAGGATTTAGTTTTAAGGTAAAACTAGATGAGGGGCGGGAAATTATCGCTTATGTCTCTGGTAAGATGCGGTTACGCCGGATTAGAGTTCTCTTAGGTGATCGGGTAAAAATTGAGTTACCGGACGCCGGAGCTGAACGAGGAAGAATTGTCTGGCGGCTTTAAGGTAAATTCCTAAATGAAAGTAAGAGCTTCGGTTAAGAAAATCTGCAAAGATTGTCAAATAGTGCGCCGCCAAGGCCGTCTTTATATTGTTTGTAAGAGAAACCCGAAACACAAACAGAGACAAGGATAAAAATATCATGCGTTTAGTTGGTATCAATATTCCAGATAATAAAAAGGTGAGCATTGCTCTAACCTCGATTTATGGCATCGGTCGAACGGCAGCCGAGAAGATTTTAGTTTTAACTAAAGTCTCCGATTCCAAAAGGGTCAAGGAACTCACGCCGGATGAAATCGCCAAGCTGAAGGAGGTGATTGAAAAAAATTATAAAGTGGAGGGGGAATTGAAACAACAGATCCGTCAGAATATTAAGCGCCTCAAAGATATTAAATCTTACCGGGGCAGTCGGCACGTCAAGCGTCTGCCCGCTCGCGGCCAGCGAACCAAGACCAATTCCCGGACTTTAAGAGGCAATGTGAGGTTAACGGCCGGCAGCGGCAAGAGAAAGTTAACTAAGACATAAGATGGGCAAGAAAAAGGTAGCTGAAAAAGGGGCGGAGGAGGGAGCGCCGGAGGCGCCGAAAACGGGCCCTAAGACGACAGTAACCGCGAGTCAAGTTCCCCGGAAGAAGACTTTGAGAACCGCTGAAACCGGCCGCGTTTATATTAATTCCTCGTACAACAACACCGTGATTACGGTCACCGATGACAAAGGCGATGTGATGGCTTGGGCCACCGCTGGCGTCCTTGGTTTTACTGGTCCCAAGAAAGCGACTCCTTTTGCCGCCTCTAAGGTAGTGGCGGCGATTACCGAAAAGATTGCTAAAAGCGGCCCCCAAACAATCGACGTTTATGTTTCCGGCGTTGGTCCGGGCCGGGACTCGGCTATCCGGTCGCTCGCCAACTACGGTTTTAATATCACCTCGATTAAAGACGTGACCCCCATTCCTCACAACGGGCCGAAACCGAAGAAGCCAAGAAGAGTGTAAAGAGTTATGCCGAGGGTTTTAGAAAAAAGAGAAAGGAGTTTGGGCACGAAGCTTTCGATTAGGGGCGAGCGCTGTAATTCGCCTAAGTGCGCCTTGATTCGCAAACCGCATCGGCCCGGTCAGCACGGCAAAAGCTATCGGCGAAGAACCAGTGATTATGGCATTCAATTGAAAGAGAAACAGAAAATCCAGGCCTCCTACGGCTTAACCAACAAGCAACTAGCTCATCTTTTCGAAGAGGCGACCAAAAAACCCGAGTCAACAATCGAAGCTATTACCAGGGCCCTAGAAACAAGACTTGATAATGTGGTGATGCGATTGGGGTTAGCCCCCAGTCGTTCGGTGGCTCATCAGCTTGTCTCCCATGGCCACTTCTTGGTTAACGGAAAAAAGATGAGCATCCCCTCTTATAGGGTGAAGGTCGGCGATTCGATTACTATCAAGCCGACCTCTAAAACGATAGCCTGGTTTAGTAATCTTAAAGAGGAGCTAAA
>CAYNZK010000002.1:10748-13290 GCA_964401665.1 uncultured Candidatus Saccharibacteria bacterium
ATTTAAAGATTTAATATGGAACTAGTTCATCTTAGCGATACGGTTAAAATCACCAAGGTCTCGGAAACAAAAACAGTCGGCGTTTTTAATATCGAGGGGCTTTATCGCGGTTACGGGATAACGTTGGGCAACGCCTTCCGGCGAGTGCTTCTTTCCTCTTTGCCCGGAGCGGCCATTACCCGTTTTCGCGTGAAGGGCGCTGGCCATCAATTCACGACTCTGCCCGGTGTCATAGAGGACGTGGTTGAACTCGGCCTTAATCTCCGCGGGGTGCGATTCCGGTTTTACGCCGACGAACCTCAAACTCTAATTTTGAAAATAAAAGGGGAAAAGGAAGTGAAAGCCGGCGACATTAAAGAAAACGCCTTTGTTAAGATTCAAAATCCCGAAATCCATATTGCTACCCTAACCTCATCTAGTGCCGAGCTGGATATGGAACTTACGGTTGAAAAGGGACTGGGTTACGAATCGGTTGAAGAACAGCGAGTGGGGAGATTGCCGATTGGCACCATTGCCCTAGATGCTGTTTTTTCGCCAGTGCGCAAAGTAAACTTTCGGGTTGAGAACATGCGGGTTGGCGAAAGAACTGACTATAATCGGATAAAATTAGAGATTGAAACTGACGGCACCGTCTCGCCGTCAAGCGCTCTTCATAAAGCGGCCAATATTCTTGTTGACCACTTTAAACACGCCTCGGAGATTGAGGTGCTTAGCGAGGAAGAGGGGGCTAAAAAACCGGCCTTGAAAGCTCAAAAGGAACCAAAGGAACCGAAAGAGTAAGATGAGGCACGGGAAGCAGGGTAGAAAATTCGGTCGCCAAAAGGGTCAGCGCCGCAGTTTTACCACGGGCTTAATCCATAACTTGATTATGTCTGACAGGATTACCACTACCGAAGCCCGAGCCAAAGAAATTAAGGCTAAGGCAGAAAAACTAGTAACCGTAGCTAAAAAAAATGATTTAGCTGCCCTCCGATTGCTCGAGCGGCGATTGCCTAAAATCTCAGCTTATCGGCTTTATCATGAGATCGCCCCTCGATATAAAACGAGGCGAGGGGGGTATCTGAGAATCAAAAAAACCACCCTGAGGAGACAGCGAGACAATGCCCCCCAAGCAATAATTGAATTTATCTGACATGCCCCAATACACTATTGATGCCAAAAATCAAACTTTAGGGCGACTAGCGAGCCAGATCGCTTCTTTGCTTCAAGGCAAGGATGATCCGAAATATAATCCTCGGCTTCGAGGCGATACCCGGGTGGTAGTTAAAAACGTGGCCTCGATTAAATTAACCGGCCGTAAAATGGCAGAGAAGGTTTATTACCGGCATAGCGGCCGGCCAGGCCACCTTAAAAAAATTAAATATAAAGACATTTTTTCAAAAAGACCGGAATGGGTTTTAAGAAACGCCGTTTCTCATATGCTGCCTAAAAACAGATTGCAGAAAGAGCGGTTAAAGATGTTAAAAATAGAGAAATGATTGAGAAGACAAAAAACGAAGAAAAATATTTTGAAGGTTTGGGACGCCGGAAAACAGCCCGGGCCCGGGTTCGTTTTTATCCCAAAGGCTCTCAAAGAGGGGGCTCTAAAGTAGAGCTTGTTGTTAACGAAAAACCCCTTCACCAGTATTTTCCCCTGAAACGTCTGGAACGAGCGGCGGTAGCCCCCTTGAAGTTAATTAGCGAAGAGAAACCAGCCATTACAGTCAAAGTTTCGGGCGGTGGGCCAACGGGCCAAGCCGAAGCTATTACCTTGGGGCTCGCCCGGGCTTTAGTTAAATTCAGACCCGAGCTAAAAAAGGAACTGCGAGCCTTTGGTTATCTGACTCGAGATTCCCGGATGGTCGAAAGGAAAAAATACGGCTTGAAAAAGGCCAGGCGTGCCCCCCAATGGCGGAAGAGATAAAACAAAAAGACGAAACGATTGTTAAAATGGCTATCCCAACCGGCACCTTTTTGGCCCTGGTGCACTCTTTCGCCTCTTTTAACAATCTTTATCGGGTCTTCCCTTGGATTGATATTCCGCTTCACTTTTGGGGCGGTGCCTTACTCGCCCTCTTTTTTTACTGGTTTTTCTATCGGTTCCCTCGATTTCTAAAAATTGATGGATTGCCCTTTATTGTTTTATTAATTCTCATTCTCGGGTGGGTTACCTTGGGCGGCGTTCTTTGGGAATTCGGCGAATTTTTATATGACGCGGGGACAGCCCGGCCGGTTCAGCTCGGCGTAGCTGATACTTTAGGCGATCTGTTCTTCGATATGCTTGGCGGGTTAACCGTGGCCCTCCTTCTTAAATTACTTTATCATAAAAGAGGAAAAGAAGAATGAGTCGTCCTTATCTTTCGGTTATTATTCCGGCCCGGGATGAAGCCCGGCGGCTTCCTCTCACTTTAATTGATATTGATCGGCATCTCTCCCGGGCCGATTTTTCTTATGAGATTATTGTGGCCGATAATGCCTCGACTGACGCTACGCCGGAAATTGTCAAGCGTTTCGCCGAGCTAATTCCCAACCTGAAACTTCTTAAGGTAGAGGCTGTCGGTAA
>CAYNZK010000002.1:13390-17289 GCA_964401665.1 uncultured Candidatus Saccharibacteria bacterium
GTGGCGAAAATTTTTCCTCTTCAGCGAATCAATGGTTGGGGCTTTGATATTGAGCTCTTAGCCTTAGCCAAGAGGCTTGGTTTTAGAATTAAAGAAATCCCCGTCATCTGGGTGAATGATCCCCATTCTAAGGTAGGAGTTATGGGCTATTTCTCTACCCTCTTCGAAACGGTTAAAATTCGCTGGTGGCTTTGGCGCAACAGCTACGATCTTAAGCGTTAGGGCCCATTCGACCCCTTATTTCCCAGCTAGCAGGATCTGTGTTAGAATAGCTCCATTTCAAATGAACTATTTTTTGACCCCCAAAAGGCTTGAGGAGTTAAAGCAGGAATTAGATCTCCTTAAAAAAAGCAAGCGCTTGGAGATTGCCGATAAGTTGCGGCGAGTTAAGGAGTTGGGCGACCTTTCTGAAAACTCTGAATATCTTGAGACTAAAGAAGAGCAGTCTCGGCTTGAAAGACGGATTGCCGACCTAGAAGAGATCATCAAAAACGCCAAGGTTATTGAGAGTAAAAAAACCTCTGATAAAGTAACCATTGGTTCGACCGTCGCAGTTCTGCACAATGGCAAATCCCTGCGTTTCGTTATTGTCGGTACGAATGAAGCTAAACCCGAAGAGGGTTTTATTTCCAATGAGTCGCCTCTGGGCAAGGAGTTGATTGATAGGAGAGTAGGCGATACAGTAATAGTTGAAACGCCCGGCGGCAAAGCCGAATATAAGATTACTAAATTGAGTTAAGGATGCTCGAGGATCTAACGCGAGAGAAAGGTAAAAAATTAAAAGAGCTAAGAACCCTCGGCGTTAATCCTTACCCCGCTCGGACTAAAAGGGATTTTTCTCTTAAAGCAGTTCTAGATAATTGGCACTCGCTTGAGCAGGCGGCGAAATCGATCTCCTTAGTCGGCCGGATTAGAGCCCGCCGCGATCAGGGGGGAATTATTTTTCTGGACCTAGATGATGGTTCGAGCTCTCTCCAGGCGGTTATTAATAAGGCTAATTTCCGAGAATTTGAGTTTTGGCGGGAACTAATTGAAACCGGCGATTTTATCGAAGTCCGAGGTCGACTTTTTAAAACTAAACGGGGCGAGAAAAGCATTGAAGTCAGGGGATTAAAACTCTTAACTAAAACCTTAAGACCTCTACCCAACCGTTGGTTTGGTCTTAAGGACACCGAAGAAAGATTTCGCAAAAGATACCTCGATATTATTTTTAATCCCGAAGTTAAAGAAACCATTGAGAAACGCTCGAAGTTAATTAGGGAGATGAGGGAGTTTCTCTGGGCTGATGGTTTTATGGAAGTGGAAACGCCGATGCTTCAGCCGATTCCCGGCGGCGCTTTAGCCCGACCGTTTCGAACCCACCATAATGCCCTTGATGTTGACTTCTATCTTCGTATTGCTCCAGAGCTTTATTTAAAGAGACTTCTCGTTGCCGGTTTTAATAAAATTTTCGAAATTGGCCGCGTTTTTCGCAACGAAGGTATTGATCGGGAGCATAATCCTGAATTTACCATGCTTGAACTTTACGCCGCCTACAAAGACGGCGAGTGGATGATTAAATTCACCGAGCGTCTGCTCCGGCCATTTATTAAAGTTAAATGGCAAAGGATGAGTTATAAGGCGGCTTTGGCCAAACACACCAAAAAGAAATTGGATCTTCTAAATATGGAGGGAGGCAAGCTTGATGAGCTTTTCAAAAAAGAAGTCGGGCCGAAACTGATTAAACCGGTGATTATCTACGATTACCCAAAATCAATCTCGCCTTTAGCTAAATCAAAAGATGACGAGCCTCGCTTAACTGAACGGTTCCAATTTATTATTGAAGGAATGGAGATTGCTAACGGCTTCTCGGAGTTAAATGACCCGCTTGATCAGCGAGAGCGGATGGAGGATCAGGAGCGAAGATATCGCCGAGGTGAAGAAGCCAGTCGAATGGATGAAGAGTTCTTGGAGGCCCTCGAATACGGCATGCCGCCAGCGGCTGGGCTCGGAGTGGGCATCGATCGCTTGGTGGCCATTGTTTCCGGCCGACCCTCGATCAAAGAGTCGATCATTTTTCCCACCCTTAGACCAAAAAAATGATTGACGTCGAAGTTATCCGCCAAGAACCGGATAGAGTTAAAGAGGGGATTAGTAAAAAGAACGCTGATCCGGGCCTGGTTCGTAAATTCTTAGCTCTTGATGAAAGATGGCGGGGATTCGTTAAAAATCTCGATGACCTAAGAGCTAAGCAAAAGCAATTAAGCGAGAAAAGAGAAATTAGCGAAGCCAAAGAAGTTAAAGAACAGATTCAAGCGCTTGAGGCAGCCTTGCGGGAAGCGGAGGCTAGCCGAGAGGAGGTGCTTCTACAGATTCCTAATTTACCCCTGCCCGAAGTTCCTCAAGGTAAAGATGAGTCTGAAAACGTTGTCCTCCGTGAAGTCGGCGAGCGGCCCCAATTTGATTTTGAGCCTAAGGATCATCTCGAACTAGGCCGGCTGCTCGATATTATTGATTTTGAAACCGGCGCTAAAGTGACAGGTGCCGGGTTTTATTTTTTAAAAAACGACGGGGTGCTTTTGGAATTAGCTTTGATTCACTATGCTTTCGATTTCTTGAGCGAGCGTGGCTTCAATTTGTGGCTGACGCCGGATTTAGCCAGAGAGAAATTTTATTTAGGCACTGGTTATTTGCCCCAAGGACCAGAGGCTCAAACTTATGAGATTAAAGATTCTGATTTGGGATTGATTGCGACGGCCGAGGTGACCTTGGCCGGCATTCATGCTGACGAGATTATTAACGAATCTGATCTGCCTAAGCGTTATGCCGGCTATTCCCATTGTTTTCGCGAGGAAGCCGGCGGTTATGGTAAATACTCCAAGGGGCTTTATCGGGTTCACCAATTTACCAAAGTAGAGATGTTCGTCTATACGAAGCCCGAAGACTCAGCCAAAATGCACGAAGAGCTTTTAAAACACGAAGAAGAAATGTGGCAAGGACTTGGTATCCCTTATCGAGTGGTGGAAATGTGCGCCGGTGATTTAGGGGCTCAAGCGGCTCGGAAATTTGATCTTGAAGCCTGGTTACCCGGCCGGGGTGATTGGGGCGAGATCACTTCGACTTCGAACACCACCGATTATCAAGCTAGGCGTTTGAATATTAGATTTAAGGAAAAAGAGGGGACGCTTCAGTTCGCCCATACCCTAAACGGCACGGCTATCGCTACTTCGCGGGCGATTATCGCCATTCTTGAAAATTATCAGACCAAGGACGGAGGCGTGACGATCCCCGAAGTTTTACGGCCTTATGTGGGCAAAGCTGAAATTAGGCCTGCGGCGGCCTAGGGCGACCGGCGCCCGGTCTAGCCCTAAATTTCTCCTCCTCTTTTTCGCGGTCCTTCTTTTTCTCGGCGGAGCGGTTTATCTTATTTGGTTTTCGCCGGTTTTTCGGATTCGGGCAGTTGAAGTTAGGGGCGCGATATTGACTCCTGAAGAAAGTTTTAAAAATACTTCGGGTCAAAATATTATTTTTTGGCGGCCGCCCGCGATGAACGAATTGCCCCAAGTGGTTAAACTGGAGGTTAAAAAAGATTTTTTCAGACGGAAGATAATTATCAACCTGGAAGAGAGAGAAAAAGTTATTATTTGGTGTCTAGAGCAGACGAGTCAGTGTTTTTGGGCTGATGAGGGCGGTCTTATTTTTGCCCATTCGCCTTATCCCACTGGTTCTTTGACGCTTGTCAAAGTGGTTCGGGATTATTCTAACCGGGAGCTTAAAGTCGGCGATGCCGTTCTTAACGAATCTCTTTTTAAAAATCTTGATTTAACTTTTGAATTGCTGGCCGGACTCAACTTACCGATTACCGAAGTCAGGCTTGATGACTTGAAATATAAAGAGGTAACGGTGCTTGTTGATTCTGG
>CAYNZK010000002.1:17389-25188 GCA_964401665.1 uncultured Candidatus Saccharibacteria bacterium
TTAGTTTAATTTATAAATAAAGATTGATTTGCCGGCCTTGGCGTAGGGTTCGTAGGGATTCTTAAGCCACTGATATTCGTCTTCGGGATTTCTTTCGTAGCCAGAGACCGGCTTGCCCTTAGCTCCTTGAATGGTATTTATTGAAATCGCGAGCCATTTAATATTCGACTCAAGTGGATTGCCTTTGGCCGACTGCCAAGAAACAGCCTTGTCTCCTAAATAATATTGCGGACTGCCGCCGCCAAAGTAGTCGATCGCAATTTTCTCAACGCCTTCTTTATCAGCGAACTCCTTTAATCTTTTTAAATCCTGGCCCCAGTCATAGTTTGAATCAGTCACATAGCGCCAGCCATTATTGGTGCCCACGAATTCGTTGAAGTAGGAAAGATAAAAAGGATAGCTAATGGCTGCCTCAACCATGAGCCAGGCGACCATAATCAGGACAAAGCCTGTTTTTCGGCGGCCCTTATCAGTCATCACCCAGTTTTTAAGAGAGCTCGCAGTTAAAAGATAAAGCGGCGGCATAATCGGGATAAGATGCCGGATGCCGATATTCAGAGGACTTGTGACGCTATAAAGACCATAGAGAAGGATGAGAATAAGAAGCGAGAACTCAGCCGAATGCGTACCTAAATAATTCGTAAAAAAAGTTTTTCTTCGGAGGATCGTTCGCCCTGTTTGGTAGAAGCCTAAAGCCAGAGCGAGAAAAACGAGAATAAGGGCGGGGATAGACTCTTTGAGTAAATAAACTACCGGAAAGTAAAGTGGGTCGCCGCTAGCCGAAACCTCGCCAAGAAAGTAAATAGTATTCCCGCCGGCCGAACGCTGAAGCACCATCTCAATGCCGAGAAGGTATTCGGCGAGGGGTCGGACGAGGGGTTTATCACTTGCCCAAATAGTGGCTTCGGCTACGCATCTTAACGGCTTACAAAATTCACCAGCTGGTCCCCGGCCGCCGGCAAACGAACCTAAGATAAAATCAGTGTCCCGAGCCTGTTTCTCAGCCGGATAGTTCAGGGTGGTTAAAAAATAAAACGGATAAATAGTCGCCACGCCGACAAGAAAGACAAGAAAAAGTCGAATTAATGAGGAGCCGATGGCCTTGAGAGACCTTCTAATTATTTTTTCCCTCGCTTTAACCAATTGATAGACCTTTGCCCCATCGAAAATTAAAACAAGTAGGATAAAGTAGGGGACAAGAAGGACGGTGGAAAATTTCAAAAGTTCGGCCAAACCGAAACTAACGCCGGCAAACCAAAGATTTTTCTTTGAGGGATAATTGAAAAATTTCAGAAAAAAATAAGTGGCGCCGAGAAATCCCAGGGCGGCACCAATATCAGTCGTCACATAGTGACCCTGGGCTAAAATGGTGGGCGAAAAAGCCAGCATGAGGGTCGGCAGATAGGCCCATTTTGGTCCCATCATCTCTTTAGCCCAGAGATAGGTAAGGAAGATTAAGAGGAGAGTCAAAAATATTGGTCCGACTCTGGCCCAGCCGATAATTTGATCGGCGTTATTACCGGATTCGTATAAAAACTTGGCGCCTGTAGTCCATTGGCCGTTCACGTCATCTTGCCAGGAGGTACTCTCGGTAGGGAATTTTAAGTCCATAAAGACTAAGGGGAGGGCAGCCAGCATTTTCACGATCGGCGGATGTTCGGGATTGAGTCGGTAATCAAAATACTTGAGATAACCGTAGCCGGCCGGAATATGGGCTAATTCATCCATAATGGCTGACTCCTGGAGCGAGACCGAAACCATTAAACCGAAAACCGCTGCCAGAATCAGGCCCAGGGTGATTTTCTGAACTAGAGTCACTAGAATTAATTATATGAAAGTTCTTTTTTTCACCAAACATGCCCGGGCCAAGATGCAGTATTGGCTTCTTTCCGAAAGCCGGGTTAAAAGGGCCTTGAATAATCCAGAACGAGTGGAGGAGGGGATTGCCTCGAAAACCATTGCTTTAATGCAGCCGGCCGGCAGTAAAAAACATCCGTTTGAGATTTGGGTGATGGTTCAGGATACCGAGAAACGGCGGAAAATTATCTCGGCTTGGCGTTATCCCGGCCTCACTAAACCCGGCGAACCCCTACCCGAAGAAATTCTAAAAGAGTTCCGAGCCGCCCTCTAAGGTCAGCGTTTGACCAATCCAGATTAAAGAGTAAGATTGAGTTCGAACCCCATATTAAGTTCGGAAGTGGGGGATTTTTTCTTGTCTAATGGCGTTTAAACTTATCTCCAAGAATCAGTCCACCGGTGATCAACCGAAGGCTATTAAACAGCTTGTTTCCGGCCTAAAGAAGGGCTACGATCATCAGACCTTACTTGGCGTAACCGGTTCGGGCAAGACTTTTACCGTGGCTCATGTGATCGAGAAAATTAATCGGCCGACACTGGTCATCGCCCATAACAAAACCTTGGCGGCTCAGCTTTGCAATGAATTTCGCGGGCTTTTCCCGGAAAACGCCGTTCATTATTTTGTCTCTTATTACGATTACTACCAGCCCGAAGCCTATTTGCCGACGACTGATACTTATATCGGTAAAGAGGCCTTGATTAATGACGAGATTGACAAGCTTCGCCATGCCGCCACCGCCGCCCTTTTAACTCGCCGTGATGTAATTGTGGTGGCTTCGGTCTCTTGTATTTATGGTTTAGGCGCACCCGAGACTTACAGCGCCAATATCCTTCATTTCAAAGAGGGGCATCGAATCGATCGGTCAGCCTTGATGCGGCAATTAGTTGAAATGCAGTTTCGCCGGACTACGGCCGACTTGAAACGCGGCACTTTTCGTCTCCGAGGCGACAACTGGGAAATTATGCCGTCTTATGAAGAACTGATTTATAACTTCGAGCTTAAGGGTAATGTCATAAAGAAGATTTATGTTATTGATCCGGTAAGGGGTTTTGAGCGAGGCGCGACCCCGATTGCGAAAGAAGTATTTATCTCGCCGGCGCGGCACTTTTTAACTCTTGGTCCGGAAAGAGAGGAGGCGTTGAAAAACATAGAAGCAGAGCTTAAGGAGCGTTTAGCCTATTTTGAAGCCCGGGGTAAGTATCTCGAGGCGGAACGGCTGGAGCGAAGGACTAAAGGAGATCTGGCCATGATTCGGGAGATTGGCTACTGCGGCGGGATTGAAAATTACTCTCGTCATCTTTCTTTCCGCGAGCCGGGTGAGCCGCCCGCCACTCTACTTGATTACTTCGGTAAGAATTTCCTCACTGTTATTGATGAATCTCATGTTACTGTTCCTCAATTGCGGGGGATGTACGAAGGCGATGCTTCACGTAAGAAGACCCTCGTTGAGTACGGTTTCCGTTTGCCTTCGGCTCGAGATAACCGGCCGCTTAAGTTCGAGGAGTTTAATGAGCGGGTGGGGCAGGTCATTTATACCTCAGCCACGCCCGGTCCCTACGAATTAGAAAAAAGCAAACAAATTGTTGAGCAAATTATCCGGCCGACAGGCCTTATTGATCCAGTCGTGACTGTGGCGCCGGCCCGGGGCCAGGTTCAGGACCTCGTCCCTAGAATTAAAGAACGGGTGAAGGCTAAAGAACGAGTGCTGGTGACAACTCTCACCAAACGAATGGCCGAAGATTTGAGTGATTATCTTCAGGAGCTCGACTTTAAAGTGACTTATCTTCACAGCGAAGTAAAGACCCTCGAACGGATTAAAATCTTAACCAATCTTCGCCGGGGCAATTTTGATGTTCTGGTCGGGGTGAACCTCCTCCGGGAAGGACTTGACCTGCCCGAGGTATCGCTGGTTGCTATTCTCGATGCTGACAAAGAAGGATTTTTAAGAAGCGCAACTTCCCTAATCCAAACTATCGGCCGGGCGGCCCGGAATGTGAGGGGCGAGGTCTTGATTTATGCCGATGTGATTACCGGCTCCATTAAGCAGGCCCTTAAAGAAACTGAAAGGCGGAGAAAAATTCAACTTGATTATAACCAGAAACACGGCATTACTCCGAAAACAATTATTAAGGAGATCTCGGACATTATTCCGATTGAAGCAGTGCTTGAGCTTGAGCTCGGACCATTGCCTAAATCAAAGAGGGAGCTCGACGCCCTGGTTAAAGAAAAAGAACGAGAAATGAAAGAAGCGGCCAGTCGGCTTGATTTTGAGCTCGCCACCATTTTAAGGGATGAAGTTAAGACGTTAACCAGCAGTAGAAAAAAATGAGGGATAAAATTATTATTCGCGGCGCTCGCGAACATAACCTAAAAAACATCAGTCTTGAACTGCCCCGGAATAAGATGATTGTTTTTACCGGTCTTTCAGGTTCGGGCAAGTCGAGCTTGGCTTTTGACACTATTTTTGCCGAAGGCCAGCGACGTTATATTGAATCACTTTCCGCTTACGCCCGGCAGTTTTTGGCTCGACTTGATAAACCGGATGTGGATGAAATTGAGGGCCTTTCGCCGGCTATTTCGATTGATCAAAAAGCCCACTCTCATAACCCCCGTTCAACCGTCGCCACGATCACGGAAATTTATGATTATCTCCGGGTACTTTTTTCAAGAGTGGGTAAACCTCATTGTCCGATTTGTGGCCAAGAGATTCGGCGCTTGAGCTCAAGCGAGATTATTGACGCGGTGATCGAGCTTGCCGAATACGAGAAAGAAGCGAAAGAATTGATAATTCTCGCGCCTATAGTTCGCGGCCGAAAAGGAGAGTACTACCAACTGCTTTATGACATGCTTGGCACCGGATTTAGCGAGGTTCGGATTGATGGCGTCTTTCGATCTTTGCGGGAGCGGATTGAGATGGCTCGGTATAAACAGCACACCATTGAAGTGGTGATGGATAAAATTGAAGCCAGTCTTGATTTTAGTCATAAAGACAACCGTCTCCGTTTAAGCGAGGCGGTCGAAGGCGCCTTGAAGCACGGTCAGGATTTTTTGACTATTATTTTCTCCCCGACTGTATCGAGTTCCCTCTGGTCGTCCAAAACGCCTCGAAAAGGAAAGGGGACTACTAAAGAGATTAGTTTCTCAGCTAGGTTTGCCTGCCCGCGGGATAACTTTTCTTTTCCCGAAATAGAGCCTCGCCTTTTTTCTTTCAATAGTCCTTACGGCGCTTGCGAGGAATGCCATGGTTTAGGCACGGAAAGCATTTGGTCGGAAAAACCCTGTCCTCGTTGCCGGGGCAAAAGGCTAAGACCCGAATCTTTAGCTGTGCTTGTTGCCGATAGAAATATTGCCGAAGTAGTGGATCTGCCGATTGGCGAGGCAATAAAGTTTTTTGAAGGCTTAACTAAGAATCTTAGTGATAAAGAAAAGGAGATTGCCGAAACGCCGCTTCGGGAAATCCAGGCTCGATTGAAATTTATGGTCGATATTGGTCTTGACTATCTAACCCTTGATCGGAAGGCCGGCACCTTGGCTGGCGGCGAGTCGCAACGGATTAGATTGGCTTCACAAATCGGCTCGCGCCTCGTCGGAGCACTTTATATTCTTGATGAGCCGACGATTGGTCTGCATCAACGGGACAATGCCCGCTTGATTAAAACGCTCCATGAGCTCCGCGACCTCGGCAATACAATAATCGTCGTTGAACACGACGAAGCCACCGTGCGCTCCAGCGACCACCTAGTTGATATTGGACCGGCCGCCGGCGTTCATGGCGGCCAAATTGTGGCCCAGGGGTCGATGCCCGAGATTTTAAAAGATAAAAAGCAAAATTCGCTTACGCTTGAGTATCTGAGGGGCGAGAAGAGCATTCCGGTGCCGTCGAAGCGCCGGCCAGTTAAAAATCCGGGCGAGTTTTTGCAGATTAGAGGCGCGGCTGAAAATAACCTCCAGAATATCAACGTTGATATTCCTCTCCGGAAGTTCACTGTGATTACGGGCGTCTCCGGCTCAGGCAAGTCGAGCTTGATTTATGACGTGCTTTATAAGGCCTTGGCTAATAAGAAGTCTGCTTCCGGTGGCCGGGTCCATTATAAAGCCGGAGCTCACAAGGCCATTGTCGGCACCGAATACATAGATCGAGTGGTTAATGTTGATCAATCGCCGATTGGCCGCACGCCCCGTTCTAATCCGGCCACCTACGTCGGTGCCTGGATTTATATTCGGGAACTTTTTGCCGCGACCGAAGACGCGAGAATCCGAGGCTGGAAACCGGGCCGCTTTAGTTTTAATGTGCGCGGCGGCCGATGCGAAAACTGCGGGGGCTACGGCACGATTGCTATTGAGATGCACTTTTTGCCCACAGTCTATGTTAGTTGCGATGTCTGTCACGGCCGGCGTTTTAATAAAGAGACACTTGAAGTGAGATACGTCCCTCATGGCGAAATAGGTCGGAGCAAAAATATTTATGAAGTGTTGCGGATGACGATTGAAGAGGCAACCGAGTTTTTTGAAGATATTCCTTGGCTTCACGATCGGTTAAGGGTTTTGAATGAAGTTGGCTTGGGGTATTTAGAGCTAGGGCAGTCGGCCACCACTCTTTCAGGCGGCGAGGCCCAAAGGATTAAACTGGCTAAAGAGCTGGGTAAGCGGGACACTCGTCGAACCCTTTATCTATTGGATGAGCCAACCACCGGTCTTCACTACGCTGATATTGAAAAATTGCTCGGTGTGCTTAATCGATTAGTTGATCGCGGTAACACCGTCGTCGTCATCGAGCATAACCTAGATGTAATTAAAACGGCTGACTGGATCATTGATTTGGGGCCAGAAGGCGGAAATAAGGGCGGGAAAGTGGTGGTGGCCGATACACCCGAGGCTGTAGCTCGATTTAAGGGTAGTTATACCGGCGAGTATCTAAGAAGGGTCCTTAAATGATTAACGAGGATAAAATCGCTAATTTTCCCGAATCTCCAGGCGTTTATTTATTTAAAGGGGTGAAAGGGCGGGTGCTTTATGTCGGCAAAGCGGGCGATCTCAAGCGAAGGGTCTCAAGCTATTTTAGGAGAGCCCACGACCCTAAGATCGAACGTCTGCTCGCGGAAACTCGAAAAATCGACTTTATTAAGAGCGATACCGCCATCGAAGCTCTTATTTTAGAAGCAGAGCTTATTAAGAAGCTTGTCCCGCTTTATAATACCCGCGAAAAAGATGATAAAAGTTTTCTTTACGTCGTCATTACTAAAGAAGACTTCCCCCGGGTATTGCTTTCGAGGGGGAAGGCCTTGCCCCTCGTAGGTTTAGCCAAGTGGGGGCCCTTTACTTCAGCCTCTAATATTCGGGCGGCTTTAAAGATTATTCGTCGGATTTTCCCCTTTAGCGTCCACGATCCCAAGAGGGTCGGTAAGTTTAATCGTCCTTGTTTCGATGCCCAGATTGGTCTTTGTCCCGGAACCTGCATCGGCGTCACTGGTAGAACCGAATACCGGAAGAACATCAAAAACATTCGGCTTTTCTTTCAAGGCAAAAAAGAGAGAATTTTAAGATCACTCGAGCGCGAGATGAAAGAAGCCTCGAAAAAACTCCAGTTCGAGAAAGCCGAAACCTTGAGAAGGAAAATATTCGCCCTTAGCCACATCCAAGACATCGCCCTGATCAGCGATCCAGAAATACTAGCTACTAGATACAAAATACCAGATACTCGTCTTGAAGGTTACGACATTTCCAATATCTCCGGTACGGCGGCGGTTGGTTCGATGGTCGTGTTCCACGGCTCGAAGCCGGTTAAAGATGAATACCGTTTATTTAGGATTAGAACCGTAAGACAAACCGATGATGTCGGGATGTTAAAAGAGGTTTTGCGCCGGCGGCTTAAACACGAGGAATGGCCTTATCCTGAGGTGATTCTGGTTGATGGCGGTAAGCCTCAGGTTCATGCCGCGAA
>CAYNZK010000003.1:0-13805 GCA_964401665.1 uncultured Candidatus Saccharibacteria bacterium
ACTCTACTTTCTTCCAAGATTGCAATCACGGCTCCGCCCTGCTTGGCCTAATTGAGCTTGGCGCGTCGCAAGGTCTTTCAAAAGACGAGCTTTACCAAGCCGCCTTGCAATTTAATTCCTTCTGGTTCCCGCAAAACTATATTGAAACCGCGCTTTATTACAAGCTCGCAAAGAATACCGATTGGGAGAATGTAAACCCGGAAGAAATTATGGGCCTTAACTATTCCAGCATCTCCGGCTGGATAAATAATGTCGGCCAGCCGTTTCAGGAAATCGCCCAGAAGAATCCCGACCTTCTGCCACAACAACAGGGCGGCACGGGGTGCGGAGTATAAATGTAAACTTGCAATTCGGTAAAACACCGACTTTTTCGCGGGCGGCGACGAGCGCCGCCCACGAATTGGCTTCAAAAAAGCCGAAAAGTTTTGTCTTGGTGGGCAGGGCGGGAGTCGAACCCGCACGAGATATGCTCTCATTGGGGCTTAAGCCCAACGCGTCTGCCAGTTCCGCCACCTGCCCAATTCTGGAGGCCTGGGCGGGAATCGAACCCGCGTGTAGGGGTTTTGCAGACCCCTGCCTTACCACTTGGCTACCAGGCCATTGACAGCCTAATAATAAAGCTATTCCTCCTCTTCCTCAAGAAGAGTCGGACTCTTCAAGTAATAATTTTTCGATTCGGGCGGCTTTTTCTGGTCCCTCATCCAGTTCAAATTCGAGCCGAGGCACAGGTCTGAACTTCAATCGCTCCCGTAAAAGCTTCTCCGCTTCCCAATGAGCTTTATCCAATTTTTTTAAGGCCTCGACCGCGGCTTCCTTGGGAATGACGCTAACACCAACCTTGGCTTCCGAGAGATCGGCGCTTACCTTAACGTTAGTTAAGGTGACCAAACTCCCCGAGGGGCGCTCTAGCCGGCGCTCCACAATTTCGCCTAATTCTTTTTGGATGAGGCTTTCGATTTTTAATAAACGTCGTGATTCCATTCTTCTTTTAGTATGGACTTCCGAAGTCCATACTTAGTGGTTTATGCTTTTGAGAAAATCGCCAACGGCTATTTCAATATTGGTTGAGAGGAGAAGGCCGCATTCGTTGCCTTCCGGAACTTCTTTCACATCGTTTTTATCAAGCTGAAGATTTAAAATCCTCCCTCGTCCCAGCACTTCTCCGCCCCGCTCGATTTCGACGCCAGTCCTCACCCTCAATGTCCCCTCAACTACTTTTCCACCAATAATTTGCTTGGTCTTAGTTTTACTGAAAAGAGCCAGCACCTCCAATTTGCCGATGACCGTTTCCTTTTTTCCGGCCTCAAACAGATGCTCCACTTCTTCGAGTAATTTATAAATAATATCAGAAGTCAAAATTTTAACCTTTTGGGAATCAGCTAGCTTCGCCGCCGCCTGATTAGGCGAGGTTTTAAAACCAATAATGTAGCTTTCGGTGGCTTTGGCGAATTTAACATCGCTATCGAAAATCTCGCCGATAGAAGAGGCCACCACCTTAACTTTCCCAGCCAAAAGTTGATTAAGGGCCTCAAGCGAACCGGCCGTATCAGCTTTCAAAATAATCTTAGGCAACCCCTCGGTAATCTCTGTTGTTTCCGGCGTTTTTACTTCAGCGGAAAGAAGGGTTTCGCCTACCTTCTCCAGAATAGCGACATTAACCTTACCAGCCCAGAATTCCTCGCCCGATTTGGGTAAATCATCAAAGCCGATAACGGCAAGCGGCGCCGAAGGACGAGCTTCTTTAATTCGCTTGCCCAGAAAATCTTCAAGAATCTTTACCTTGCCTGAGGTCGAAGGCGTTACAATCTCATCTCCCTCGTGGAGCACGCCATCCTTTAAGACGAGATGGGCCACAATACCCCGTCGGCTGTCTTTTTTGGTCTCGATGACAAAACCGTTAGCCTTGGCTTCGGGGTCGTAACTCAACTCCGCCATCTCGCCGGCAAGAATAATGAGGTCGAGCAGTTCCCCCACTCCTTCGCCGGTTGTGCCGGAAACGCCGTGCCAGGTGACATCGCCCCCCATTCCTTCGAGAAAAACGTCGGCGGCAACGAGATCATTCTTCACCTTGTCAACGTTAGCCGTTGGTTTATCAATTTTGGTAATAGCTACCACAAACGGCGTTTTTGTTTCTCTTAAAATCTCGATGGCCTCGGTTGTCTGGGGCTTCACCCCTTCGTCGGCCGCCACAACGAGAGTGGCGAGGTCGGCCGCGGTCGCGCCCCTTACTCTCATCGTCGAGAAGGCTTCGTGGCCAGGCGTATCAATAAAAGTAATTTTTTTGCCGTTGTGTTCGACTTCGTAAGCGCCGATGGATTGGGTGATGCCGCCAGCCTCCCGACTTACAACGTTCGTCTTTCTAATGTAATCAAGCAGGGTGGTTTTGCCGTGATCAACGTGTCCCACTACGGCCACGATTGGAGGTCTCGCCTGCCTGCCGGCAGGCAGGGAATCAGATTTTTCCTCGTTTTTGTCAGCCATTGCTTTTCTAAGCTACCACCTCGACGAGCTAAGGACAAGCTCCCTCAAATAGACTTTTGCTCATTTTTAGCTAGAATCTAGCTAGAACTATTCTGGAGGAGTCGCATAGTGGTATTGCAACGGATTGCTAATCCGTGGGGAGAAATCCCTTCGTGGGTTCGAATCCCACCTCCTCCGCCCGAGTGCAGAGATGAACGCGATGATATACTTATTTTAAATATTGTCGATGTCTTCAAATTTTAGGAAGAAAATCAAAGAGGTTCGTGACTCTATTGTTGCAATTGGCTTCAGCGCAGCCCCGAACCAAATAACAATCACAGGGAGCGGTTTTTGCGTTTCGAGTGATGGCAAAATTCTGACTGCCGCACACGTTTATAATCAGACGCCTCCACCATTTCGTGCCCAGCTAATGGCGATGGTGATGGTGAAACAGGAGCCGAATGGACTAGAACATTACGGCTGGTTGCCTGCCAAATTAGATAAAAAAGAGGATAAAGATGATGTAGCCCTATTTCGAATCGAGAACTTTCAAGATACTCTTCTTAAACCTCTCGAACTCGGGGATTCCGAAAAAGTCGAAGTGGGACAGGAAGCGTATTTTGTCGGGTTCCCGTACGCCGCCAACCTCATTAATGAAGGACTCGGAATCACTCTCATAGTCAATCGCACCATCATCAGTAACGTTAAGCAAGATGGCCTTAATCCGGTTCACCCCCGCAACTGGTTCGTTGTTGACGCCATTAGCAACCCGGGGAATAGCGGTTGTCCTCTGATAGATATGGAGACTAATAAAGTCATTGGGGTTATGGGCACTACATTCAGAACGAAATCTAGGGTGCCAAAATATAATGACCTCGACATTCGGGAGCCGATGCACATTGCGGGCGCAAAACCTATCAACCCAGCAAAGGAAATCCTGAAGAGTCTCTAGGTTCCCACCGTCTCCGCCAGTTAGGAAATGACCCCGAAAATACCGAGACAACTACAGAGCCTTTTCAACGGCTTTGATAATTGCGACCGGTGTCGAAAAGAGGCTAATCCATTAAGACATATTTTGGGAGGCGGTTTATTTAAAAATCCGAAATATCTTTTCTTATTTATCAACCCAACTCGCCAGAATATCTCGAGCCGCGAAGAGTACGGGGGCAATAGACGATATCCATTTATAGGAGTTAGAAGTTTCTGGAAGTTAATGGCTGAGGTCGGGATTATCGAAGATGATATTATCAAGGACATTTATACTTTTGGCTGGAGAATAGAACACGAAAAGATTATCGAGGAGAACCTAAGAAAAAAGAGGATCTATATAACTAACCTGGTTAAATGTACTCAATCGCATTCCATGAACCCCTCGCCGGGAACCATCTCGGCGGAGCTCGAATCGCTTCAAAAAGAAGTGCAAATTATTAATCCTGAATAGATTGTCACTTTTGGTAAGTTGCCGACAAAAGTATTGACCGGGTCGGATCTAAAACTGGCGGATTACCTAGTGAATATCCGAGAACATAGATACGGCCCCTTAAAATCTATGAATATTGCGGGCAAAAAGTTTAAAGTTCTTCCGTGTTATTTCCCGATGGGACAAGGAAACCGAGCTAAAGCGGTAGAGATGCTGGGGTTTATTATGCGAAGTTTTTGATCTTCTGCCTCGCCGAAGAAAGACTAAAAAGACTATAATAAAACAACGCTTGCAGTTAGATTCAATGGCTAGGACGGCGCCGGGAATTTCACCCGAAGAATATTTTAAAACACCCGTTAGGACGCTGATTAAACAACGGGCGCCTTGGTTGGTTTTGGGACTGGTTGGCGGTATTCTTGCCTCTCAAATTATCGGCTTTTTCGAACAAACATTAGAAGTTAAGTTAATTCTCGCCGCCTTTATTCCCCTAATCACCTATATGGCTGACGCTATCTCGACTGAAACCGAAACTATTTTTGTCAGAGACATCGCTCTTGATTCCAAGCTCAGTGTTAAAAAATTCCTTTCCAAAGAACTGAAAACCGGCTTTGGCGTGGCCTTAATTTGCAGTGCCCTCATTGCCATCTATTCTTTTATCCGCTATCAAACACCCTATCTCGGTCTGGTACTCGGAATTTCAATCTCGGCCGCCACTTTAATTGCAATTGTTGTCGGCACCTTCGTTCCCTGGCTGATCAATAAACTTAAAGAGGATCCGGCTCTGGCTACCGGTCCCCTGACCACTATTTTGCAAGACGTGGCGAGTGTGACCATTTACTTTTTAGTCGCCTCTTGGCTGCTTTAAAAAGAATCGCCTTAACCTTATAATTAGGGACGTTTAACAAGTGCGCCCCCATAGTTCAATGGACAGAACGCGAGATTGCGGATCTCGTAATGTAGGTTCGACTCCTGCTGGGGGTACGGATAAGCGGGCGTAGTATAGTGGTAATACGCGATCCTTCCAAGATCGAGTCGAGGGTTCAATTCCCTTCGCCCGCTCCAGAGTAACTAAAACGAGTGAAATCCGTTTTAAATGTTGAAGGACGAACAAGAGTTAGTCAAAAGGGCAAAAGGTGGGGAGGCTGAGGCTTTTGGCTTACTTTATGACTATTATTTGCCCAAAATCTATCGCTTCGTCCTGATAAAGGTAAGTCATCGTGAGGAGGCCGAAGACCTCACCCACCAAACTTTTTTAAAGGCCTGGCAGAACATTGACCAATACGATTTCCGGGGACACTCCTTTGGCAGCTGGCTTTACCGGATTGCGAGAAACGTAGTAATCGATCGCCACCGAAAGAACACCCCCGTCTTCAGTCTTGATGACCTCACGTTCGACATCCCGGCTCGAGACAGATCTCCGGAAGAACTAACTGAGGCAAGAATCGAAAGCGAGGTGATCCTCGAGGCCATTCGCGAACTGAAAGAAATCGAGCAAGAAGTGCTTTTAATGCGGTTTGTGGAAGAGCTAAACACTAAAGAAGTGGCTCAGATCGTGAAAAAAACCGAAGGAGCGGTGAAGCTTATTCAGCACCGAGCCCTAAAAAACCTGGCTAAAATCTTAGAAAATGGAAGAAAAGCAACTAATTAAAAAGCTTAAAAACCTCAACCAAATCAAGCCTGATTCTGGTTACGCTCGCCTTTCGCGCAGCTTAATTATTGATCATAAAAGGATTCCGGCCATTCCATTCTGGAGCCGGAAAGTTTTCTCTCGCAGTTTGAATTCAATTTTCTCGGTAGCCCTAGCCACTCTCTTTTTCTTAGTTCTGACTCTAGGGGGACTCGTCGGCGCTTTCAAAAATCTCTTATTCCCATCTCTGCCGGGTATCGATAACCAGAGTTTAGTCACGGAAGCGGATGCGGTTACCCAAAATATCGATACCCGAATTGGGGAAATTCAATATTTCAGCGGTGAAAAAGTGGCAATGAAACCGGCAGCTCTACCCGAGGCCGAGACAATGCCAGCTCTACCCGAAGCCGCAAAACCAGTGAGCGATGAGGAAGAAGTCGATGCCTTGCTTGATAAAGTAATCAGTTATTAATGGAGCCCCTAAAGCACAATTCATTTATCCCGACCTTCGCGGCTATTATCTTTCTTAGCTCTTTGCCGGTTGTTGCTACCGCCGAAATCACGACAAGCGAGGCTCCGCTCGATCCCGTAGCCACTGCCGAGACAACCGAAGAAGCGGCAAAAGTCCTTCAGGCTAAAGATGATATGACTAAAGCCCTGAATATAGCGGTTGAAAGGGTTGATGAACGGAAAGCGGATCTTGAAAGGCTAAGCTTTAGCGAAGGCAGTCCGGAGGCGTCCTTAAAAGTTACGTTTAGTCAGGACCTCGATGCTTCTAGGACTTATTATCTTGAAAAATCTGACGTCCTTGCGACCTTAACTAGCCTCGAGGAAATCCAAAGCCTGGCCCAAGAAATTAAAACATACCGGGAGGAAATCTATGCTCCGGAAGGACAAAGAATAGTCGCTTTTATTTCCCTCTACGCTAACGAGGCAGATCTGGGAATAGCCAAAGAGAGATTCGAAAAAATTAAAGCTGATCTCGAGAACCTAAAGGCCTTAGGCCTTATTGACGAAGCCGCTACTGAGGATCAAGTAAATCTGATCGATGGCCTGCTTCAGGAGTCAACTAATTCGCAGGATCAAGCCAAAGAGCTGATTCTCGAGCAATCTGCCGAAGGATCAATTAAAGCTAATCAACTAATCCAAGACACGATGGCGAGAGTTAAAACCGTTTACGATCTCTACCTCGGCTTAAGCGACGAGGTGAGGAATAAATTAGGACTAGAATAAAAAGAAGACCTCATGAGTGAGGTCTTCTTTTTATTTAATCAACTCCGCCTTCTGCTTAGGCGACGGCTTCTTTCAAAGCTTTGCCAGCGCTGAATTTAGGAACGGTTTTGGCTGGGATCTGAACTTTTTCGCCAGTTCGTGGGTTGATCCCGGCTCGAGCCGCTCTCCGGGTGACTTTAAAAGTTCCGAAGCCGCTCACGGCCACTTCTTCGCCGCGGCTCAAAGACTTGGAGATGGCATCAAAAACCGCGTCTACCGCCGATTCGGCTTGACGCTTGGTGTCAAGGCTCGCGGCTGACATTACTGCTTCAACTAATTCGGCTTTCTTCATGAAATTTGGAATTGCAACTTTTTCTTTCGACCTTTTGCTAAAGGTTTCCTTTGCCCCAAATTATAGCAAAATAGGCTCGGAAATAAAAGGCAATCTGGTTCTTGACTAAAAACCGATTACCTAGCGTACTCCACCGCTCTCATTTCCCGAATCACGTTCACTTTGATCTCCCCCGGGAACTTGAGCTCGGATTCGATCTTAGAAGCAATATCTCGGGCTAGTTGAAGAGCCCGAAAATCATCAATTTGCTCCGGTACCACGAACACTCTCAACTCGCGGCCGGCTGAAACGGCATAGGCTTGTTTGACGCCGGGAAAACTCGTCGCGATTTTTTCGAGATCCTCCAGACGTTTAATGTAGGACTCAAGCGTACCCCGTCTCGCTCCGGGTCGGGCAGCCGAAAGGGCGTCAGCCGCAGCCACAATAAAAGATTCCGGGGTTGAGAAAGGATACTCCTCGTGATGAGATTCCATTGCTTTAATTATTCTTTCGTCAACGCCGTATTTTTTCAGGATCTTGCGGCCAAGCTCAACGTGAGTACCCGGCACCTCGTGATCAATCGCCTTGCCGATATCGTGAAGCAGGGCGCCGCGTTTGGCTATCTCAACATCGGCTCCCAGTTCGGCGGCAATCATTCCGGCCAAATGAGCCATCTCAATCGAGTGAGTCAAAACACTCTGACCAAAACTAGTGCGAAAGCTTAACCGTCCCAAAAGCTGAATAATCTCTTTGGGCAGGTCATAAATCCCGACCTCATAGGCCGCCTCTTCGCCCAATTCGTAAATCCGACTCTCAATCTCGTTTTTAGCCTCTTCCACTTTCTCTTCAATTTTGGCCGGCTGAATTCGGCCGTCTTTAATTAATTTTTGGAGGGCAAGCTTAGCGATCTCTCGCCTCATCGGGTCAAACGAGGAAATGATGATCGTCTCAGGCGTTTCATCAATCACGAGCTCCACGCCGGTTAGGCGCTCAATGGTTCTGATATTCCGGCCTTCCCGACCAATAATTTTCCCTTTTAAATCTTCTGAGGGAAGACTAAAAGCAGTGGTGGTAAACTCGGAAACGTGAGAACGAGCATAACGCTGAATGGCGGTGGTAATGATGTCCAAAGTTTTCCTCTCGACCTCAACGCTTCGCTCCCGAACAAGATCGCTTAGAACTTTGGCTAGCTCTTCCTGTTGGTCTTCTTGGATCTCCTCAATCAGGCGTTCTTTCGCTTCGGCCGGCGTTAGAGCCGCCACTTCCGAAAGTTTGTTTTTGACCGCCTCTTTGACCTCGGCAATCTGGGCTAAAGATTCTTCGAGCCGCTTTTTTTCGGCTCCGAGATCCTCTTTCTCGATATTTAGCTTCTCCTCCTTTCCGCCCAGTTCTTCTTCGCGCTTAAAAAGCCTTTCTTCAAGGCGTTCTAGGCTCGACTTTCGCTCTTTCTCTTCCTGCTTTGCCTCTTCAAGCAGGGTCACGGCCTTATTTTTAGCCTCTAAAACTAGCTCTTTCGCCTCATTTCGGGCTTTTTCAAGCTCCGCTTTAAGTTTATTTTCGAGCGATTGGGCGCGTTTCGAAGCAAATAGAAATCTTACCCAGTAACCGACGATAAGTCCCAGAGCCAAAAATCCGGCTCCGATAAGAGTCGCATTGGTCATAGTAGTTTGTAAAAGGTTTTTTCATTGACGTTTGGTTCAATAGTACCCCCGGTGATTTTTCTTGTCAAAAGCTAAATTGGGAGGGCAACGATGACGAGAGTCATTAAGACGAAAATAGTGATATTCCTTAAGATGAGCTCTCGAGACATAGTCTCTTTCAAGTGGTGAACCAGGGTGTCGTGCAGTAAAAAGACGGAGAGGGCAACGAGACCGGCGGCCACAAGCGGGCTTAGGGGAGTGAAAGTTAAAAGCCAGGCGACCTCAACCAAAAGCATAGCCAAGATGGCGGCCACTAGCACAAGACGCGGCAAAGAGGCGCCAGAAGTATTAAAATAAAATTCCCGAAAAAGGAAGAACAAAGAGACAAATAGAATTATCTGGGGAATGGAGCCGATAAAGTAAAGGGCGCTCGAACCGAGAACGAGGGAGGAATGAACAATCTCATAACCGCCTTGGCGCTTCAAGAGAGTTAAATTTTTAACCCCAAGGAGGGCAAATATGAGCGACCCCCAGACGAGAGCCAAGTAAACTTCCAGGGTCGGCCAATAAGGCACTAAAAATACGAGAAAGTAGGTGGTTAAAGCGGAAACAGAGAATCGACCGGCGTTAAAAAAGGGCCGGAAATAAATAAGAATAAAGAAGAGGGTGAATAAAATAACAGCTCCGAAATTGAAATCGGAGCTCCGAACCCAGAAAAAGGCGAGGGCAAGAAACCCGGCCTTAAGCGCTGACCTTAAGTTCTGATTTATCAAAGCTGATCCGAACCCTGCTGCCATCTTTAATCTCTCCTTCAATTATCCGCGAGGCCAAATTGTCGAGGATGGCCCGCTCTATCAATCGTTTAATTGGACGGGCGCCGTACTCGGGATCAAAACCGTTTTGGATTACATATCGCTTTACTGATTCATCGACGGCGAGCGTTATGCCGCGCTCCTTCAAGCGCTTTACTAAATCAGCCAGTTGAATATCGACGATTTTCGCCATTGCCCTCCGACTCAATGAGTTGAAAATGACTATTTCATCTATCCGGTTCAAAAATTCGGGGCGGAAATAATCCCGGAGGGCGTCTTTAATTCTCGACCGGTAATCTTCCTCTTTTTCTTTAGCTTCGGCCTCGGAGGAAGCGGCAAAGCCCAAACGCGACATCTGGCGGGTGAACTCACTCCCCACGTTAGAAGTCATAATAATGATGGTGTTCCGAAAATTAACTACCCTCCCTTTACCGTCAGTTAAGCGACCGTTATCAAGAATCTGGAGCAAAATATTAAAGACCTCGGGGTGGGCTTTCTCAATCTCATCAAAAAGAATCAAGCTGTAGGGACGGTGGCGGACAATTTCAGTTAACTGTCCTCCTTCCTCAAAACCAACATAACCCGGCGGCGAACCAATGAGTCGCGAAGTAGCGTGCCGTTCCATATATTCGGACATATCGATCCGGATAAGGGCTTTTTCATCATTAAACATAAACTCGGCCAGGGTCCGGGCAAGCTCGGTTTTTCCGACGCCGGTTGGACCGAGAAGCATAAACGATCCAAGGGGCCGATCAACAGGCGCCAGACCAGCCCTTGCCCTTCTCAGGGCGCTTGAGACCGCGAGAATCGCCTCGTCCTGCCCCACCACCCGTCTTTTTAAGACATCTTCTATCCGGCCGAGTTTTTGAGCCTCGGGTTCGAGAATGTTTTCTACCGGGATACCAGTCCAACGCGAAATAACCCGAGCCACATCTTCGGGGTCAACTTCCTCTTTTAAGAAATAATTCCTCGATTCGACGCCGGCTTTAGCGAAATGCTTTCGTTCAAAAGCTTTGAATTCCTTCTCCGCCGCCGGCAATTCGCCGTAGACAACCTGGGCCACCCGCTCGAGATCCCCTTCTCTTTCAGCTATTTCCCGCTCCCGTCTTAACTCGTCAATTTTCTCCCGGAGGGTATTTAGTTTCTCGAAAAGCCGTCGTTCCGCTTCCCAGCTCGCCGAAAGCTCCTTGTCTTGCTTCGTCAAGACTTTCAATTTATTCTCGATCTCCTTTAGCCGTTCGAGCGAAGTTTTATTTTTATGATTAGCGAGGGCTGTTTTTTCCACTTCAAGAGCGGTAATTTCCCGACGGAGCTTATCAATCTCAACCGGCAAACTCTCGCTTTCAAGTTTCCGAGCCGCCGCCGCCTCATCAATCACGTCAACGGCCTTGTCGGGCAAAAAACGCTCGGAAATATAACGGGCCGAAAGTTGAACCGCCGCCACTATGGCTTCATCGCTGATCCGAAGACCGTGATGAAGTTCATATTTTTCTTTTAAGCCTCTTAAAATAGTGATGCTTGACTCAATCCCAGGCTCTTCAACATAAACCGGCTGGAAACGACGCTCCAGGGCCGGGTCTTTTTCAAAGTAACGCTGGAATTCTTTCAGGGTGGTAGCACCGATGGCGTGAAGTTCGCCGCGAGCGAGAGCCGGCTTTAAAAGATTAGAGGCATCAACTGCGCCTTCAGCCGCGCCGGCACCGACAATCATATGAATCTCGTCAATAAAGAGAACCAGTCGGCCAGCCGAATTTTGGATTTCCTTAATAAAAGCCTTGAGCCGATCTTCAAATTCACCTCGGAATTTAGTGCCGGCAATCAAGGCCCCTAAATCAAGCATCACGATTTCTTTGTCTTTCAAAGTGTCTGGTACTTCGCCCGAGATAATCTGTTGAGCTAAACCTTCAACAATCGCGGTTTTACCAACCCCGGGTTCACCAATCAAAATCGGGTTATTTTTGGTACGGCGCGATAAAATCTGGATGATCCGACGCAGTTCTTCCTCCCGGCCAACCACTGGATCAAGCTTACCTTTCCGCGCTTCGTCGGTCAGATTAATGGCGTACTTTTCGAGGGCCTGGAATTTGCTCTCCGGTGATTCATCTGTCACTCGAGCGCTGCCTCGAAGTTTGGCTAAACTCCGTAGAATCGATTCTCGTCTTAAGCCGAACTTTTCAAGTACCGTTTTCGCGCTCGACTCGACGGCCAAGATTCCTAAAAGCAGATGCTCGCAAGAGACAAATTCGTCTTTGTTGGCCACTGCCGCCCGGGCGGCCCGGTCAATCACCCTCATCACTTCAGCTGAAAGATAAAGCTGACCAACCGAGCTGGCCGAAAAGACTTTTGGCAATTTTTTCAGCTCTGAATCAACCGCTTGATTTAAGGCTTCGAGACTAACCCCGGCCTGGGTAATCGCCGGCCTCACCAGGGATCCGACATCAACGAGAAGCGAAGAAAGTAAATGAAGGGCCTTAAATTCGCCGTGATTTTCGGCCACAGCCAGATCCTGGGCTCGCTGAAGTGCCTCTTGGGCTTTAATGGTAAAACGATTGAATGATTCCATTTTTATTTCAGCTTTAGTTTAATCCTCGAAATAACAAGGTCAAGTTCTTCTTTAGTTGTCGGCCGACCAAGAGTAAAACGGATGCTTGACGAGGCTCGATCTACTCCCAATCCCAAGGCTTCAATCACATAAGAGGGTTTAAGGGCCTTAACCGAACAGGCTGAACCAATTGAAACGGCAATGCCGACTTCGTCAAGCCTTGCAAGTAGCGCTTCTCCGTCTTCACCAGGAAAATAGATATTTAAATTATTAGGCAGCCTCTCTTCTTTCGCGCCGTTTAGCTCAATTTCAGGTTTTGCTCTCTTCAACTCGTCCCAGAGATAATCTCGGAGCCCCCTAATCCTTTCGGCTTGGTCCTCCCTGTCTTTGGCAATAAGCTCGGCGGCCCGGGCAAAGCCGATAATGGCCGGGGTGTTTTCAGTGCCGGAGCGGAATCGAGCCTCCTGCAGTCCGCCGGTTATAAAAGGCGAAACTAGCCCTTGCGCCTCTTCTTTTAAGAACAGGGCTGCCGCCCCTTTGGGTCCGTAAATTTTCTGGGCCGAAATAGTCAAAGCATCAACGCCGAGGTCATTGGTATCGATCTTAATAAATTGAAAGGCCTGAACTGCATCAGTATGAAATAATGGGTACCGAAACTGGGATCGTTCCCTAAAATCCTTGATGATCTTCCCTATTTCGGCGATTGGCTCGATGGTGCCGATTTCGTTTGAGGCATAGATCAGAGAAACAATGATGGTCCTCTCATCAAGGCTCTTCCCAAGTTCCCCTAGATCCATAAAACCTTCTTGGTTAACCGGGAGATAGATGACCTCGACGCCGTCTTTCTCGAGGTCGCGGGCTGTCTCCAGCACAGACTCATGTTCAATTTTGGAGACGATGATTCTCGGCTTCTCTTTCGTCTCACTGGACTTATTCCGAAGAAATTGCCGGACTGCTCCCCGAAGAATTAAATTATTGGCTTCAGTAGCGGAGGCGGTAAAAATAATCTCATTGAACTTGGCCCCTAATTCGCGGGCAACTACTTCCCGCGAGTGATCCAAAGCGGCCTGAGCTTTTTGGCCAAACGAGTGAATCGAGCCGGCATTGCCGAATTCATCGCTGAAATACGGCTGCATTGCGAGAAACACTTCGGGCGCTACCGGAGTCGAGGCCGCATAATCCAAATAAATCCTTTTTGTTCCAGGATCCGTCATTTTAATTCGGTGAAATTAATTTAGGCGTATCTATCCGCCACCGAGGAGGCGGCGTAACTTTCGGGTTTGGTTTTAGCTTTAAAATCGTGGGCTCGAATAATACCAACAAGCTCCTGAATCATCTTGCGCGATTCGCCGTTTTCGCCAACGTCAACATGAATTTCAAAATCAAAGGGCGGAGCCTGAAGTTCCCGCAGGTGATTTAGAACAATTTTGGCTGTGTCTAAAGAAACAACCACTTCCTTTAAAATCCGATCTCGGAGAGTATAAAAATTTTTCAATTCCACCCGGCGCCAGAAATAGCGGCCGCCGTTGCCGACTCGGTGGACGACAATGGCCGTCACAAAATCAGCCTCGGTCTTATTATAAAGCTCCGAATCAGTGCCAATCGTTACCTTATAGCTTCGCTCGGGATCGGCCTTCATAAATCGGATTAACTCCTGGGCCACCTGCTCCGGCGACATCTTGAGGCCGAAAGAACTGTTAAATAATATTTCTGCCATAAATCCTAGTTCCTACTTTAAACGGAAAAGGCCAGCGGTTCAAC
>CAYNZK010000003.1:13905-23013 GCA_964401665.1 uncultured Candidatus Saccharibacteria bacterium
GCTAAGTTAAGCCGGAGGCCAGGTTCGGTTTCGGCTTTTCTCAAATTAAGCCAAAAATCTTTGCTAGTAACGCTTACGTCATCAAGTTTCGAGATCTTTCCCTTGCCTTTATAAAATCGCTCGATCCGCGCTAGAACTTGAACCTTATCTTTCGCTCCAAAAGTCTTTTCTCGGACTCGATAGTATTTAGGCAGAGTTTTTCGCCACTGGGCGAGCGACATCCCTTCTTTCTTCAAGCGACTCACTTCGTTAATGACAAAGATGGCGGCGAGAATCCCTGAATCAGCGTGGTAAAACTTTTCGAAGTAGTAGTGACTCGAATGTTCAATCGCGAACTCGGCCCGATAACGCCGCATCATTTTTTTAACGGCGTAGTGGCCGGATTCTGTTTCTATTATTTTCAGCCCCGGTTCCAACCAATCAATAACCGCCTTGCCGGCTGAGGTTGAAACAAGATATGGCGGCCTGAATTTCGGTATAAGAAGCAGAAAAATTAAAACCGGATCAACTTCCCTGCCCTTGTTATCAATAAAAACCACCCGATCGCCGTCAGCATCAAAGAGCACCCCCAAATCGGCTTTTTCTTTAATTACTCTATCTTTTAATTGTTTAGCGGCTCCCCGAGCCAAAGGATCCGGTCCATGGGCCGGAAAGTTACCATTGGGCTTTTCGTTTATAAAAAATGTCGTTAGTTGTTGATTGTTAGTTGTAAGTTGCCGCAAGGCGGGGCCGGCGGTGCCGTTCGAGCAGTCGAAAACTACTTTAACCGGGCTCTTCAGATTAAAAAACCTTTTTAAAAAATTGACGTAAAGATTTACGTAATTCATTTTCTGATATTTAATAAGCGCTGGATTTCGTCACCGCTGATTGGGGCTCCTCTCTTGCCCACAACCTTCAGGCCATTCCAATCTTTGGGACTATGAGAGGCGGTAACCATTATCCCGCCGCTTGTTTTCAGTTTATTAACCAGAAAATAGAGCATTGGCGTCGTAATCATCCCGACGGGAATGGCCCTTGGGCCGAGGACACCGAGCGCCGCTTTATATAGAGCCGGCGAGCTTTTGCGGGCATCGAAACCAACCACGACTTTCCTATTTTTAAAAATTTTCTCGGCCAGGCCGGCGACGATCTCGGCCGTCATCGCCTCGTCAATTTCTCCTGGATAGCGGCCGCGAATATCATAAGCCCCAAAGATATCTCGCATTAAGGTTATTGTAACAGATTGTTTGGCGCTTTTTTTTGTGGTTAAATTAAGCTGAATGGCCAGGAAAAATCGCCGCCGAAAAGGAGGGAAATCAAAAAAAGCGGAACTGAAATCAAAACCCTCGCTTCACCCCGGCATCAAAACAAGTGTCCTCGGCATTGTCGCCTTGGGCTTTGCTGTTATTTTCGTTCTCGCTGGCTTTGCCAAAGCCGGACCGGTCGGAGAAGCGGCTTTCAAAATACTTGATCGCCTGCTCGGTTGGGGCTATTTCTCGGTACCGCTTGTGCTTACCTTAATCGGCATAGGGCTTTTGACCCATCCGGAGCGAGCGGTCGTCAGTTCATCACTTATCGGCGCCGTTATCTTTATCGGCGCCGGCCTAAGTATTATTGATATTCTCTCGCCGGAAAAAGCTGGTTCAGCCGGTGTTCTTTTCGGCAATGTTGAAAATCTCCTAGGTTATGCCGGGTCGCTAGTCTTCGATTTTATGATCCTTTTGGCCTCATTGCTCGTGGTGCTGAATATTCCCCTGACCTTAAAAATAAAATGGCCTAAGAGAGAAAAGATAACAACAACGCCTCCTATTAAAGGAAAAGAATTAATGGTAACGCCTGAAGCGCCTCCCGCTACTCTCACTGAAGAGGAGCCGGAAATGACAGAGCCGGCAAAACCCGTTGAAACTCCGGTCCTAATCCCAGCCGGCGAGAGCATAATCAGAACCCGCCATTATACCCCGCCGCCGTTGAGCCTCCTTAAAACCTCGATCGAAAAACCAACTGCCGGCGACCTGCGCGTTAATGCGACGACCATCAAAAGGACCCTCGAAAGTTTCGGCATCCCGGTTGAGATGGGCGAGGTCACGATCGGCCCCAAAGTTACCCGTTATGCTCTTAAGCCGGCTGAAGGAATAAAACTTTCCCGAATCCTGGCCTTAAACCAAGATCTGAGTTTAGCCTTAGCCGCTCATCCGATTCGGATTGAAGCACCTATTCCCGGCCGGTCACTGGTTGGTATTGAAATTCCTAACAAAGTGGCAAGCTTAGTAAGGCTCGGAGCCCTTGTTGCTTATCCGGAATTTAAAAAAACGAGCAATCTTGGTTTCCCGCTTGGCCGCGATGTTTCGGGCGAACCAATTTTTGTAAGCCTTTCAAGAATGCCCCACCTTTTAATCGCCGGCTCAACTGGCAGCGGCAAGTCGATTGCTATACATTCCTTAATCATCTCTCTCTTATATAAAAACTCACCCGAAACCCTTCGCTTGATCCTAATTGATCCAAAACGGGTAGAACTCTCAGTCTACGAAGATATTCCTCATCTCTTAACGCCGGTAATCACTAACAGCAAAAAGGCGATTGCCGCTCTCCGCTTTGCCATCGAGGAAATGGAAAAACGTTATGAAGTTCTCCTCCGGGCTGGTAAACGCGACATCCTGGGTTACAATCTCGGCCGGCAAAAAGATTTTATGCCCTATCTCTTAATTGTGATTGACGAACTGGCTGATCTAATGGCGGCTTTTGGCCGAGAGATTGAAGCGTCGGTTGTCCGGTTGGCTCAAATGGCCCGAGCTACCGGCATCCACTTGGTTGTTTCTACCCAGCGGCCGTCAGTTGAAGTGATCACCGGTCTTATCAAGGCGAACATCACCTCTCGCATGGCCCTTCAGGTGGCAAGCCAAGTAGACTCGCGTACAATTCTTGACACCGGCGGAGCCGAAAAACTTTTAGGTGGTGGTGACATGCTTTTCGTCTCAGCTGAACTAAGTAAACCTAAAAGAATTCAGGGCGGTTATATCAGCGAAGAGGAAATTAAAGACGTAACCAATTTTATCCGAGCCAAGAATCCGATTGATGAAGAAGAGGCAGAGCTAGAGCTCCAATTATCTCGGGGATTAGAAGGCGCGCCTGGCGCCCACTGGGAAGCTGACTTTGAAGAAGAAATTGACGACGAGCTTTACGAAGATGCCCTTCGGGTGGTGAAAGAGGCTAAAAAGGCTTCGGCCTCGCTCTTACAGCGACGCCTCAAAATCGGCTATGCTCGGGCGGCCAGACTCCTTGATATAATGGAGGGACAGGGTTTAATCGGCCCGGGTGAAGGGGCTAAACCTCGTGAAGTTTTTTTGAAAAACGAAGAGTAGAATGGAAGAAGAAAAGAAAACAATTGTTGAAGCGCTGGGAGAACTAATGGAGGCGAAGCGAATCGGGATCAAGGGCTTGGCCGAGTTAACCGATGTCCCGGAAAGATATGTCGAAGCTTTGGTGGTGGGGAAAACTGAACAACTGCCGGCCCGGCCTTATGTTCGGGGGTATCTTTTCAAAATCGCAAACGCCCTAGGGGCTGATCCCAATCTGCTTTGGCAAAGTTACGGCCGGTTCGTCGAGGCGGCTTCCCCGGCCCATGCCGATCGCTTGCCCACCAACCGTTTTGCCTTAAAGCGGATAAGCACCCGCAGGATGGCGATCCTCCTCATTCTTCTCGCCTTTCTCATTTTTCTCGGATTCAGATTGGATAATATTTTGGGACGGCCAACCTTGAACGTCTCGGTACCGGAGACAACCGAAAGCGAAGTGATCACTATAAGCGGTGATATCTCGCCTGGAGATACCCTCACCTTAAACGGCGAAGTGATTTATCCTAATGAGGAGGGAGAATTTGAAAAACAAGTCAGGCTCGAGCCAGGATTAAATACCTTAGAATTTAGAGTTAAACGCTACCTAGGTCGGGAAACAAAAATCGTCAAACGTGTATTTTATAGACCGGAATAAAATGTCAGCCAAAAAAGAAAAGGAAGAGAAAAAAGAAGATCTAGATAATTTAGTTTCGGCCCTTCGGAGTAAGTTCGGCGAAGAAGCAATTATGAAGCTCGGCGAGGCCAAACGAGTTGATATCGATGTTATCCCCTCGGGTTCGCTCTCGCTTGATTTAGCCTTGGGGGTTGGCGGTTTTCCCCGCGGCCGGGTCATCGAAATCTTCGGTCCGGAAGCGAGCGGCAAAACAACGCTGGCCCTCACGGTGGTGGCCGAGGCCCAACGTCGAGGCGGTAAGGCCGCATTTATTGATACCGAACACGCCCTTGATCCGGAATATGCCAAAAACATTGGGGTTGATATTAAAAATCTCTTAATTTCCCAGCCGGATAACGGCGAGCAGGCTTTAAACATTCTCGAAAGTTTAGTCCGGTCAGGGATGATTGATGTGATTGTGGTTGACTCGGTGGCGGCCCTGACGCCTCAGGCAGAAATTGAAGGTGAAATGGGAGCTCAATTTATCGGCCTTCAGGCAAGACTAATGTCCCAGGCCCTAAGAAAATTGACCGCGATCACCGCGAGATCTAAAACCTTGATCGTTTTCACTAACCAGATCCGAGAAAAAATTGGCATGATGGGCTGGGTCGGCGATCCAACCACCACTCCGGGCGGCCGAGCCTTGAAGTTTTACGCTTCAGTCCGAATTGACATCCGCCGGATCGCCCAAATTAAAAGGGGGGATCAAATAGTGGGCAATCGAACCAGGGCTAAGGTGGTCAAAAACAAAGTAGCGCCTCCGTTCCGAAACGCCGAATTTGACATTCTCTACGGCAAAGGCATTTCTTATGCCGGCGATGTCTTAAACTTAGCCACCAACCTCGGGGTGGTTAAACGAAGCGGCTCAAGTTATATGTTTGGCGAGGAAAGATTGGGAGTCGGCGCCGAAAACGCCAGAAACAAGCTTGAGGAAGACAAAAAACTTCTTGCCCAAATCGAGAAATTAACCCGCACCGCCATCAAAGAGGCAACTAAATCCTAACTCCTACTTAATTTGGTTTTGGATAAAATTTCTGATTTCGCCGTAATTGTCGATTCCGGCGCTCGGGACGAGCGCATAAAAGGCGCCACTTCCCCAAGGAATTGAAGTACTCTCGAGCAGCTTAGTTTCAAAATCCAAAACCACGCTGTTAAAACGGAGACTGTTTATTTCTTTGGCCTCGGGCACTAACTCGCCAATGCTAAAATTAGCTTTGGCTTTCCCGATATCAGGCAAAAGCTTGAAGAAAAGAGCGGTTTTCGCTTGAGCGTTAAGTTCGTTAAAACGTTCGAAAATCGCTTTAATCACTAGGTGCTGATTTCTTTCCCGAAAAAAATCTCCTTCCGGCGCGGTCCGATTTCTAATCAGCCAAACCGTGTCGTCGCCGTTTAAACGATGCGTCCCCTTGGCCAAGTAGTAGCCGCTTACCGGATCAACCACCGCCGAGGCAAGCTCAATATCAATTCCGCCGAGCTCATCAACCGCCCGTTTAACCATTTCGAGATCAATCTCGATGAATTTATCGGTTTCGATCCCGGTCATTTCCGGCATTTTACGAAGGAGATCTTCTATTTTACCGCGGCGGCTGACTTCGTTTAATTTAAACTGCTCTCCGCCGAAGGTACCGAAAAGATCACGGGGCAGAGAGATTAAGTTAACCGTGTTGCTCTCCGCCCGGAAGTAGACAAGTAAAATCGCGTCAGCAAGCTCCGGCGCCTGGTGCCAGCGGCCACCCTCGCCCGGCGCCACTTCCCCAAGCACAAGAACGGCCAAATCTTCGCTTTTTTCGTCCCGATTGCCATCGCCTAGAAAGGAATAAATCTGCTCGCGGCTCGAAACTAATGTAGCCAAAATAATAAGAGCTAGTAGGGCTAAAGAGATTATAACTGTTCCTTTTTTCGGCATAACTTATAAAAATTCTCAAAAAGTTTAGCCACAAGAATCGGGCCGGTACCGCCTGGCGTTGGGGTGTACGTCAACTTATGACTTATGACTAATGACTCATCACTGTCATCAAAATCACCACGTGGCTTGCCCTCGCTGTATTCATAACCAAAATCGATAACGTAAGCGTTCTCTTTCAACATCTCTGGTTTAATTAAACCTGGTTGTCCCACACCAGTAATTACTAGATCCACTTGTTTAAGAATACGAAAATCGCTCCCCTTATCCAAAAGATAAGTCTCGGCGCAACGTCCCATAAGCCAAGTGGCGATAGGTTTACCCACCAAAACCCCCAAACCCACTACCGCTACTTTCAGGGCTGGAAGTTCGAGGTTGTAGGTTATAAGTAGTTCCTGAACTACTTCGACTGCCGGCGGCAGAATTGGGTTCCGACCATTATAAAAAGCGCCCAAAGTCCGTTCGCCGAGTACATCAACGTCTTTCTCGCGCGGAATGACGTTTAAAACATATTGTGGGTTAATGCCCGGGGGCAGAGGCAGTTCAATCACTACGCCGCCAACGTTTTTCTGGAGAGTAATGACCCCGATTTCCGCCCGCACTAAATCATTATTTTTGCCTTCAACCTCGTAAATCCTGAAATCCACGCCTAATTTCTGGGCTACCTTCTCTTTGATCTTTAGAAAGCTTAAAGAACGGGGATCGTCGCCAACCAAAATCGCCGCGAGAATTTTAGAGGGAACAGGCTCTTTTTTAAGCTTCTCGATTAGACCTTGAGCAAGCTCTTCGCCGGGAACTTTTTGCATAAGGCTTTTACTTTACTTCTAATATTAGCCTCTCCGGTCAAAGTGCCAAAGATAAGCCTGGCTATCTCTTCCATTTCTTTTTCTTTCATCCCTCTTGAAGTTAGAGCCGGCGTGCCGAGACGAATACCGGAAGGCTTGAAGGGAGAACTATCGCCTGGCAGAGAATTCCGATTAGCAATAATACCGGCTTCTTCCAATTTCTTTTCAGCGGTCATTCCGTCTAAACTAAGACTTCTCGCATCAACAAGAATTAAGTGGGTGTCAGTTCCGCCAGTCGAAAGCTTAACCCCTAGTTTTTTAAGCGATTCAGCCAGAACTTTTGCGTTTTTTACAATTTGTCGGGCGTATTTTTTAAACTCGGGCTGGGAGGCTCTAAAAAAAGCCAGGGCCATTGCTCCTGTTACGTTATTATGAGGCCCACCTTGCAATCCTGGAAAAACTGTTCGGTCAATTAAAGGGGCTAATTCTTTTCTTGAAAAAATCACCGCACCCCTTGGCCCCCTTAAGGTTTTATGAGTAGTGGTTGTCACTACGTCGGCCCAGTTAAAAGGCGATGGGTGAACTTTGCCGGTCACCAGTCCAGCAATATGAGAAATATCAGCTAAGTGATAGGCGTTAACACTTCGGGCAATCTCGCCGAATTTTTTAAAATTAACTTTCCGGGGATAAGCAGTAAAGCCGGAAACAATTAAATCAGGTCTAAACCTTTTAACTAATTTTTCGACCTCCCCGTAGTTAATAAAACCTCGGCTATCAACGCCGTACTGGATGCTTTGCCAAAATTTACCGGTTAAAGAAACCGAGTGGCCATGGGTGAGGTGCCCCCCAGAAGCCAGTTTCATCCCCATAATTTTCCCGCCCCTAGGTACGAGGGCGGCGTAAACAGCGAAGTTAGCCGGCGAGCCGGAATAGGGTTGAACATTAACCTGCCACTGTTTCGGGTTTAAACTAAAAAGCTTGAGGGCTCGTTCTTGAGCCAGCCTCTCGATTTCGTCGTAATAAAAATTGCCCGGATAATAACGCTTACCCGGATAGCCCTCAGAGTATTTATTGGTTAGGGGGCTGCCTAAAATTTTTAAAACCTCGGCTGAGACTAAATTTTCCGAAGCAATGAGATCAAGTGTCTCTTTCTGTCTTTTAATCTCGGCTCGAACTAATCCCTCAAGCTTTCTGTCTTTAAGCGCCATCGGTCAGTCATAATCTCACCTCCCAATCTAAATGCATTTTGGGGATCATCATCTCCGGCTGCCAGTTTTTCTTCAATTCTTCGAGATCGGCCTCTTTCTGGTACTTGCCGCTCAACGAGTATTCTTCGTTGATCGGTTCGACTTCATAAAAAACCATTTGGGCCACCCTCCGACCAACCACGAGAGGAATCGAGTAGTTTTTAGAGTTATTGGTAACCTCCATAGTCCAACGATTGAAATAACCCACATCACCCCAGCCAGCATCTTTACAAACCTCGACGAAATTACGGCCCATCGAAGAGCGGGCGTACATTTTGGCCACCACTATTTTCCGGCCGCCGATAAATTCCTGGGTGTGAGCTAGAATTGTCTCGCCCGGACCGAGAAGAATAATCTTTTCCTTAGGACTGATATTTTTAAAAGTTAAGCCCAGCCTTTCCCCAAGAACCTCAAGCGGTTCGGCCTCATTTGGTCCAAGCCAAACGCGCCTGGTTGATTCTTCGTCGTAAAGGTTATGAACCGTGGCCCGGCCATTAGGATGAGATTCTTTCCAGTAATAATCACCGAGCGTAACGTCGTAGCTGGTTGTCTGGAGTTGACGCTCGCGAAAAGGATCAATGATAATCGTCCCCTTGTCCAAATGGCCACGAATGGCGTCTCGGGAAAGCAACATACAAAAAGAGTGTAAGGTCTTAAAACTAAAAAGTAAAACCCCGATTGACGGTGGCTCAAAGACTGGGTCAAGTCAACCCTCTCCCCTAAGCCGAACTATTTCTTACTGAGCCGCGAGATAGCCAGCGCCGACAATAATCCAGATACCGATACTGTTTAATAAAAACGAGAGCGGCACCAATTTTTTAATCGGCAGTTTGTAATAAGTGAAAACGGCAATGCCGATTTCGTCTGGAAAAGGAGAGAGGATTAAAAGACCGGCTGTAAAAAGACTTATAAAATGAAATAGTTTGGTGTGGAAAAGCCCCACCAAAAAAGCATGTCTCCGGGGATGATTGAGCTGCCCGTGCTTTCCCCAGATTACTTCTAGCTCTTTAAAAAAACCGCCTTTAAAAAAGTAAAAAATGAGGAGGTCGGCTAACACCGCCCCAAGTCCGCCCCAAAGAGCAACTGCCACCGGATTATAAAACTCGCCCAAGTAGAAAAAACTAACCGTGGCCATGGGCGCGGCAAAAGTAAATGGCAGAATCACCCCGGCAATAAAAGCCCCGAGATA
>CAYNZK010000004.1:0-4599 GCA_964401665.1 uncultured Candidatus Saccharibacteria bacterium
CTTAGGTTACCGGGCCCGAACCTCCTTTCTGACCGGAATCACCACCGCCCAGATTTCAGAATTCAGTTTAATCATCGCCGTTTTGGGTTATCGTCTGGGTTATCTCGGCCCGACCGAACTTTCTTTGATGACCTTAGTCGGGCTTATCACCATTTTTTTCTCGTCCTACTTTATTACTCACGGCGGAAAGCTCTACGACTTTTTGAAACCAGTCATCAAACCCTTCGAATTCAGGCGGAATTTGATCGAAGAGCCGGTCCCCGTGTCCAATCTCGAGAATCACATTGTGCTCGTTGGGGTTGATCGAATGGGTCAAAGTATCGTCCGGGCCCTAAGCAACTCGGGCCTCGACTTTGTGGCTCTCGATTTCGATCCGGTAACCGTTAAAGCCCTTGATCGGATAAAAATTCCGGTGGTTTACGGCGATATCACCGACACTGATATCCAAGAGCGGGTCGGTCTAACCAAGGCGGGAGTAGTTATCTCAACCATCCCGGAATTCGAGGACAACCTGGCCATCTTAAAAGCGACGAGCGGTAAAAAGAAGAGGGTAAAGATTATTCTTACGGCTGAAGATGAATGGCACGCCCGGGAGCTTTATGAAGAAGGGGCCGACTACGTCCTTCTCCCTCACTTTATTGGCGGTCAGGAATTGGCCCAAATTATCAGCGCCGATCATACGTTTGCAAGCTTAAGCGAGTTAAAAGAACGAGACCTCAGGCTGATTCGGGATTATAATTTAGTTAAATGACCTCGGTTGCGCTTTATTTGGTCAATCGGTTCAGTTATCGATTTCTGGCTTTCTTTCGCCATTGGTATCTTGGCAGTCTCGCGGTAATGGCCGAATTTTGGAACCGTTTTTTGGGTCGACTTGACCAGACCTTTGCCATTAAAATCACCCTTCGTCATTTTTTTGAACCCCTTTACCAGGACCGGAGCTTCTTCGGCTATGTTTTAGGATTCTTTTTCCGGAGTGCCCGGATTTTTGTCGCCTCAATCATTTATCTTTTAATCATCGCTTTAGCCGCTCTTATTTATCTTTTCTGGGCAGCCCTCCCGGCCTATGCCATTTTTAAGCTATTCCAGGGATTAATTTAGCGATGAACCCCGAAGCGCCAAACGAAACCAGATTTGACGAGCCGCTACTTCGGATGAATTACGCCGGCCGGTTCTTGGTTCGAATCGCCTCGAACGTTTGGTTCGTGGTTCTTTTAGTGGCCACCTTAGTTTTTCTGATGAGTGATATTGAGTGGCTGTTTTGGCTGGGTGTTTTACTCCTTTTCTATCTTGCTGATCGCCTTTTTCACTTCGGCGAGGCAGACGGGTCATTTCTCGAAGCCGGACCAAAGAACGTTAATTTAAATTATTATCTTACGCCCCGAGCCCGGCGGACATTAATAAGTATTTATGATCATACCCTGATTATCGGCGGCAACCTTTTTATTAATCTCGCCCAAGCCCTCGTTGGCAGCCGCGAGGTTAAAGAAGTTCTACTGCGTTTAGAGGTCTCTTCGGCCGAACTCGAGGCCAAGCTCGGTGAGTACAGCAAGCGGCTTAAAAAATATAAAACCCCACCCCAAGTTTTATTGTCCGAGATTGAAAAATTAGTGGTCACGGCCGCGAGTCAGAGAACCGAAAACCAGCGCTTTGTTGAACCGGTTGATCTTTTCGCCGCCCTGGCTGGAAGTGAAGACAGCGAGATCACCTCACTTTTCAACCTTTTTAATATCAAGGCTGGGGATCTTTTCCGGGCCGCTGTTTTTGCTCGACTCTATCGGCGGCGGCTGGTCAAGCTTTCCCGAAAAGCTTTCCGGAAATTTATGCCATCTTATCATCGGCCCCGTCATCGGATTATGAATCGGGCTTGGACAGCCGTGCCCACACCCCTGCTTGATCAATTTTCCACTGACTTAACTGACCGGGCCCGGTCTTATGAAGTCGGGTTTCTCGTCGGTCATGAGCAAGAACTTCAGCGCCTCATTGATATTCTTTCCCGACCCGATAACCCTAATGCCATTTTGATCGGCGAGCCCGGGTCGGGCAAAGAAACGATTGTCGAGCACTTGGCTTATTTGATTACTAAAGACCGGGTGCCTTCCCAACTTTTTGACAAACGTCTCGTCGCTCTTCGTTTGGGCAGTCTTTTTGCCGGCGCTGACCAAGGCGAGCTTCAAAGGCGAGTCAATAAAGTTTTTGAGGAGATAAAACGGTCGGGCAACATTATTCTTTATCTCGCCGAAATTGATAATCTGACAAGAAGCGCGCCCAAGGGTCAGGCTACGCTTTCGAGCACTCTTTTGCCGCTGATTACCAACGACCGATTTCCCATTATCGGTACAGCCTTTCCTAGGGAATTTAAATTATTCATTGAGCCAGACACTTTTTTCACCGAGGCTTTTGAGATAGTTAGAGTTAACGAAGTTAGTCCCGAAGAAGCAGAACTCATTTTAACCTACCGCAGTTACCTTTTAGAGGAGACCTATAAGGTCAGGATTACTTACGGCGCCATTAAAAAAGCGGTGGCCTTAGCTCAAAAATATTTTCGGGAAAAACTCTTACCAGCTTCAGCTGACGACCTCTTAAACGAGGCGGTCACGGCAGTCAAAAACCGAGGGGAGAAGGTTCTGACAAGCGACGGAGTGATTAGGGTGGCTGAATCCCGGGTTAATATTCCGATCCACGAGGTTGAGGCTGGCGAGGCCGAACGCTTGTTAAACCTTGAGGCCTTGATCCACGAACGCTTAATTGATCAGGATGAGGCAGTTAAAGCGGTGTCGGATAGCCTCCGGGCTTATCGGAGCGGCCTTTCCCGCCGCGGTGGACCGATCGGCGCCTTTCTTTTTGTCGGGCCAACCGGTGTTGGCAAAACCGAGCTTGCCAAAACCTTAGCTAAGATCCAGTTTGGTTCGGAAGAAGCGATGATTCGTTTTGATATGTCCGAATTCCAGGACACCCGAAGCCTCTACCGTTTTATCGGCGCGCCGGATGGCGAAACCCGGGGCCGCCTCACCGAGGCAGTGCTTGAAAAACCCTTTAGCCTCATTCTCCTCGACGAGTTTGAAAAAGCCCATCCTGATATTTGGAATGTTTTCCTTCAGGTTTTTGACGACGGTCGCTTAACTGACAATCTCGGCCGGGTGGTTAATTTTGAAAATACAATTATTATCGCCACCTCCAATGCCCACTCGGATGTGATCCATACCTCTTTAAGCAAAGGCGAATCAATGACAAGCATTGCCGAATATCTGAAGCGGATTTTAGTTGATGTCTTCCGGCCAGAGCTCTTGAATCGTTTCAGCGATATTATTGTCTTTCGCGATTTGCGGCCGGCTGAACTTAGAGAAATTGTTAAGCTTCAGCTAAAGGAGCTTGGCCGGCTACTTGATGAGACTCAGGGCCTTAAGCTTGAATACACTGATGGCGCCGTGGAACTTTTGGCTCGTCTCGGTTATGAACCGGCCTTTGGCGCGAGGCCCTTGCGTCGGGTAATCGAAGAAAAGTTGAAAGCCCCGCTTTCAGAAAAAATTATCGCCCGCGAATTTCACCGCGGCTTAGTAATTAAACTCGATGCGGTCGGCGAGGCCTTCGTCATTAGTCCCATTAAATAAATTATGGACTTCCGAAGTCCGTATATGGCCTGAGGCAAGAATTAATCACTATGCGGAACGAGGAGGTGGCGAAAATTTTGTTTGAGATTAGTGAGTACCTGGCGATGCAGAATGTTGCTTTTAAGCCGCGAGCTTATGAAAAAGCGGCCCAAGCCATCGCTGATTTAGAAGAAGATTTAAACGATATTTATAAAAAAGGAGGGTTGAAAGCCTTAAATCAAATCCCGGGCGTCGGCGTTTCAATTGCCGAGAAAATCGAGGAATTGTTAAAAACCGGCAAGCTTAAATACTACGAGGGCTTAAAAAAGAAAACCCCGGTTGATTTAAGCCAATTTTTCGGAATCGAGGGCCTTGGTCCGAAAAAAATTAAAGTCCTTCACCAAAAGCTCGGCATCACTACTTTAGAAGAGCTCGAGCAGGCGGCGAAATCCGGGAAGATCAGAGAACTCGAAGGTTTTGGCCAAAAATCAGAAGAAAACATTTTAAAAGGGATTGAGTTTGCCCGGGGATACTCAGGCCGATTTTTACTCGGCTATACTATTCCTCTGGCTGAAAAGATTGAGGCGAGGCTCGCGGCGTTCCCGGCAGTCGAAAAAGTAGCCATTGCTGGTTCTTATCGCCGATTCAAAGAAACGGTTGGTGATCTTGATATGCTTGTGGTTTCGAAAAAACCAAAAGAAGTGATGGATTACTTTGTCAGTCAGCCGGAGGTGGCGAGAGTCCTCGCTCACGGTAAGACCAAGTCATCGGTAACGCTTGAAAACGGCATGGATCTCGATATCCGGGTGGTTCTAGCTAAATCCTATGGCGCCGCCTTGGCTTACTTTACCGGCTCGAAAGACCATAATGTGGCTATGCGGATAATGGCCCAGAAAAAGGGCTGGAAGCTTAATGAATACGGACTTTTCTCTGGCGAGAAACAGATTGCCGGGAAAACCGAAGAAGAAATTTATAAAAAATTGGGCCTCACTTATATCGAGCCAGAGATGCG
>CAYNZK010000004.1:4699-7174 GCA_964401665.1 uncultured Candidatus Saccharibacteria bacterium
GATTTTCTTAAAAAATGAAAGAAAAAGAAGTATCAGCCGGCTTTGTTATTTACCGGCAGACCAAAGAGGGGCCGAAATTTTTACTGCTATATGATCGGGGCCGAGCTTGGAACTTGCCCAGAGGTAAATTAGGCGAGGAGGAAAAAAGTTTCTACGGCGCTCTCCGAGAAACTCAAGAGGAAACCGGTTTAGACCGCCGCGACTTAAGAATCAAAAGAGGATTTCGGGCCTATGAGCGTTTTTCTTTTCTCCGCAGCGGCAAAAGGGTTGCCAAAACAGTTATTTTCTACTTAGCCGAGACTAATAAAAAACAGATTCACCTGTCCTGGGAGCACGAAGGGTTCGGCTGGTTTCCGTTTAAAGAAGCCAGGAAACTTTTAAAAGTTTATAAAGGGAGGGAGGCAGTCTTGGCCAAGGCCAACGATTTTATTGGCCGACTTCACCGGAGCCCGGGTGAATCCGAGCCACAATCTGTTTAAAGGTTTCAGGTTCTTCTTCGGCGATTTGAGCTAAGACTTTCCGATCAAGGCCGATTTTTTGCTTTTTCAGAGCGTTCGTGAACTGGCTATAAGTTAAGCCGTTCGCTCTGGCCGCGGCGTTAATCTTAATCTGCCAAAGAGAGCGGAAGTCCCGCTTTTTTTCTTTACGGCCGCGAAAGGCGTGGGACCAAGCGTGGAGCAGGGCTTCTTTGGCGGCCCGCTCTTTTGACTTCCGGCCCCAGCGATAACCTTTGGTGTATTTTAAAATTCGCTCTCTTTTTTTGTGGGCAATAACCCCTCGTTTAACTCTCGGCATTTCAGCGTATGTTTTTGATGATGAAATTTAGGTCGGCCCCGCTCACTTCAACTAAATTCTTTTTCCGCTGCATAGTGGTCCGGCTTTTTTTGGCTCTTGAGTGGCCCAGGCCCATCTGGCGTCTAATAACCTTGCCGGTCTTCGTGACCCTTATCCTTTTTTTAAAGCTTTTTTTCATCTGATCAGCCATCGGACGATCTGGTTTACTTGGCCCTCGTGCCTGAGAGGCGGGTTTAAAAGGCGTGGCCTGAATCGGCCACGCAACCAGGCGTTATTCTAGCGACTTTATTTCCCAGGGTCAATCTGAACCGTCAGCCCTGCCCCCCCGGGCTTTATTGGTTGCGTTACTTTATGGGACGTTGTAATCATTCCCAGAAATTCCTCGAGCTTTCCTTTGGCCCAATCCCGCTTTTCTTTCTCTCTTCCTCTTAGGGTCATCTGAATTTCTACCTTGTGGCCGTGTTCCAAAAACTCTTCGAGTTTTTTCAGTCGAACCAGGAGATCGTTTTTAGCTGTTTTGACTCCGATCTGGATTCGCTTCAGCTCCGGCGCCTTTTTTCTTTGCCTTTTTAATTCCCTCTCCTTTTCGTAGCGGAATTTATCAAAGCTTAAAATCCGGGCTACTGGCGGCACTGCTTTTGGCGAAATCAAAATTAAATCTAGGCCTTTCTCGCGGGCGAGCTCTAGGGCCCGGTCGCGCGAGAGAACGCCTAGATTATTGCCAGCCTCATCAAGCACCCGGAGTTCGGGCGCCCCGACCTCGTTATTTATCTCGTATCCCTGGATGAGAGTATTATAACAGGTTATTTGTTGTAGTGGAGGTGGTGGGAATCGGACCCACGTCTAGAGGTTAAAACTCGCGAACCGTCTACAAGCGTAGTCTAAAATTAGACGAGTGTTTGCTCTAGTTGGTCTAGCGAGAGCGTTCCTAGAGCATAAGCGCTTCGCGAGCCTCCTTGTATAACGCCGGGCTTAACCTAAGAGGCCCAGATTAACCGACGCCAGCTTAGGCGTTAAGCGTAAGCCGGAACTGCAACTCGATTGTTGGCAGTTATAGGTTTTGCTAGTTTAACGAGTTGGCGCTCGGCTCGCAGGTTCGTAGCCAAACCTCTATCAACACCGATCACCCCCATTTTATTTTCTTAAAGTTCTCCTAATATCTCGTTCCGCCTCCCGTTTCTTGATTAGCTCGCGCTTGTCAGCCTTTTTCTTCCCCTTGCCAAGGCCCAGTTCGAGTTTAATCAGGCGTCCCTTAATATAGCTGCGGAGAGGCACAAGCGTCAAGCCGGTTCCTTTAACCTCGCCCATCAACGTTTTTATCTCTTTTTCGGTTAAAAGGAGTTTTCGGGTTCTTTGGGAATCATAATCTTGAGGTGCGTTTTGGGGCTGATAAGGCGGGATGTCAGCGCCAACGAGCCAAACCTCGCCGTTGCGGAGGATGGCATAACTACCGGCTAAATTAATCCGGCCGGATTTAACCGATTTTACTTCCTGACCTAAAAGGGAAATCCCGGCCTCAAACTTTTCCAGGATTTCGTAATCAAAATAGGCTCTTTTATTTCGGGCTACCTCCTTCATTAACTTAAGTATAAACTTAATCAGTTCAATTTGGATTAGCGGCGCCGCGAGTTACTAAAGTTTTTATGCGATCGCATAAAAACTTTAGTAGGCTTTCGGAGC
>CAYNZK010000004.1:7274-19421 GCA_964401665.1 uncultured Candidatus Saccharibacteria bacterium
GCCAAAGTCATTGGCGACAATCACCTCGGTGATTGGGGTAAGCAGTTCGGCATTTTAATCGCCGCTTATAAAGAGGCCCTCGGACAGAACCCCGAACTTAAAGAGCCGACGATCGAAGATTTAATGCAGCTTTATGTCAGTTATTCTGGCCGAGCCAAAGAAAACCCGGTTCTTAATGAAACGGCTCGGGTTGAAACCGCCAAGCTCCATCAGGGCGATAAGAATAATCTTAAATTTTGGCAGAAGTTTTATAAGTTGAGCCTCAAGGAATTTGAATCAGTCTACAAAGTGCTCGGGGTGAAGTTTGATTACTATCTGGGCGAGAGTTTCTATAACTCGATGCTTGCCGACCTTGTTGAATCTGCCCTCGAAAAAGGAGTAGCTCGAAAAAGCGAGGGAGCGGTCGTTATCCCCCTTGACGAGGCAGGCCTGCCCCCTTATGTAATTCGAAAATCCGACGGCGCCTATCTTTACTCAACCACTGATCTCGCCACTCTCAAATATCGAATTCAGAAATTTAAGGCTGACCTCATCTTATACGTGGTTGGTAACGACCAAAGCCTCCATTTTAATCAGCTTTTTAGGGCGGTAAGAAAAATGGGGTTAGTTAAAGATGAGGAGTTAGTTCACGTGAAATTTGGCTTAATTCTTTCTTCAGACTTAAAAAAGCTTTCGACTCGGGTCGGCCGCCACATCTCTTTGCTCCAGGTGATTGACGAGGCGATTAAAAAGGCAAAAAAGGTAGTCGAGGTTAAACAACCTGGCTTAAGCGAGGTTGAAAAAGAAAAAATCGCCAAGATTGTCGGCCTCGGCGCTTTAAAGTACAATGATTTATCCCAGAACCGGATGTCCGATATCACCTTTGACTGGGACAGGATGTTAAGCCTTGAGGGTAATGCCGCTCCCTATCTTCAATACACCTACGCCCGGCTTCGCAGTATTTTAAGAAAAGCCCCGCGTGTGTTTATCCCCAAACGGAGTTTTGACTCCGCCGCCCTAAATCAGGAAGCCGATCTCGGCCTAGTTTTAAAGCTGGCTTATTTCCCGGAAATTATTAAATCAGTCACTCTCAACTATTATCCTCACTACCTCGCCAACTATCTTTATGAGCTGGCCCGATTAATGAATAGTTTTTACGAAAAAGAACCGGTTTTGAAATCAGAGCCCGCCTTGCGGGAAGCAAGATTGGCTTTAGTTAAAAAAACAGCTGAAACCCTAAAAGTCGGCCTTGGTTTGCTGGGTATTAAAACTATTGAACGGATCTAAAATACGGACTTCGGAAGTCCGTAATATTATCAGTCATGTTAAAAGATAGAGAGAGTCTTAATCTAGCCGAACTTGAGGAAAAGGTACTCCGGGTTTGGCAGGAGAATCACATTTTCGAAAAATCGTTCGATCGCCCCAAAAAGAAAACCTTCCATTTTTACGAGGGACCGCCCTACGCCAATGGTCTGCCCGGTATTCACCATGTCTTAAGCCGAGTTTTTAAGGATATTATCCTCCGCTACAAAGTGATGCAGGGATATTTTGTGCCTAGACGGGCTGGCTGGGATACTCACGGCTTGCCGATTGAGCTGGCTGCCGAAAAAGAACTCGGCATCAAAAACAAGAACGAAATTGAGAAAATTGGCATTGATAAATTTAATAAAAAGGCTCGCGAAATCATCTTTCGCTATAAAGATGAATGGGAAAAGTTTACGAGACGTATCGGTTATTGGCTTGATCTAGAGAACGCTTACGTTACTTACGAAAATTCTTATATCGAAACCCTTTGGTGGATTTTTAAAACTATCGAAGAGCGGGGATACCTCAAGCAATCTCGGAAAGTCGTCCCTTACTGTCCTAGGTGCGAAACGCCGCTTTCGAGTCATGAAATGGGCATGGTTGGTGTTTATCAAACTGCCGAAGACCCCTCGATTTATGTCAAATTTAAGCTAACTTCAGATAACCAAAGCGTCGGGCCGAATGAGTATCTTTTAGTCTGGACCACCACGCCCTGGACCCTGCCGGCTAATATGGCCGTCGGTGTTGATCACGAACTTGAATACACCAAATACGAAGTAGGGAATGAGCATCTCTGGAGCTATCGACCGCCGCCGAAGCTTTTACACGAAATCAAACCCCTTCTCAAGAAAAAAGGGAAGGAACTCATCGGTTTAAAATACGAACCGCTTTATCCTATTTCCATCGCCAATCCCCCAGCCAAAACTCATACCGTTATCTGGGCTGATTTTGTGAAAACCGAGGAGGGGACGGGCTTAGTTCACATTTCGCCGGCTTTTGGCGAAGAAGATTTTTCCAATTGGGGTGGCGAGGATTTTCCGGTCACGATTGATGACGAAGGGCGGGTTCATCCTGGTTTCCCCGGCGCCGGTAAATTTCTTAAGGAAGCCGACGAAGATATTATCGATGACTTAAAAAGGAGGGGGCTACTTTATTTAAGCGAAAGAATCGAACACGAATATCCTTTTTGCTGGCGTTGTAACACGCCGGTTGTCTATTTTGCCCGGGTCGGCTGGTTTTTTGAGATTAGCCGCCTGCGTCAGGAGTTGCTCGCAAATAATGACAAAATTAACTGGATTCCGGCTCACATTAAAACTGGTCGCTTTGGCGAGTGGATTAAAAATGCCGAGGACTGGTCTATTTCTCGGGAGCGTTACTGGGGAACACCTTTACCGATCTGGCTTTGTCCGGCAGGACACCGAAAGGTCATTGGCAGCCTTCGCGAGTTAAACCAAAACGCTTTTTCAGAAAACCGGTTCCTCATCTTGAGGCACCCTGAGGCTGAATCAAATCTGACCGGCGTCTTAGCTTCAGGCCCGGAAGAAGGAGGGAGAAATTCATCCTTAACCGAAAGAGGCCTAGTTGAGGCGGCGGAGCTGGCTCGACACTTTAAGCAGGAGAAACCGGATCTTATTTTTAGTTCGCCTTATGAGCGGACGAGGCATACAGCCGAGATAATCGCCGAAGCAAGCGGCGCCGAGCTTGTGATTGATAAAAGACTCGAGGAGATTAACGCCGGCGTTTTTAATTGGCAGAAAATTGAAGAACATAAAGCCTTTTTTAGCGAACCTCTTGAAGAATTTACCAAGCGGCCTTCGGGAGGCGAAAATCTTAACGATGTTCGGGAGCGGATGCTCGATTTTATCCGCGAAATTAATCTTAACCATAATGGTAAAAATATCTTAATTATTTCCCACCAAGCTCCGCTTTGGATGCTTGAAGCCGGGGTAAAACATCTGACGAACGAGGAATCCCTGAAGCTCCCCAGAATTAACATAGCTCGGTGGCGGGAGCTCGAGCTTGATAATCTGCCGGCGAACGAAGCGGGCGAAATCGACCTCCACCGTCCTTATGTTGATCAAATTTATCTCAAGTGTTCGGAATGCGGCGAGCGGATGACGCGAGTTCCGGATGTGGCTGATGTTTGGTTTGATTCCGGCGCTATGCCTTGGGCTTCGGTTCACTACCCCTTCGAGAACAAAAAATATATTGATAGAGGCGAGGGTTATCCAGCCGATTATATCGCCGAAGGAATTGACCAGACTCGGGGTTGGTTTTACACCTTACTTGCGGTCGCCACCCTGCTTGGTTGGCCGCCGCCTTATCAAAACGTGATTTCTTTAGGATTGATTAACGATAAATACGGCCAGAAGATGTCGAAATCAAAAGGCAATGTGGTTGATCCTCAGGCGATCATCAATAAATGCGGCGTTGATGCGGTTCGCTGGTATTTCTACACGGTTAATCCGCCGGGCGAGCCGAAAAACTTTAATGAAGATGAGGTTGCTTTAGCTCTCCGGCGTTTTTTCCTCATTCTTTATCATTCTTTCAACTTTTACGAGAATGTTCGGCTGGACCTTAAAAAGAGGTTGAGAGTTGTACCCAAGTTTAGAAAAACTAAACACGTGCTCGACCGCTGGATTTTAGCGAGACTCAACCAAACAATTGAGAAGGTAACGCAGAACCTCGAAATTTATGAGATCGGCGATGCCGCAAGATGTATCGAAATTTTGGTTGATGATCTCTCCCGGTGGTACATTCGTCGCAGCCGACGCCGGCCGGAAATGGAAGAAACCCTAGGCCAGGTTATTTTTGAAATTAGTAAACTGATCGCTCCCTTCGCCCCGTTTTTCGCCGATGCCCTTTACCACTCAACCACCGCGACCGGCGCGATGAAAGCTAAAATTTCCGTTCATCTTGATAGTTGGCCTAAAGCGAAGAAATCCCTAATTGATGAAGAGGTTCTTAGAAAGATGGCTAAAACTAGAAAACTCGCGGCCTTGGCCCTGGCCAAACGAAACGAAGTTGGTATTAGGGTCAGACAGCCTCTTAATTTAATTAAGTTTAAAGATCCGGATCTCAAAAACAGGGAAGAATATCTCCAAATTCTTCGGGAAGAAGTTAATGTCAGGCAGGTTATTTTTGATGACAAGATCAAAGAGGAGATTCTCCTTGATCTTACTTTAACCCCAGAACTTAAAGAAGAAGGAGCAGTGAGAGAGCTCGTGAGATTAGTCCAGAGTTTAAGGCGGGAAGCTAAGCTAAAACCTAAAGACGAAATAATGCTTTTCCTCTCTTTGCCCGGCGAGATGGAGCAAGCAGTGACTAATCGCTTAAGCCAAATAAAAAAAGAGGTTAGCGCGCGAGCAGTCGAGTTCAGGCAATCACCCAAGTTTGACGCTGAATTTGCGACCAAAATTGATGATCGCCCGGTTTGGCTCGGCCTGAAGAAAATTTAATTGACAAATAGGACCCGTTCGCTATACTTAAATAAATTTTAAGCTCTCCAATCGTGACTATTTGCCCCCCTGGTGAAATCTGGTAGACACGCTGGCTTCAGGAGTCAGTAGCCGCAAGGCTGTAGAGGTTCAAATCCTCTGGGGGGCACTAGCTTATGCCTCAAAAAACTTTGACTAGAACCACGAGGCGGGCCGAAGCCCGTCCCCGGAAAGTTAAAAAAGCCGTTGCTAAACCGGTGAAATCTGCCGCGAAGGCCGAGTCTTCGATGGCCGGCGTTCTTCGCCTTGTTCCCCTGGGCGGGCTCGAGGAAATAGGCCGTAATATGAGCTTTTTCGAATACGAGGACGAAATTGTGGTAGTTGATATGGGACTTCAATTCCCGGAAGAAGATACCCCGGGGATTGATTACATTATTCCCAATATCGTTTATCTCCAGCCGAAAAAAGATAATGTCCGGGCCGTAGTCATTACCCACGGTCACTATGATCACATCGGCGCCGTTCCCCACCTGATTGGTAAATTAGGCAACCCGCCGATTTATACTTTACCCCTGACTAAGGCCATTCTCGAGAAAAGGCAGGAAGAGTTTGTGAATGCCCCCAAGCTCAACATCGTGCCGATTAAGTACGGCGATAAAGTGAAAGTGGGCAAGCATTTTGAACTGGAATTTTTCGGCGTTGAACACACAATCCCAGAATCAATGGGCGTGGTTATTAAGACCCCGGTCGGCAATATCGCCCATACCGGCGATTTTCGTCTTGACCGCGATGCCCAAGGGAACATTTACCGCTTTGATGAAATCGAGCGAGTGGGTAAGATGGGGATTCATACCCTCATTATTGATTCGACCAATGCCCTTAAAGAAGGCTACGGCATTCCCGAAACCGAAGTCATTAAAAATCTTGAAGAGTTACTCCGAAAGGCAAGGGGCCGGATAGTGCTCGCTACTTTTTCTTCGATGCTCACTCGAATCGCCGAGATTATTAAGGTTGCCGAGAAACTTGGGAAAATTGTGATTCTAAACGGGCGCTCGATGCGAGAAAATGTCCAAATTGCCAAAAGACTGGGCTACATTAAAACCAAAAATGACACCTTTGTTCCGGTTCAGGAAATTTCGAAATACAAAGACGACAAGATCTTGGTTATTTCAACCGGCGCCCAAGGCGAACCGACGGCGGGGCTGATGCGGATTGCGAATGGCGAGCACCGCTATATTCAAATTAAGCACGGCGATACCTTTATTTTTTCTTCCTCGGTTATCCCGGGCAACGAACGGAGCGTTCAAGCCCTAACCGACAACATCGCGCGTCAGGGAGCTCTGGTTTATAACTCGGAGCTCTTAGATATTCATTCAAGCGGCCACGCTCTAGCCGGAGACATCAAGTTGTTTATTAAAACCATTAAACCCCGTTATCTCGTGCCGGAACACGCTTATTATTTTATGCGTTATGCCGCTAGCCAATTAGGGATTGAGGTTGGCATTCCCGAGAAAAATATCAGGCTGCTCGATAACGGTAGCGTTAGCTATCTTAGAAAGGACGATTTTAAGGTAAGCGAGGAAACAGTGCCGGTTTATTACGTGATGGTTGACGGTCTCGGCGTAGGCGATGTCGAAGAGGTGGTTCTGCGCGATCGATTGACCCTCTCTCAGGAGGGGATGATCGTGATTATTGTCACCCTGGATCGAAAGTCTGGGAAACTGGTTAAAAATCCGGATATCATCTCACGCGGCTTTATTTATCTCCGCCAAAGCCAAGAATTATTAAATGAAATCCGAGGCCGAATCCGTTCTATTATCAGCCGGATTCCTCGTCATCAACCGCTTGATTCTGATTATTTGAAATCGCTTCTTCGGGATCAGATCGGCCAGTTTGTTTATCGTGAGACTAACCGCCGGCCAATGATTCTGCCCGTTGTCATCGAAATCTAAATGTCGGTTAAACGGGGAGATAAACGATCTTGGCCAGTCATCTCGTCGTGGATATTTAAAACAGCTTTAATCGCATCACCGGCCGAAGAGTTGTTTTGTTTATAAAGAGCGTCGGTGACATCACCGGCCGCCCAGATGCCGGGAAAAGAAGTTTTTTGGGTTCGATGATCAATAACAATTTCCCGATAGCCGTTCATTTTAACTAAATCATCGAGATACTCGACATTCGGTTCCGAGCCGATCTCCACAAAAACGCCCCCCAGTTCTAGTTTTTTAACCTCACCTGAATTTTTGTCTTCGTACGTCAGGCCGGTTACAAAATCACTGCCTATTATTTCCTTGGTCTCGGCATTTAAAATGATTTCGACCTTCGGTTCTTTTTTGATTCTTTCTTGGGTTACTGGATCGCCCTTAAGACTGTCCCGATGATGAAGCAGATAAATCTTGGAGGCATAAGGCAATAAATCTATTACCGCTTCAAGGCCGGAATTGCCGCCGCCCACCACCGCCACAACCTTGTCTTTAAAAACCGGCGCATCGCAAGTAGCGCAGTAAGCCACACCGCGGCCGTCAAATTCTTTACCGCCCGGCACAGCTAAGCGCCTACGCCGACTGCCGGAGGCAACTAAAATTCTTTTGGTTTCAAATTCTTTGCCGTTTTTAGTTTTTAGTTTAAAACCGCCGTCTAATTTTTCTACTTTTTCAGCTAAGTCTCCATCGACTATCTCAATCTCTTCTTGAGTCCGAAGATGTTCTTCAAGCATTTTGGCAAGGCCATAACCAGAGGTTGATTTGGTGCCGATCCAATTTTCGATTTCGGCCGAAACTAAAGACTGACCGCCGAAAGTATCGGTTAAGAGTAGGGTTTTTATTTTCTTTCGGGCCGCATAGATACCAGCCGCTACCCCAGCCGGACCGCCGCCAATAATAATCAGTTCATACACGACACGAAGAGTAGTTTAAATGAAACGAGGGGTGATGCCAATAAGAAAGCGGCCCGACTTTTCTTTCAGACCGCCTTTTACGAACTAAACGCCAGCCGGTGGCGGGGGAGGAGTCGGCGGACCAGCCGGAGGTTCAGGAGGAGACGGCGGCGGCACAGGACTGGTTGGAGCAACAGGTGGCGGCGTTTCAGGACCACTAACTGACTGGCATGGCACGCCGCACATCGGGCAGTTGCCCGGCTCGCTTGCCATATGACCGCATTGAGGACATTTGTATTGCATCGTCAAAAATAAAACTGCTTAAGCGACCTTTAGGATTTTTTCCAATTCTCCGCGATTGAAACCAACGATAATCTGACCATCTACGTCAATCACCGGCACGCTCCATTGATGCGATTTTTGAACCATCTCATGGAGCTTTAATTCATCAAGCGCCACATTATACTCCTCATAGGGAATATTATTTTTAGCAAAAAAATCCTTAGCCATTTGGCAATAAGGACAAATAGTAGTGGTATAAATCTTAATTTCCGCCATAACGGTAATAGAATACAGACTCTAAGAAAAAACGCAAGTTTATCTTCGCTTGCGGCCGAAAATCTGCCAAAGGGCGAGTAGGGCCACAAGACCTCCGAAGACAAGATTGTTCCAGACGAGATTTAACCCCAGCGTGCCGACAAGCCAAGGCGAGGCGGCGAGCCACAAACCGACTAAAAGATAGAACCAGTTCATTTATCTACTTTATTAACTAATAAAGATTAAATCGCGACCTTTGAGAATTATTTCTTCAGCTCTTCTTCAATGATTCCGGCGAAGATCTCGTAGGGTAGGGCGCCTTGGATTAGGCGGTCCCCAACGAAAATACTCGGGGTAGAAGCGTTCGGCAAAAATGTCTGAACGAACTCCACCCTTTTTATTTTCTTTATCTCGACTGGTTAATTGCCTGCATTACCTGGCTATCAGTTCCCACCTTACCGATAAAAACGATTTGATCATAATTCAAAATCAATCGGTCCGGCCCCCAGACCGTGTTTCTCATCGGTACGATCTGAAGATTAGGCTGGCCAGGATAAGGGGGATTAGCGCTTTGGAGCACATAAACATCTTTAAGAGCCAATCGGGGGAAGTAAGAAATCCGGCCGAAGTAAAGATCGCCGGTTTCCATATAAACCGCGACGTAGGGCCGCTCGATCGAAATATTCAACTTGGGCCAGAGATAGATGCCGATACCGACGATAGCCAAGACCGCCACGATCCCAACAAACCAAATTAATATTTTTGATTTCATTGCCTCCTATTATAACATAGAAGAGCTGTGGGGATCAGACAATTCCTGTTCGAGAATCAAAATATCAATCAAACAATCGCCAAAAATACTTTCTGGCTTTCTTTTGGCGAAATCACCGGTCGGCTTTTGCGCCTCGCGATTATCATTTATGCCGCGAGAATTTTGGGGGCGGCGAACTGGGGCGTTTTTTCATATCTTACGAGTCTCGCCGCGATCTTTACTGTTTTTACTGACGTGGGGTTAAAAACAACCCTTATCCGTGAAATCACCCAGAGACCGGAGATCAAGCAAAAATACTTTTCCACCGCTTTTCTCGTCAAACTTATCCTCATCGCTTTTAGTTTTCTCTTCATTGTCATCGGCACGCCTTTATTCAGCCGATTGCCGATGTCCGAGACTATTGTCGTTTTTATCGGTCTCTTATTCATTTTCGATTCGTTAACCAGTTTCGGCAGTTCGCTTTTCCGGGCTGAGGAAAAGATGGAAAGAGAGGCCGCGATTAATATCACCACTCAGGTGGTTATCGTTGTCGCCGGTTTTATCGGCCTCCTCGTTAAAGCCACGCCTGAATCTTTAGCCGCCGCTTACGCCTTGGGTTCAGGTTTTGGGCTAGCGCTTACTGCCTATGTGCTTCGCCAGCCGGTTAAGAAGCTTTTCTCCGGCTTTGATAAAAAATTAATCCGGCCGATTCTCGCGATGGCCTGGCCCCTAGGAGCGGCCTCCATCTTTGGCATCGTGATGATTAATGTAGACACTATTATGATCGGTTGGTTTCGGGGCGCGGAAGAAGTCGGCTTCTACGCCGCGGCCCAACGGCCAATTACCTTTCTTTATCTTTTGCCGGCCCTCATCACTGGCGGTTTCTTCCCGGCCCTGACTAGACTCGCCCGCAAAGACGACGAGGGTTTCCGCCGAATTCTTGAAAAAGGAGTGGGGCTTATTATTTTTATGGCTCTGCCTTTGGCCTTGGGGATGATTCTTGAGGCTGACGAAATTGTAAATTTGCTTTTCGGCGCCGAATATACCGCTGCTTCAGGGCCGCTCCGGATTCTCTCCCTCACCTTAATTACCGCTTTTCCGATCGGGATGATTATTAACGGCGTGGCTGCCTATAACCGCCAGCGGGAATTGGTTCGCTTCTGGAATGCCGGCGCCCTAGCGGACGTTGGCCTGAACCTCCTCTTGATCCCGATCTGGGGAATGTCCGGGGCGGCTTGGTCAAGTTTCTTCACCCAGGCCGTAATTAATACTTTAATTTGGCGAAGAATGAAAAAGATTAACAAATTCTCGGTGAAAAAATCAGTTCGGCCGATATTGCTCGCCACTTTTATGATGGGCGTCGTCGTTATTCTTTTGCGCCAGGTCGGCTTACCCCTGCTTTTAATCATTCCTCTCGCCGCCGCCGCCTATCTCGGCAGTTTAACTTGGAGCGGTGAGACAATCGTGACCGACTTTCGCCGAATATTAAAACAGAGAGGGAAAACCGTTCAGTGATTCTTAATGTCAGAAAGCCAAGGGGAGTTAGTTCCCACGGCGTGATTCAAAAAATTAGAAGAATAACCGGCGAGAAGCGGGTGGGTCACGGGGGCACCCTTGATCCTTTTGCCGAAGGAGTGCTGGTTGTCGGTGTTGGCCGCGACTCGACCAAAAAACTAGGGGAAATTTTAAAAGGAACGGATAAAGAATATTTAGCTACCATTGAATTGGGTCGCACCTCGAGTACTGGCGATGGCGAAGGAGAGCTTCACGCCGTGGCTGATGAAAAAACGGTTTCCCAAATCAAGCGTGAAGAAATAGAGCAGACGCTTGCCAAGTTCCGGGGCGAGACTCTACAAACCCCGCCTCTTTATTCGGCCTTGAAAGTTCAAGGTCAGCCGGCTTATCGTTTGGCCAGAGCAGGCAAGCGTTTTGTTTTGCCAAAAAGAAAAGTAAAAATAGAAGAGTTGGAAATCTTGGGATTCGCGCCGCCTCTCCTCCAACTAAAAATCGTGGCCTCTTCCGGAACCTATATTCGCTCTTTAGCCGAAGATATCGGTAAAGACCTGCGGGTCGGCGCCTATCTTAAGGAACTTTTAAGAACTCGAGTGGGTCAGTTTAGAATTGAAGAGAGCCAGACGCTCGAAGAACTGGAAAATGTTTAAGAAAATAAAATCGCTTCTTCTCGAAAACCATTCCGTCCGCCAAACAGTGGCTAAAAACACTTTTTGGCTGATTGGCGGCGAAGCGGCCGGTCAAGCCCTTCGCTTTTTAATCGTGATTTATGCGGCCCGAATCCTCGGCACCGAAGCTTGGGGCGCTTTTTCTTACGCCATTGCTCTCGCCATCATTTTCAATATTGTCGGCGACTTAGGATTGGGCGTCCTTTTTACCCGGGAGGCGATTAAAAAACCGGAAATTAAAAACCAATATCTTTCGACCGCCTTTTTTATTAAATTCTCGTTTCTCTTGGTCGGGGCGGCGCTTATCATCCTCGCCTCACCTTTTGTCACTAAAATCGAGGCGGTTAGGCCCCTCCTTCCGCTGATCGCCCTGCTCTTGGTCTTTGACGGCTTAAGGGAGTTTGGTTACGCCGTGAGTCGAGCCAGAGAGCAGATGGAATGGGAGACAACGGCTAAGATATTCACCCATGCCCTAGCCGCTCTACTGGGGATTAGTGTTCTTTTTATCTCGCCCACGCCGAATGCCTTGGCCTCAAGCTACGTCCTGGCGAGTCTCGCCGGATTTCTTTTAATCCTCTGGTTGCTACGTAAAGACTTTAAAGGAATATTTAAAAACTTTTCGAAAAGTTTAGTTAAACCGATTATTCGGGCGGCCTGGCCCCTCGCCCTGCTTGGGGTTTTGGGCGGCATCTTGCTTCAAAGCGGCGTGATTATGCTTGGTTGGCTTAAAGGCGCGGGCGAGGTCGGTATTTTCTCGGCGGCCCAGCGTCCGATCCAGCTGCTTTATATTTTCCCCCTGCTTATTGCCGTTGCTCTTTTCCCCACTTTTACGAGGTTGGTGAGAGAAGGGGAGAGTAAGGCTGCTGGGAAACTCGTTGAAGAAGCGATGGCCTACTTGTTGGCCGTCGCCCTGCCCGTGGTTCTCGTCGGCCTAATTTTAGCTCGGGATGTTGTCCTTTTCTTCTTTGGCGCCGAGTATCTTGCCACCGTCACGAGTTTCCGCATTCTCCTTTTCACCCTGCCTTTGGTTTTCCCGGCGGCCGTGATTGCCGATGCGGTTTTAGCTTACGATAAACAAAGAGT
>CAYNZK010000004.1:19521-21871 GCA_964401665.1 uncultured Candidatus Saccharibacteria bacterium
TCGATGCCGTTAAAGCGATCTTCGCGGGTGCCAATGATATTGGCCTCGTTAAAACCGCCAAGCTGGGGCGAGGCAATATAAATATAATCAGGGGCGTAGAGGAAAACGGCCGGCACATCTCCGGCAATAGTGTCGCTTATCTCTTTTAGGAGGTCATTTCTTTCTTTCGGGTCAGCTGTTTTTCGATATTCTTCAAGCAAATCATCAACTTCATCCGATTCGTAAAGAGAAAGATTCTGATCCGGGTAAAATCGTCTTGAGGAATGCCAAAAAGCGAATAAATCCTGGTTTTCTTTGGTGATATTGCCGAAGAGCAGCAATTCGTAATTGTTATCAACTAAAACTTGTTCGGCGAGGTCTTTGACCGAGAAAATCTGGAGATTGACTTTGGCGCCGTTCGCCTCCCAGTTTTCTTTAATAATTTCAGCCGTTTTAATTAAAAACTTTTCTTCCGGCACCACTAAATTAAGTTCAAGGTTTTCAAGGAGCGCTGGATTGAAATCTTGGATTGGGTTTGTCGTTAAAATCGTGGGGCCGTAAAGGGGAGTGGCATAACCGCCCTGGGGCGAGCCCGGCTCGCCGGGCTGGTAGCCGAAGATTTGGGTCAGTCGCCCCCGGTCAATAGTGGCGCTTAAAGCTTCCCTTACCTCCAGTTTTTTAAGCGCCTTTGGCGCCAGCGTCTGATTAATAAAAATAGCGTAATAACGCGGAGCGCGGAGAGCATAAGTTCGATGGCGGATCTTGATTTTGTCGGCCACCGGCTCGGCCGTCGTTAAGCCAAAGCCGTCAATCTGCCCCAGGTTGTAGGCCCGAATTAGATCATCCTCCCGGCGGTAAAAATTGAAAATCAGTTTGTCGATTTTCGGTTTCTCGCCAAAATAATTTTTGTTAGCCCCGAGTTCGATCTTTGTAATTATCCCATCAGTATCTTTTTTATAGGCCACCACTTCGTAAGGGCCAGAACCAATCGGATGAAGGCCCTGGGCCGAAAGCTTAAAATTCTGCACCGGAATGTCGGCGAAGATATGCTTGGGAATGATTCTTAAATTTTTCAGGTGGTCTTCGCCAAAAAAGGCGTAAGAACCCTGGAGCACAAATTTGACCTCGAGCTCGCTTACCCTTTCGGCCGCCACCCCTTGAAAACTGGGTAAAAGAGGCGAGCCGGCCTCCGGATCTTGGATTACTTCAAGAGTAAAAATAATATCGTCGGCTGTTAGCCTTTCGCCGTCATGCCAGAAGATATCCTCTTTGAGCCTTACCCGCCAGACGGTGTTATTTTCGGACGGTTCAATTTTCTCGGCCATCTCATTTACGCTCGAAAAAATAATGCGGCTTAAATCTCGGTCTGCTTCAGTTGATGGCAGAGCCGGGTTAATAAAAACCGGTTGACCCACACTTCCCTCTCTAAAGCGTCCGCCTTCGGCCGCGACCAGATAGGTTTTAGTTTGAAAGTAAAGAATGCCGAGCGTGACAAGCGAGGCCAAAAAAATCAAACTGGCCCCGGCTAAAATTAATTGCTCTCTTTTCGAGAGAGCCTGGACCAGCCTAAAAGTTTTAGTTCGTTTGAGAGTTGTAAGACCAATCACCCCAATAAGTTGATTATCGAAAAAGCGACAAAGATGACGGCAAAAGCGATAGTGGCCGCAAAAATCATTTTTTCAATGCCGCGTCGCCGCTGGTAAAATTCGGAACCAAAACTCGAGGCGCCCAAAAACCCGCCGCCCATTCCCGAAGAACGCTGCTGAAGCAGAATCAAGATAATCACAACCACCGCGCTTACGAGTTGTCCGATAGTAGCGAGATTCATTAAGGCGTTATGCTTTCTTGACCATCAAAAATCCGAGAATCATATTAATCGCCCCTATAAGCAAGGCCGTTAAAATAAGGGCTAAAAGCCCACTGATTGTAATGGCTGGGAAAAGATAGTCAAGCAAGTAAACGGCCGCCGCGTTAATCAGGATATTCGCTAAACCGAGGGTCAGAATAATAACCGGAGTAAGCACAAATTTTAAGAGCGGCCGGACAAAGAAATTAATTAAGGCCAGAATAAAGGCCGCGAGAATCAAATTTTCAATCGTCCTGGTTATCGCCACCCCGGGAATATAAAGATCGGCCAAGTAGAGCCCCAGACCGTTCCCCACAAGCATCAAGATGAATTTTCTCATCCCCTTTATTTTAGCATCTAAATAGCACTCTCTTGCGGGTTGCCGCCCCAGTCATCTATAATTTGGTTGATGGAGCGACCAAAGTCTTACAACTTCACCGCCTCTTATAAAAAAAGCGGGAGATGGTATTTGGGATGGATTGAAGAGATCCCTGGGGTAAATACCCAAGGCAAAACCCTCAAGGA
>CAYNZK010000005.1:0-13777 GCA_964401665.1 uncultured Candidatus Saccharibacteria bacterium
ATTTGAAAAGGATTTTCTCGAAGCGATTAATAACGACTTGGATATGCCGCGGGCTTTAGTCGTGCTTCAAAACCTGATTAGGTCGAATCTCGCGCCGAAAGTCAAACTCGAATTGGCCTTTAAATTCGATGAAGTTCTGGGCCTTGAGCTCAAAAAGGGAGGGAAAATACCAAAACTACCAGCCAAAGTAAGCGCGCTGGTTAAAAAGAGGGAAAAACAAAGAGCTTATAAACAATTTGTTCAGGCTGACCGCTTGAGAAAAAAGGTAGAAGTCCTAGGATATACCATAGAAGACACTCCCCAAGGTCCTTTCGTATGGCCCCAAAAGATTTAAGACTACCGCCTCAAGACCTCGAAGCTGAACAGTCGGTTTTGGGTTCCTTAATGTTGGATAAAGAAGCGATTACCGCTGTCGCTGATTTACTCGCTCCCAACGATTTTTATAAAAAGGCCAACGAGATAATTTACCGGGCGGCTCTGGGACTTTGGGAGGACCGGGAGCCGATTGATATTTTAAGCCTCAGTGCCGCTCTTAAAAAAAGCGGCGAATTGAAAGAAATCGGCGGGGTTGGGTATCTAACCGAACTTGCGAATTCAGTGCCGAGCGCTTTTCACGTCGGCCACTACGCCAAGATTGTTAAAGAAAAAAGCGTTCTGCGGAGTTTAATCAACGCTTCGGCTAAAATAACCGAGGAAGCTCTGACCTCTAAAAACGATATTGAAAAATTACTAGACGATGTTGAGCAAAGAATCTTTGCCATTTCCCAGCACTCGATTACTAAGAACTTTATTCATATTGGCGAAGGATTAAAAGAAGCTTACGAGCGGATCGAGCGAGTTCACCGAGGGGAAGGAGTAGGGTTGCGGGGCGTAGCCACCGGTTTTATTCAGCTTGATAATATTCTCTCTGGTCTTCAGCCATCTGATTTAATTGTGGTCGGCGCCAGGCCCTCTTTTGGCAAGACTGCCTTTGTTTTGGATATTGCCCGCCATATCGCGGTTAATCTTAAAAAACCGGTCGGAATTTTCTCTTTGGAAATGAGCCGACCCCAGGTCGAGGATCGCCTTATCGCGGCTGAAGCCCAAGTCGACCTTTGGAAACTCCGAACCGGCCGGCTGAAGGATGAGGTGGAATTTGAGATGTTGGCTGCCGCTGCCGACCGGTTGCGTCCAGCGCCTTTGTATATTGACGACAGTCCTTCGCCGAACATTGTCGAGATGCGCTCAATGGCGAGACGCTTACAGGCCGAGCAGGGAGAGTTGAGTTTAATCGTGGTTGATTATCTTCAGTTAATCGAGCCCCGGAGAACCACTGACAGCATGGTCCAACAAGTAACCGAGATCTCCCGGGGCCTTAAAAGTTTAGCCAGGGAGCTTAATGTGCCGATCATCGCCGTTTCCCAGCTTTCCCGGGCAGTTGAACAGCGGGGGATTAAAAGGCCGCAGCTCGCAGATCTCCGCGAATCCGGCGCGATTGAACAGGATGCGGATGTAGTTATTTTTCTTTATCCTCGAAGCCAGGATGCGATTGATGCACCGCCGACTGATGACAATACGCTTGAGGTGATTGTGGCTAAACACCGGAATGGGCCCCTCGGAACAGTGCGCTTATTTTTTGACAAACAGCGGGTGAGTTTTCAAAATCTCGAACAAACTTATGCAGGTACCGAAAGCGATCAAACGTTTCGCTGAGATTTTTGCCGGTCTTCCGGGCATTGGTCCGAGACAGGCAATTCGGCTGGCTTTTTATTTTATCCAACAGGGAGTAGATTTCGAGCGCTCTGCCTCTCAAGTGATTGCCGACCTTAGAAAAATTAAACTTTGTCGGCAGTGTTTTTATATTCACGAGAATGCCAGCGGGCTTTGTGATATTTGCGAGGACAAGAAGAGAGAGCAAGAGGTGATTGCGATTGTTGAAAAAGAAACCGATGTGATGTCGATTGAGAATACGGGCAAGTTCAGCGGCCGTTATTTAATTCTCGGGGATTTGCGAAAACCCGGCGTCTTAGAGGCGGAACAGCGCCTGCGGCTTAACAGCTTAAAAAACTGGATTGAGAAAGAATTAGGCGGCAAGGCCAAAGAAATTATAATTGCTTTAAATCTTACACCCCAGGGCGACTTGGTCGCTTCCATTATTAAAGAAGAGTTAAAAAATCTGGCGGCGACGATCACGAGGCTTGGGCGAGGTATCCCGGCCGGCGGCGAAATCGAGTTCGCTGACGAGGAAACCTTGGGTAGCGCCATCGAGAGGCGAGGATAGGGGTTGACAATAAGATAGCCGTTCGTTAAATTTCGCAATTGGAAACGTTAATTATGCCTGAAAAAGAAAAGAAAGCGGCGGAAGAAAAAAGGAAAGACAAGAAAGGGCCGGAAACAGAGGTCGAGCGCCTAACTAAAGAGAGGGACGAATATTTGGCGGGTTGGCAAAGGGCCAAGGCTGACCTCATAAACTATAAAAAGGAAGAGTTAGGGCGGCTCGAGGAAGTGGCCCGATTTGGCAGCGAGGATTTAGTTTTAGAATTGCTTTCGGTCCTTGATTCTTTCGATCTAGCCCTTGCCACCCTCGAAAAGAACGAGGCCGTCGAGAAGGGGATTTATCTTATCAAAGCGCGCCTAGAGAATATTTTAAGGAAAAGAGGACTCAAAAGAATAGAGATTAAAAAGGGTGAAATTTTTAACCCGGCCTTACATGAGGCGGTGACGATGGTAGAGGGGGGGGAAACAAATACTATCGCGGAGGAACTAGAGGCCGGCTATCTCTTCCACGACAAGGTCTTGAGACCGGCCAAGGTCAAAGTTTATAAATAAATTTGCCATGCCAAAAATTCTAGGAATTGATTTAGGGACGACTAACTCGGCCATGGCCGTGGTCGAGGGCGGCGAACCCCGAATTCTAGAGAATGCCGAGGGCAATCGAACCACGCCTTCGGTTACAGCCATCTCCCGTTCCGGCGAAAGACTGGTTGGCCTTTTGGCTAAAAGGCAGTCTATTACTAACCCTCAAAACACGATTTTTTCAGTTAAGCGCTTGATCGGTCGGCGGTTTTCTGATCCTGCAGTCGAGCGCGATAAAAGCTGGCTTCCGTTTGAGCTAAGAGAATCGGCTGATGGTGGAGTGGAAATTAAAATGGAAGCTCGCTGGTATAAACCGGAGGAAATTTCAGCCATGATTCTCGCTAAATTAAAAGCTGATGCCGAAGCCAAGTTAGGAGAAACAATCGAAGAGGCGGTTATTACGGTACCGGCTTATTTTGACGACTCTCAAAGGCAGGCCACTAAAAATGCCGGCGAAATCGCCGGTTTCAAGGTGCGCCGGATGATTAATGAACCAACCGCGGCCGCCCTAGCCTACGGCCTTGATAAGAAAAAAGACGAGCAAATCGTGGTTTATGATTTCGGCGGCGGCACTTTTGATATTTCGGTGCTCGAAGTTGGCGATAACGTGGTCGAAGTAAAAGCCACCGGCGGCGATACCCATCTTGGCGGTGATGATTTCGACAAAAAAATTATTGATGAGCTAGTGGCTGAATATAAAAAACAGGAGGGGATTGATATTAGCAAAGACCCGTTAGCCCTCCAGCGATTAAAAGAAGCGGTTGAGAGGGCTAAACATGAGCTTTCAACCTCGCTCGAAACCGAGATTAATCTGCCCTATATTAGTTCAGACGCTTCTGGGCCCAAGCATTTCTTAATGAAATTAACCCGGGCCAAACTTGAGGAATTAGTCAGGGAGTATATTGACCGTTCGATCGAGCTAGTCAAAGAAACGGTAACAGCCGCGCCACCCAAAGGCGCTGGTCTTAAACTCGAAGATATTGATGAACTGATTCTCGTTGGCGGCCAGACCCGAATGCCGGCCATGCGGGAAGCGGTTAAAAATCTTTTTAGTAAGGAACCTCATCTCTCAATTAATCCTGATGAGGTCGTGGCTATTGGCGCCGCGGTCCAGGCCGGTATTTTCCAAGGCGATATTAAAGACGTGCTTTTACTTGACGTGACGCCGCTCTCCTTAGGGCTTGAAACTTTGGGCGGAATCTTCACCCGATTAGTTGATAAAAACACCACTATCCCCACTGCCAAAACCCAGATCTTTTCAACCGCTGCTGATAATCAAACTTCAGTTGAAATTCACGTTCTTCAAGGCGAAAGAGAAATGGCGGCTGATAATAAAACCCTGGCCAAGTTTCATTTAGATGGTATCCCGCCGGCTCCTCGAGGCGTACCTCAGGTCGAGGTCACTTTTGATATTGATGCCAACGGCATTTTAAATGTCAAAGCGGTTGATAAAGCGACTGGGAAAAGCCAGGAGGTAAGAGTTGAGGCCTCAACTGCTTTAAGTAAAGAGGAGGTGGAACGATTAAAGACCGAGGCTGAAGCTCATGCTGGCGAGGACAGAAAGAAAAGGGAATTGGCTGAAGCCAGAAATCAGGCCGAGACACTTATTTATACGGCTAAAAAAAATCTTAGAGAAAACGGGGAGAAGATTAAAGCCGAGCTTAAAGAGGAGGTGACGAAGAAAATAGAGGAGCTTGAAAAAGCGATCGCCGGCAACAACAAAACCGAAATAGATTCGGCCGTAGCCAACCTTTCTTCTGCACTTCAAAAAATCGGCGAATCACTGTACAAAGAGAATAAGGAAGACGATGGATCTTCCGCTCCTGAAGATGGAACTACCCAAAGTAGTTAGCCAGCCCAGCTCGCTCGTCACCGTTAAAGTTTATTCGCTGATCGGTCTAGTGACGGCCGTCGCCTTGGTCACGAGTTATTTTTTTAGCATTGACCAGGTTTCAATCGGCGTTTTTCTGACGGTTGTTTTTTTATCTCTTTTTATTATTGAGGTCATACTTTTAGACGAGCGGCGCTACTTGCCCGGGGCGATGTTTGCCAATATCTTGGGTCTCAGTTTCTTTTTCTTCCTCGCCTTCTCCTGGTTTTTTGTCGGGGCTCTCCTGGTGCTGGCGGTTTTTTTGGCTTTGGCTGCTTATCGGGGCAAGCGGGAGATGAAAAATATGGTTAAACTTCACTTTTTCAAAGTGAGTCGAATTACTTTAGGCTCGGCCATCACGGCCGTTATCATCTTTTTTGGTCTACTCCTAGTTTTAAATAACGAGTTTACGGTTAAAAGACAAAGCGTTGATCGGTTCGTTGAAGTGGCAATGACGCCCGTGCTTCGGCGCTATGTCCCTAGTTTTACGCCCGAGATGAGAACCGGTGATTTTTTCAAAAGCATGGCCGAGTCAGAAGCTGCCGGCCAGCCGGACCTTGCTAAGTTGTCCCCGAAAACCCGGACTCAGCTTATCAATCAAGCAGCGGCCGAGAACGAAAAACAATTCGAGGAATATCTCGGAGTTGAACTTGATTCCAAAGAAACAGTTAGCGGGAATATGTATAACGTGATTTCCCTCAAGCTCAAAGGCCTAACCCCCGAAGCCCGGCTTTATCTGGGCCTAGTCTTCGTCGGCATTATCTGGCTCTCAATTAAAAGCCTGGAATTCATTCTTTATTTACCTCTAGCATTTTTAGCCTTCATTATTTATGAATTGCTGGTTGTCTCTAATCTCATCGTGATTCAGCTCGAGCCGGGCAGCCGCGAGGTTGTCGTCATTAAGTAGCTAATTTATAATAACTCCTGCGATGAGAGATTATTATGAAATTTTGGGTGTTTCACGGAACGCCTCTAAAGAAGAAATTAAGAAGGCTTATCGCCGTTTGGCCCACGAATATCATCCGGATAAGGGCGGTGGCGATGGCGAGAAATTTAAAGAGATTAACGAGGCTTATCAGGTGCTTTCAGATGAGGAGAAGCGGCGGCAGTATGACCAGTTTGGTCGGGCTTTTGGCCCGGGTTTTGCCGGTGCTGGGGGCGGCCCGTGGAGTTGGAATGTTGACTTCGGTGATATTAGCGATTTCGCTGATTTTGAAGAAGTTTTTGGCGCCTTTTTTGAGGGCTTGGGCTTAGGTAAAAAGCGCCGCACTTATCGGCGGGGTTCGGATTTAGAACTGGAGCTTGAGCTGACGCTTGAGGAGGCCAAAGGCGGAAAAGTGGCTGAGGTTAAGTTTCGAACTCAAGTTGAGTGCGTCAAATGTGCTGGCTTAGGGTATAAGGCCGAGGCTGGGCTTAAAAAATGCGACTACTGTGACGGCCGGGGCGAGATTAAAGAAGCCAAAAACACTTTTTTCGGCAGTTTCACTCAAGTGGTAACTTGTAAATTCTGTCGCGGTTTAGGTCAGATCCCGAACGAAGCGTGTGCCGAGTGCCGGGGCGAAGGCCGGGTTAAGGGAGAGAAGAAAATAAAAGTGGAGGTAAGAGCCGGCGTGGCTGATGGTCAGATAATCCGGGTTAAGGGAATGGGAGAGGTGGGTGAACGCCAGGCGGGTACCGGCGATCTTTACGTCAGGGTTAAAGTAAAACCCCATCCGGTTTTTGAACGGCGAGGCAATGATCTTTATCACCGGCCGATTATGGTCAGCCTCGTTGATTTACTTTTAGGCAAGAAAATAAAAATTAGAAATCTTGAGGGAAAGGAGATCGAAGTAGCGGTGCCGCCTGGTTCGGATTTAAACGAAGAAATTAGGGTTCGGGGCCAGGGCATGACGAAAGACGGCGATTTGGTAATTAAACTTCAAGCCAAAACCCCAAAACATTTAAGCACTAAAGCTAAAAAACTGCTTGAGGATTTGAGGAAAGAACTGGAGGAGTAGGGTAGACGTCTAACGCCTATTGCCTATAAATTCTTGTCCGCCCGGCAGGATTCGAACCTGCGACCATCTGCTTAAAAGGCAGCTGCTCTACCAGCTGAGCTACGGGCGGGGAACCTTGCCTATCGGTAAATTAATTTACCCTTTTTCGATTCACTTTTCAAGCTTGAGTTCTCCAAATATAATAAGGTCTGATCATAATTTTATGAAATCCCGTAAGGCCGGCCTTATTATTCTAATCTCGGTAGTTTTACTTTCGATGCTCGCCGGACTTTTTGTTTATCCCCGCTATCTAGGCGGAAAATATCTGCCTTGGCGGTTGGGGCTTGATCTGGTTGGCGGGACGAGCTTGGTTTATCAAGTTGACTTAAGCGACATCCCGGCTGATCGCCATGACGATACTGTAGCCGGCCTGAAAGAGGTGATTGAAAAAAGAGTTAATATTTTTGGCGTTACCGAACCAAAAGTAACGGTTGCTCGAAAAGGGGATAATTACGAACTACTCGTAGACTTAGCCGGGGTTAGGGATTTAAAGGAGGCGGTGCGGTTGATTGGCGAAACCCCGGTCTTAGATTTTCGAGAGGTGGTCGAAATGGAAGGCGGCGTGGCCTATGTTCCAACCGAACTCACCGGCCGTTACATTACCTCTGCTAATCTTGCTTTTGATCAGTTAAATAAACCGATCGTTACCCTTGAATTTAATGAGGCGGGGGCGAAAATCTTTGAAGATTTAACCGCTCGCAATGTGGGTAAGCCGCTCGCCATTTTTCTTGATAATGAATTAAAGGATGCGCCGATTGTTCAGGAGAAGATTGTCGGTGGTCGGGCTCAAATTTCGGGCGGCGGCGGCGGCTTTACAGCTGATGAAGCTAGAACCCTAGTTGAACGATTTAACGCCGGGGCCTTAGCCGCTCCGATTAAACTTATTAACCAGAGGACTGTCAGCCCCTCGGCTGCCGAAAACGCCCTAAGAGACATCATGATCGCGGGACTCGTCGGCACAGCCGTAGTAATGCTTTTTATGGTGCTTTATTACCGACTTTTCGGGATTTTTGCCGTGTTCGCCCTTTCAATTTATGCCGTTTTGGCCTTGGCCCTATTTAAGTTAATTCCCAATTTCACGATGACTTTGGCCGGAATCGCTGGTTTTATCCTTTCGATCGGCATGGCCGTTGATGCCAATATCTTGATTTTTGAGCGGACCAAAGAGGAAAAAAAGAGAGGATTGGTTCGGAAAGAGGCGATTGAAGAGGGTTTCCGACGAGCCTGGCCCTCGATTAGGGATTCGAATACGAGTACTATTATTACCTCGATTATTCTTTACTATTTCACCACCAGTTTCGTTAAAGGCTTTGCCTTGACCCTGGGATTTGGCGTCCTTCTTAGTATGTTTTCGGCTATCTTTGTCACCCGAACAATGTTAAGAGTTTTTCTTGAAACCAAAGAAGTCCGAACCTAAAATGGAGCGAATCTTAAAATACAAAACTTTCTTTCTTTACTTTTCTCTGGCGATGATTTTAGCCGGCGCCGTAAGTGTTTTGGTCTTCGGGTTTAAATTGGGGATCGACTTCAAGAGCGGCTCGCTTTGGCAGCTCGGAATTCCGAATACCAATCCGGAGCAAGTTAAAGAATTTTTCGTTACCGAGCTTAACCTCGGCGAAGTCAATGTAGCTTATGATTCAGCCAATCAAACTTACTCCATGTCCTTTCGAGAAATATCAGAAGCTGATCGCCAAACTTACTTGAGGACTATTCAAGAGCGTTTCGGCAGCGAAATTCAAGACTTGGACTTCTTAACTATTAGTCCTTCAGTTTCGACCAAATTGAGACAAAAAGCCCTTTGGGCTATCGGTCTGGTGATGGTCGCCATCTCACTTTATCTGACTTTTGCCTTTCGCAAAGTTTCGCGGCCAATCAGTTCTTGGAAGTACGGACTGGTTACCTTGGTCACTTTGTTTCACGATGTTGTGATCCCCGTCGGACTTTTTGCCTTTCTAGGTTATCTTTGGGGTATCACCATTGACACCAATTTCGTGGTTGCCCTGCTCGCGGTGATGGGATTTTCGGTTCACGACACCATTGTTGTTTTCGACCGAATCCGGGAGAACCTGCTTATCTATAAAGATAAACTGAAACTCTCGGAGATTGTGGACAAAAGCATTCTCGCTACGATTCACCGTTCAATTAATACCTCCCTGACCGTGGTTTTTGTCCTCGTTGCCCTCTACTTTATGGGGCCGTCGAGCATCCGGCTCTTTACCCTTGCCATTCTCGTGGGCGTCATAAATGGCACTTATTCCTCGATCTTTTTTGCGAGCCCCTTGCTCTTGGTGGCTGAGAAAATAGGTCGCCGGCGCTAGGGCCTATCCCCCCTTTTCAAATCAGCCGTTTTATTGTAATATTAGGTTATTAACCAACTAACTAAGGTTTCAAGCACTATAATTAAAAAATGCTAAGCACAAAAGAGGGTTTTGACCTTGATGCCTTAATTAATGAGGCGTTAGATCAGACCGATAAAAGAACCAGGCGGATTGTGAGCCACCGTTACGGGCTCGAGACGCCGGAGACAAAGACTCTGGCTAAGCTGGGGGATGAATATGACTTAACGAGAGAGCGGGTCAGACAGATTGAAGCCGCTTTTCTTGATTCGATTAGGGCTAAAATTAAAGCTCACGAGGAAGCCGCCAAATTTCTCAAACTGGTGGATCGGTATCTTACCGATGTCGGCGGATTAAGGCGAAGTGATTTTTTGGTTCAGGATTTTTCCATTATTCTCGACGATAAACGCGGTGAAGACTTGCTTTATAATCAACTTCATTTTCTAGCTAAAATTTTGGAAGAGCCCCTGATTAATCGGTCAAACGAAGACTGCCATCTTGTCTGGTACACCGAACCAAAAGTTTTGGAGAGAGCCGAAGAATTGGTTCGCTATCTTTTGAACTTGGATAAACACGATTTTAATCGATATCTTGCAATTGTCATGCCTAAATTTAAATTGCCCGAACCTTTGATTGTAAACTATCTGACTCTTTCGAAAAGATTTGCCACCGGTCCCTACGGCGATTTGGGGGCTGATCATTGGGTCCACGTGGCGCCGAAAACAGTGCGTGATAAGGCCTACCTCGTGCTCAGGAAATCTGACAACCCGCTTCACTTTACCGAAATTGCTCGTTTGGTTAATAGTTTAGATGAGCGGAAAAGGGCTCCGGCGACGGTTCACAATGAGTTAATTCGTGATCCGCGGTTTGTTTTGGTGGGTCGGGGCACTTACGCCATCAATGATTGACGAGCTTTTCGAATCAGGAATCGAGGCCATATTATCTCTCTGGTGGTTCATAATCCCCGTCGCCACGGCGACGATTTTTCGCGAGTGGTGGCTCGTTGATATTACCCGGGATTATATTTCGCGGATCGATTGGATTTTGCTAGAGATAAAGATTCCGCGAGAGAACTTAAAATCAGCCAAGGCAATGGAGCATGTTTTTGCCTCCATTTACGGCATCTACAGCGGCGGCATTAAGCGAAAAGATCGTTATTTTAAAGGTAAGGTCGAGCCCTGGATGTCGTTTGAAATCGTGGGTGAAGCCTCGGGCGTTCATTTTTATGTTCGCCTTCCAGCCAGCTATCGGAAGCTGTTCGAAACAGCATTCTTTTCCCAGTATCCGGAGGCCGAGATTGAAGCAGTCCCTGATTATGTGAATAAGCTTCCTCCGATTTTACCAAACGAGAAATACGATATCTTCGGCACTGATTTTATCTTAGCCAAAGAGAATGCCTACCCCATCAAGACTTATCCATCCTTCGAGGCTAATCTGGAAGAGGAGATGATTGATCCGATTGCGACAATTATTGAGGCGGTCGCAAACCTAAAAGCAGACGAGATGCTTCTCCTCCAACTTTTAGTCAGACCAACCGGCGACGATTGGGTTAAAAAAGGGAGAGGAGAAGTCGATAAATTATCTGGTCGAAAAAAAGAAGAAAAGAAAAATCGAGTTGGCTCAATCAGCGAATTTCTGAAGAACTTGATAGCGGCGCCGGTTACGGTGCCGCAATGGGGTACTTCTAAAGAAGAAAAGGCTGAGGCCCCTCGGTTTACCCCTGGCCAGCAGGATACCCTGAAAGCGGTTGAAAATAAATTATCTAAGCTTGGCTTCGAAGCCATTTTGCGAGTGATCTATATTGATAGCCGGGATGCTTTTACGAGCGATAATGTTTCAGCGGCCTTTGGCGCTATTCGTCAGTTTAGCACCCATAACTTGAATGCTTTGAAGCCCAATTTTAAAACAATGACCGCGCCCAGGTTGGTGGGGATAATTTTCCGCAAAGAAAGGCTAGAAAAAAGAAAAAGGTTCCTCTATCGACACTATCTTCATCGAGATATGCCCCAACCAGTGCCGATTCGATTCGGTTTGCAGTTAAAAACCGCGGTTTTGAGCGTTGAAGAACTGGCCACGGTTTATCACTTACCGACCACTGCCGTGACGCCGGCCAGGGTCAGAGCGCTGGAGGCAAGGAAGGGTGAGGCGCCGATTAACCTTCCGGTGATAGAGGAGTAGAATAAGGTGTAAATGTTAATAGGTAGCGATACAACTGTTCTGGGGCAGACTAACTTCCGGAATCGGAACGTTAAGTTCGGCATTAAAACCGATGATCGGCGCCGGCATATTTATATTATCGGGAAGACCGGAGTGGGGAAGACGACGATGATGGAAAACATGATTATAAACGATATTATGGCCGGTCGCGGGGTGGGACTACTCGATCCTCACGGTGAATTTGCCGAAAAAGTATTGCGACTCGTGCCGGAAGAAAGAGCGGCCGATGTGATTTATTTCGATCCCAATGATACTGATTTTCCGGTTGGTTTTAATCCGCTTGAGCGGGTGGCGGAAACTCAGCGGCATTTAGTGGCCTCGGGCGTGCTCGGTGTCTTCAAAAAAATCTGGCCAGATGTTTGGTCCGCTAGGATGGAATATATTTTGAATAACGCCCTCCTGACCCTGCTTGAATATCCAGACGCGACCCTGCTCGGCATTGTCCGGATTCTTTCGGATAAAAAATACCGGGACAAACTGGTGGCTAATTTGACCGATCCGGTGATTAAAAGTTTCTGGCTGAATGAGTTCTCCCGATATTCGGAAAGATTTGAAGTTGAGGCCGTGGCCGCTATTTTGAATAAAGTGGGTCAGTTTGTCTCGAATCCTCTGATTAGAAATATTATTGGCCAGCCTCACTCTTCGATTAATCTACGCCAAGTGATGGATGATGGGAAAATCCTGATTGCTAATCTGGCCCGAGGGAGGATTGGTGAAGAGAACTCATCGCTTTTGGGCGCCTTGCTTGTGACGCGATTGCAGATCGCGGCCATGCGGCGAGTTGATGTTCCGGAGGAGAAACGGCGTGATTTTTTCCTTTACCTTGACGAATTCCAACACTTCTCAACCGAATCTTTTGCCAATATTCTTTCTGAGGCGAGAAAATATCGTTTGGATCTGGTCTTGGCCCATCAATATATCGGCCAGCTGACTGGCGAAATGGGCCGGACTTACTCCGCTGTTAAAGATGCTATTTTCGGCAATGTTGGTACGATGATCGTTTTTCGGGTTGGGCCCGAGGACGCTGAATTTCTGGAGAGGGAATACATTCCCTATTTTGAGGCGAATGACTTGGTTAATTTAGCCAAGTACAATATTTATGTTCGGATGATGATTGATGGGATTACCTCAAGACCTTTCTCGGCCGAAACCCTGCCGCCCAGACCGCTGCCCAAAGAATCTTTCGTTGATGTTATTATTGAGAACAGCCGTCGGCTTTATGCTGCCTCGAGAGAAACAGTAGAGAAAAAGATTCACGGCGAGTGGTTGGGCGAGGCGGAATTGATTAAAGAGAAAGTGGAACGGCGGGGCGAACGGGAACTCGAGATATTGAAAACGCCGCCCCCTCGACCAGAGAAAAAGAAAAAAGAAATTGATCGGGAAAAGTTAAGAAGAGCTTTAGGACAAAATGAGCCTTTCAATCAATGACCTTAAAAAAGGAAAAATTATTATCTTGCCCGAAGGACCCTACGCCGTCCTTGAAGTAAGCCATCTTCATTTAGGAAGGGGCGGGGCCGTGGTCCAGACAAAGCTTAGGCAGCTTAAGACCAGCCGGGTAGTTAATCGGAATTTCAAACCCGGAGACAAATTCGAAGAAGCGGAACTTGAAAGAATAGAGGCTGAGTTCGCCTACGAGAAGAGAGATGAATGCTGGTTTTTCGAAAAAGGAAAGCCGGCCAATCGTTTTATGCTTAGAAGGGGCGATCTAGGGGCATCAAGAATTTTCTTAAAACCGAAAATGACGGTGATTGCTTTTAAATTTGACAAGGAAGGCGGGATTTTTAGTATTGAACTGCCGATCAAGGCTGATTATCGGGTAATCGAGGCGCCGCCCGGCATCCGGGGCAATACCGCTATCGGCGGTACTAAAACGGCAACGATCGAGGGCGGAGCCAAAGTTAACGTGCCTCTTTTTGTCGAAGCAGGGGATATAATTAGGGTTAACACCCAAACCGGAGAATATGTTGAGAGGGTCTAAGAAAGTTTTTGTGGCGATATCGGGCGGAGTGGATTCCTCGGTCGCGGCTTATCTATTGAAAAACAGAGGCTATGGGGTAACCGGCGTTCATTTACGCTGTTGGAATCGAGATGGCTGTGACGTTAAAGAAGCTGAGGATGCAAGAAGGGCAGCCAATCACCTCGGTATTCCGTTTTACGTTCTTGACCTCGAAAAAGAATACAAAGAGAAAGTGGTTGATTATATGATTGAGGGCTATCGCAATGGGCTAACTCCTAATCCTGATGTAATGTGCAACAGGGAAATAAAATTCGGCTTGTTTTTAAAGAAGGCGCTTGGGATGGAAGCGGACTATGTGGCAACGGGACACTACGTTCAACTTGAAAAAGATTTGAAAACCGAAAATTGGAAATTGAAAATTGCTCGGGACGCGCTTAAGGACCAGTCTTATTTTCTCTGGACTTTAAACCAAGAGCAATTAAAACATTGTCTTTTTCCTATCGGCGATTATCTAAAGAGTGAGGTG
>CAYNZK010000005.1:13877-17382 GCA_964401665.1 uncultured Candidatus Saccharibacteria bacterium
TTCTTCTCTCCGACGTCAATTTCATCAATCCGGAGACATTCTCACATTCTGCAGAATGTGAGAATGTCTTGGTGCGAATTCGTTACCGCCAACCAGTTGTTTCGGCAAAACTTCATGGATCTAAAGATGCATCCATCCATAAACTGGTTTTTAATAAGCCGTTGAAAGCGGTGGCTCCAGGCCAGTCAGCCGTTCTCTACAATAAGGATGGCGAGATGCTAGGTGGCGGAGTAATATGCTCGTAATTTTTACGGGGAACGGAAAAGGAAAAACAACGGCAGCCTTGGGCCAGGCGGCGAGAGCCGTTGGCCAAGGCAGGCGGGTTTTAATGATCCAGTTTATTAAGAGTCCCTCCTGGCAATCAGGCGAGGATTTTGTTGAGATTCGGGGCAATGGCGAATTCAAGCTGGAAAAGATGGGATTGGGATTTGTCGGAATTCTGGATGATAATTTGCCGAAAAGTGAGCATGTAAAGGCGGCTGAAAAGACTTTTGATTATTTCAGAAAAGAGTTAGCCAGTAGTGCTTGGGATATGATTATTCTTGATGAAATAAATGTGGCTGTTTCCCTTGGTTTACTTAGCGAAGAAAAAGTCTTGAAGGCGACGAAAGATATTCCTCCAGAAAAAATCGTTATCTTAACTGGTCGAGACGCGCCCCAATCCTTAATTAATAAAGCGGACCTTATTACTGAGATGAAAGAAGTTAAACATCCTCTTAATAAAGGCAAGCTCGCCAAGCAGGGGATAGAGTTTTAATGCCGCTCTATAATCTCGCTTTTTATTCGGCCCTGTTTTTTATCCTAGGGCTTGGGGCGGCCAGTTTTAATGTTGATTTTTGGCTGGCGATATTCGTCGCGATCCTTTTGGGCTGGATCATTTTTAGTTTAAAGCCGAAGTTTATCTTCGTCTTTTCTCTAATAAGCTTTCTCGGTTTTTTCTACTTTCATTTTTATAGCACCCTTAATCAAGAAGTTTTCCCGTCGAGTCAAGAATCGGTTTTTCGGGGGACAGTTTTCCGCCCAGCCAAACAGACTTTGAACGGCCAGGAAATTGACTTGAAACTCGAAGAACCCTATCGAGGCGAAGTGAGGCTATATCTGCCGCCGTTACCGAGGATAAATTACGGCGAGGTAGTTGAGGTCAAGGGTGAAATCGAAAAGTCGCCAAGCGGTTCGCTTAATTTGGTTTTTCAGCCCGAAATAAAAGTTATTAACCGAAAGGAGGGTAACGCCATCAGATCGTCTCTTTTTAAACTGAAAGAAAAGTTGGTTTCCAATATCAACTCGGTTCTGCCTCAGGAAAAAGCGGCTCTTCTTTCGGGGCTTCTTTTCGGCGAGCGGAGTGAATTTACCAATGAATTCGAAGAGGCGCTTCGAAAAAGCGGCACCACCCATATCGTTGCTCTTTCCGGTTATAACATCGCGATTATCGGTACTACTTTAGCCGGGGTTCTCGCGAGCATCATCGGTCGCCGAAAAGCTTTTTATTTTAGTATCTTTACCATCCCCGCCTTTGTCCTTATGACCGGCGCTCAAAGTTCGGCAGTTCGGGCCGGCATCATGGGGTTAATTTTGCTCCTGGCCTCAAATCAAAGCCGACTTTACAGTTTTCGGAACGCCATCACTCTGACTGCCCTAGCGATGCTTATTTTAAATCCCCGACTTTTGCGGTTTGATCTTGGGTTTCAATTATCTTTTGCCGCCACCATGGGAATCGCTTATCTTTATCCGAGATTGAAAGATTGGATTCGTTTCTTCCAAAAAAACGGGCGATTGAATTGGCGAACTACTTTCCTCCAGACTCTTTCGGCCCAACTTGCTGTTTCGCCAATTCTCGTCATAAGTTTCGGCTATGTTTCGCCAACCGCCCCTTTGTCTAATATTCTCGTGCTTGAGGCGATCCCGCTCACCATGTTTTTCGGTTTTATCACCGCTGGTCTGGGGTTTGTTTCGAATAGTTTATCTTTAATAAGCGGCTGGCTTGCCGGGTTGTTCTTAAGTTATGAAATATTTATCATTAAGTTTTTTAGTCTTAATTGGCTTTAATCTTTTCGTTTGGTATTATGTTGTGGGCGGCGAGGAAGACGGGCTCGACGTCTACTTTTTAGATGTTGGCCAGGGAGACAGCGAATTTTTAGTTTTACCTGGCGGCGTCAAAGTCTTAATTGACGGCGGACCAGGCAAAGAAGTGCTTTTTGAGTTGACCCGAGTGCTCCGGCCGACTGATCGTTATATTGATTTAGTGGTTTTGAGCCATCCCCAACTTGACCATTACGCTGGACTTTATGATGTGATTGAGCGTTATGAGGTCGGTGCCATTATCTGGAATGGCCGGGAGGGAGAGGGGGAGACTTGGCAGGGTTTTTGGGACCTGGTCCAGGCCAAAGAGATACCGGTGATTGCCCTTGGCGCCGAGGATAAAATCAGCTATGGGGAAAGTTTGATCAGCATTCTTTCTCCGACAAAACAGCTTCAACAATTGAGTGAATTGAATAACAGTTCTTTGGTCCTTAAGCTTGAAAGCGAGGGAGCCAAAATTCTTTTTACCGGTGATGCCGGTTTTGAAGTAGAAAATTATCTAGTGAGTCAATATGACATTGAGGCTGATATTCTAAAAGTTGGCCATCACGGTTCGCGCTATGCTACCGGCCTAAACTTTTTAGCAGAAATCAGACCCCTAATCAGTGTGATTGAGGTGGGGAAGAGTAATCCCTACGGTCACCCAACCCCGGCCGCTTTAAGCCGTTTGGCTTCAGTCGGTAGCCGCATCTATCGAACTGACCAAAACGGCACGGTTCACCTTGGGGTGAACAATAGTCTAGTTGGCGTGGATTTAAGGTAGCGTTATACTCAAATCAATGCGCATTTATTCGACGGAGATTCTAGATAAAGTCGGCCAAGAGGTGGAACTGGCTGGCTGGGTGGATAGCCGGCGCGACCACGGTAAATTAATTTTTATTGATTTAAGAGATAAAAAAGGGCTGGTTCAGCTTGTTTTTAAAGCTGAAGACGAAAGTCTTCGGAAACAAGCGGATGAACTCCGGCCAGAGTGGGTAATTCGAATGCAGGGTAGGGTGGTTGAGCGGCCGGAAGAGATGAAAAACCCGAATCTTAAGACCGGCAATCTCGAGGTTGCGGTCACAGCACTCGAAATTCTGGCCAAGGCCGAGACGCCGCCCTTCCCGCTTGATACCGATGGCTACGAAATAAACGAGGAGCTGCGGCTCAAATACCGCTATCTTGATTTAAGAAGGCAAAGATTAAAGCGGAATTTGATAAGGCGCCACGAGGTAGCCCAATTTGTCCGAAAATTCTTGAGCGATCGCGGATTTATTGAGGTTGAAACTCCTTACATTACTAAGGGCACGCCAGAAGGAGCGCGCGAGTTTGTCATTCCTTCACGGCTTCACCATAGCAAGTTTTATGTTCTCCCCCAGTCGCCCCAACAGTTTAAACAGATGCTAATGGTGGCCGGGTTCGAGCGTTACTTCCAGCTCGCCCGGGT
>CAYNZK010000005.1:17482-21181 GCA_964401665.1 uncultured Candidatus Saccharibacteria bacterium
CGTTCTTGGCAACATGATTTTGTCCTGAACGGCTATGAGATTGCCGGCGGCAGTATCCGAATTACCGATCCCGAGGTTCAAGCTAAAGTTTTCGAACTGGTGGGAATTCCTAAAGAAGAGGGGAGAAGCAGGTTTGAACATATGCTTGAAGCCTTCACTTACGGCGTACCGCCTCACGGCGGGATTGCGATCGGTTTTGATCGAATGCTCATCCCGTTGCTTAGCGAGCCGAACCTTCGGGAGGTAATGGCTTTTCCCAAAACCGGTGACGGCCGGGATTTGATGATGGGCGCGCCTTCGGGGATCGAGGAGAAACAATTAAAGGAATTAGGAATCGAAGTAAAAAAGAAAGAGAAGTGACGAACAACAAGGAAAGGAGTCTGATTTTTATTAAGCCGGATTGTTTTCGCCGGGGATTGGTCGGCGAAATTACGAGCCGCTATGAGCGAACTGGTTTGAAATTGGTCGGCCTTAAAATGGTTAAGGCGAGCGACGAACTAATTGAAAAACATTATTTGGCCGATCCTGACTGGTTTCAAAAGTCCGGCACTAAAACGATTGAATCTTATCGTCATAAGGGCAAAACGCCACCTTCGGAAGATCCGATTCAAGTGGCTCAAATTGTCCTCGGCAGTTTGAAACGGTACCTGACTCAAAGCCCGCTCGTCGTCATGGTTTGGCAGGGGATTAACGCGATCGGGGTGGTTAAAAAGATTACTGGCAGCACCGAACCCTTAACTTCTGATGTCGGAACCGTCCGGGGCGATCTCACTATTGATTCCTATGAAGTGGCTGATATTGAAGGTCGGGCAGTCGAGAATCTGGTTCACGCTTCCGGCAGTTCGGAGGAGGCGGAAAAAGAAATTGCTGTTTGGTTTAAAGAAGAAGAACTTATTGAATAGCCTCGCGATGTTTTCCCCAGTTTCACAATTGACAGAGATCGATAATCTTTTTAAGCTAGACACTATTATGGGAGAGGATTTGGGGAAAACCGTCCCTCAAGCAGTCGTTTACTTTATCCTTTTTATTCCTCTGGGAGAGAAGGCTGGTTTTGCCCGAATTCAAAGATAAGAGTAAATTCCAAAATCTGAGGCGGAGATCTACCCAGAGGGGAGTCTATTAACCCGTAAGGCTCCAAGCAGTACATTAAGGAGGTGGGTTGTGGTCGTTCTTGAAGCTCGATCTGTAAAGAGGGGAGTCGAACTCAGACCAAGGGGTTCTGGCCCTTGGCAACTCGTAACTCCCTACCAGGGCGAAGTCAAAGTGGCTCCTGGAACGACCGTTCAGGTCGTAGCCAGGAATGCTCACTTTGAGGTTAGGGCTTCCTGGGTTAATCCCAGGAAGACTTGGAAGGGGAAGGTCCCTGGCGAAGGGACCTTCCTGATAGGCCCCTTCAAGTCTCAACGGAAGCACTAACCGATATCGGTGAGGGGACGAGTTAAGAATTCGTCCCCTCACCGAAAGGAATTTGTCAAATTTCTGGGGTTGACATTTAATCTCTAAACTCGCAGTTTATCCACAACTTTTTCAGTAAACTTTGATATAATAAGTATGTCCCGCCTCCACAATTCCGGATCAAAGTAGTGGTTGAGGGGAGGCCTAATTGTTTCGGCCCGTGGGTCGGAACTGCGGCCACCCACCTTGAAAGAAGCCGGGAATTCGTGAAGTAGCGGGACTTTTTTATTTCTAGATCCCTGGGCCGACGATTAGATTAAAGATCGAATAAGAAAGATCAATGATGAAGTTGAAAAAGAAGAAGAGGAAGATAAGGACGATGAAGATGCCGGCAAAGCCGACGCCCTCAAGGGCTAATCGATAACGAGTCGGCAAAAAAGTGGTTAGGATCTTTGAGCCATCGAGCGGCGGAATCGGCATTAAGTTAAAGATGGCAAGGAGGATATTCAGGATAACGATTGAGCTTAAATAAGAAACTGCGATCGGACTCAAAATCCCAACACCGAATCTCATTAAGAGTCCTAAGACTAGGGCGATTAAAAAATTGGTGGCCGGGCCGGCCAAAGCCACTTTCAGTGGCCCGTATTTATAATCCTTAAATAAAAGATTGGGATCGTAGGGTACGGGCTTGGCCCAACCCAAGATCACCGGCGAGTTGCTTAGAAATAACAAAAGGGGCACGAAAAAAGAACCAACCGGGTCTAAGTGTTTAACCGGGTTTAAAGTCAGCCGGCCGGCCAGCTTAGCGGTTTGATCGCCCAATCGAAGAGCCATTAAGCCATGGGCGATCTCATGGAGTATTACCGAAAAGAGAAGAACGGCGAGCTGAAAAAGAAGAATAATAGTGGTTTCTGGAGTCATAGTTCGGCAGGCCAACTACAAGTAAACCGTGTTTACATTTTAACCCAAATCCTCTAAATTAGCATCGTTACTATGAAGGCCTGTGAAGTCTGCGGTAAGGGAACAATGATGGTCGGCCACAGGGTTAAGCTCCGTGGCCACTATAACCCGACGGTTAAAAAGAGAAAGTATCCTAACCTTCAGAAATCTACTTTACCCTCCGGCAAAAAGGGCTTAGTTTGCACTAAGTGCCTTAAAAAGTTAACCACTCGGGCCGTCGTATAATGGTAGTACCCAAGGCTGGGGGTCTTGTTGCGGGAGTTCGATTCTCCCCGGCCCGACAAAACCTTAATTTAAATTGACTCTCTTACTTTAGTCTGTTATATTAATGCCCGCGTTATGCCGACGGTTAATCAATTAGTTAAAAGAGGCAGAAAAAAGGCGCTAGCCAAGAAGGCTAAGGCGCCGGCTTTGCGATCCTACTTTAATGTAATTAAGAACAAGCCGGTTAACTCACCCTCGCCATTTAAGCGAGGCGTTTGCCTTAAGGTTTTTACCACCACGCCTCGAAAGCCTAATTCGGCCTTAAGAAAGGTAGCTCGGGTAAGACTGACTAACGGCCAGGAAGTAACAGCTTACATTCCGGGCATTGGTCATAATCTTCAGGAGCACGCCGTGGTTCTGGTTAGGGGCGGCCGGGTTAAAGACTTGCCTGGTGTCCGCTATCACGTCGTCCGGGGCATTCTGGATACGGCGGGAGTTGAGGGAAGAAAACAAAAGCGCTCTAAATACGGGGCTAAAATGGCAAAACGATGAGAAAAAAACGAGTTTATAAAAAGGACCACAAACCTGACGCTATTTACGAGAGCATCGCCTTGGGCCGCTTCATTAATTATCTGATGCAGGCAGGTAAAAAATCAGTAGCCGAGAAGGTAATTTATGGAGCGATGGATATTATTAAAAACGAGATGAAAGAAGATCCGCTTAAAGTTTTTGATCAGGCCCTTGAGAACGTGATGCCGGTGCTCGAAGTGGTTTCGCGGCGAATCGGCGGGGCTAATTACCAAATCCCAGTTGAAGTTAGATCGGCGCGAAGATTTTTCCTCGCCAGCCGCTGGATCATCGGAGCCGCCCGCTCAAAGAAGGGAAAGCCGATGGCAGCGAAGTTGGCCGAAGAACTGATGGCCGCCGCTAAAAACGAGGGCGAGGCAATTAAGAAAAAACAAAACATCCATCGAATGGCCGAAGCTAACCGAGCCTTTGCCCACTTCGCCCGATAGACTGATCCGAATTTAGGAATGCCGAGACAATATCCTTTAGAGAAAGTCCGAGATATAGGAATCATCGCTCATCATGATGCGTCGCTCGCAATCCGCTCGCTCCCACGAACCCAGCGGTTCGTGA
>CAYNZK010000006.1:0-1388 GCA_964401665.1 uncultured Candidatus Saccharibacteria bacterium
GGAGTAATTATCTGAAAATTGTTTCTGATCGAGCCATCGCCGATTTAAAAAACCGATTCGAGGAGATGTACGGCGAAGGGGTCGAAGCCAACTTTGATTGGATTGAGGACGGGGCTGGTCCGAGGATTGAAAACTATCAAAAGTTCACTCTTTCTAAAGACGCTTTAACAATTTACTTTGATCCGTATCAAGTGGCGGCCTATGCTTACGGCGGCCAGAAAGTAAAAATTCGCTATTCGGATTTTGCGGATATTTTCAAGCCCGAAATTATTAAGGCCGCTAGAATTAAGTTTTAATGTTGTGAACTAGGATGTCGTCGGCAAAGTAATTATATTTTTCCCAATTAAGGTCTTTGCCAGTCAGACTTAGGTTATAGACATCATTAACGCCATCGATTGATTGGATCGAGGTAACGGTGATTTCTTCGCCAACCGAGCTTAAGAGTTTATCGCCGACTTTAATATCTTCAGCCCGGAGCCAGTCGGAAGCGCTTTCAACCCAGATTCGGTGGTTTGGCGTAACCCGGAGAGAATTATTGACGAGGAGGTAGCCGCCGCTAACTTCCGGCTTAACCCACAGTTTACTTACAGTATTCACAACGAGCCTATCAGAGGTAAAGTCATATGAAAGAATTTTATCTCCGGTCTTAATCTCTTCAATATTCTTTTTCGTACCGTCAGCCAAGAGCACTTTAGTGCCGGCTAAGAAACAGCCGGTGTAACTCGCTTGGCTGTAGCCATACCGCCAGTAACCACCTTGGGCGTAGCTATACCGCCAGTAACCACCTTGGGCGTAGCTATACCGCCAGTAAGCATCTTGGGCGTAGCTATACCGCCAGTAAGCAGTTTGGGCGTAGGTATAGCTCCAGTAAGCATCTTGGGCGTAGGTATAGCTCCAGTAAAGGCTTTGGGAGTAAGCATACCGCCAATAAGCAGTTTGGGAATACGTGTAGCTCCAGTAAAGGCTTTGGGAATAGGCGTAGCTGTAAACGCAGGTAGCTGGATCAGCGTCGTTGGCATCCAATGTTGTCCGGCTGTTTAAGGTATTTACTCTAACCGTACCTCCTGGTCTAGAGGGATTACCGCTCCGGTACCAGGTGAGTGAGCCGGGACAGGTATCGCCGTCAGCATCAACTGCCCAGAGTGTATCTTTAATTAGATTGCCGCTTGAGATCTGAATCGTCCCGGAAATATTAAGGCTGTAGCCCTCATTAAAAACGACATACTGGCCAGGATTTAAAGTTAGGGTGACCCCCGAGGAAATAGTGATGTTGCCGTTTTCAACCCCGTCGTCATTGCCGGCAAAAGTGCAGTCGGAACTAACGGTATAATCGCCAGTCGGGTTCGGCTCGGGACAAGAGACTGCCTCGGCTTTAGGAACCAAGAAAA
>CAYNZK010000006.1:1398-19668 GCA_964401665.1 uncultured Candidatus Saccharibacteria bacterium
TTGAGGTACCGGTGGCGCTTTTGGCCTTTGTCCTAATGGTATAGTTTTTATTAAGGGTGTCGTTCGGGAAATAAGCCGAACCTTGCCAAATCCCATCGGTGGTTTTGCCTTCAACTAAACCAAGGCTGAAGGTGTTTGATTTATTATCCAAGGTAACAGTTATCTCAACCGAGGTTATGGGATTTGGGTCCAGTGCTTTTACGGTAATCGTCTGCAGATTCCAGGGCTTAGCATCGAGGGGGTCAATCGTAATTTGCTCAATAATCGGGCCGTCGAAATGGCCGCTCACAAAATAGGTCTGGCTACCGCTCGCAATTGGTCGGGGAGTCCTGGGACTTGCTTGATTTAAGGCGCCCGAAGCGTCATCTTTCGTTTCTTGATCACGGAGGTTCTGGTTCGGCGAGACAGGGTTAAGTCTGAGCCAAACGAACAAGCTGAAAATTAAGGCTAAAGCGGCTAAAATAATCGTATTCTCAGGATCTCGAATGGCCTTAATTATAGGCGACGGTTTTTTTGCCTTCCTTTTTTTCACAGCCTACAGCCTCAGGTCTTCCCCATTGATAGGAAATATTATATCATATTATCTATCATAGCTTAATAAGCGTCTCGACTAGAGCATGGCTAAAACAAAGCCCGGATCTAAAAACGCGATTCCGTTTATTGTTTCCGTCCTCTTGATAGGCGGAGCTCTGGCCTTAACTTTCTATTTAAGGCGAAATCCAGAGTCGATTCTGGATAATTCTTCCCTGACCGAGACCCCAACTCCTGGAGTTCAAACTTCGAGAGAGTATCCGCCTGATATGACCGAAGATGAGAAATTGGCCCTTGTCCCCCAAACAGATCAAGTGAGCCGAGAAGAGCACCGGCGTTGGGATGAGACTATAAAGCGGATTGCCGCGGAGACAGACACCTTGACCTTAGTGATGGTCGGTAGTGACTGTTTCGGTAGACCCTCGGTTTTAAAAACAGGTATCAGTGAGTCAATTAATGTTTACAACTCAACCGACGCCCAAATTACTCTGGGGATGGGTGATCAGCGCTGGGACATCCCGGCTAAGGGAACAACAACAATAAGACCCGAATTTAAAATTCTGCCTGATTTCAAAGACTACTTCTCTTATGGCTATGGTTGCGGCTCTTCTGATGCGCCTTCGGGATTGTTTTTTGTGAGTGAATTTAAAATCTAAAAAATTTTTTACGAGCGCAGGACTACTTTTTCTCGTCCTACTCTCAGTAGGCCTCTTTTTATATTTGTGGGATCGAGGCAAATCAGAGACTTCTTATCCCGAACTTAAATTAATAAACGAAGGGGATCTTGATTTCGCCGGACTTTATAAACTCTTTACCGAGACCGCCGAAGCCAAGGGCAGTCTTTATGCTTTTGAGGTCCTGAGACGAGCCGAATTTCCACCGAATACTGATACTCATCTTTTAGGGCACGCCGTCGGCGATGTCCTCTTTAAAGAAAAAGGGATAGAGGGGATGACTCTTTGTACCGAAGAGTTTCGAAATGCCTGCTCCCATTCGATTGTTGTGGGTTATCTTTTTGAAAAAGGCGAAGAGGGACTAGCCGACATATTTGGAGCCTGCAAAAAGGCGCCCGGTGGTTCAGGGGCTTATACCATGTGTTACCACGGTTTAGGCCACGGGATCCTCGCTTACACCGATTATGATCTTGAAAAAGCGGTGGCTTTGTGCGAGGTAAACGGTACGGCTGAATATGGGGGTAGAGAGGGGGTGGAATGTATCGGTGGAATAATTATGGAGATTATCTCGGGTGGCGCCCATGATCGAGTGGCTTGGGAAGCAGCGAGAAAAAAATACCTCGGCGGCCCGGATCCGCTTTATCCTTGCCCCGCTCCATTTATGCCTAAGGCGGCCAAGCCTCAGTGCTTGGTTTATTTAACTCCCTATCTTTGGGAGCAGGCGGGGGGCGATATCAACAACCCCGAAGTAGAGGATTTTAAGGCCGCCTTTCGTTTTTGTGATGTTCTGCCCCTCGGAAGCGTTGAAAGAGACGCCTGCTACGGCGGTTTCGGGAAAGAGTTCGTGGGGCTTGTGAAGCTGAGAGATATTCGGAATATTGAGAATTTTAGCCTCGAAGATTCCAAAACTGTTTATGACTGGTGCCTCTTAGCCGAAGTAAAAGATGGGATCGAATCCTGCATCAGGCAGGCTGTTAATTCCCTTTATTGGGGAGGCGAGAATGAGGTTAGGTCGGCGATTACTTTTTGTGAAAATATCCCTGACGCTGGCTATCAGGATGAATGTTTCCGCCATCTTTCAGGCGCAGTTTCTTATTATTCCGGGAATAATAAAAAGAAAGTAGAGGAATTCTGCCAACAACTTCCGGAAGCTTTTATGGAATACTGCCATGAATAAGAGGGTCATTATTTTTCTGGGGGCGATTATTATTGCGGGACTTTCTTTGTGGTTGATTCAATCTCCGGTTAAAAACAGTGCGGTTAACGAGTCGCTTGATGAAATAATTCAGAAAAGATCTCTCTGGGAGGAGGAAATTCGGAAATCCGGCGCTTCCAGATTTTGGCAAGAAACAACTTTTGAGTACGAGGCAAACTATAACCGGCACACCGTGGCCCATATTTACGGCGAGCTTTTGTATAAAATTTATGGACTCGACGGACTGCAATACTGCGACGAGAAGTTCTCTTACGGCTGTTACCATTCTTTTTTCGCCAATGCTCTGGCCGAGGCAGGAACCGAGATCATTAGCGATTTAGACGCGGTCTGCGTTAATAAATTCGGTTCTGTTGATTCCGGTTGTCAGCACGGCATTGGCCACGGCATCCTGCAGTATCTGGGCGAAGCTCGACTTAACGAGGCCCTCTTGCTTTGTGAGCCTATGATTTCAAGGGGCGAAAGTTGTCTTGCCGGCGTCTTTATGGAATATAATTTTCCGACCGAGGTTGCCGGACTTGCGGGCATGGAAACAGTGAGAGCGTTTGACGAGAATAAGCCTTACTATCCTTGTGAGGACGTGGCTAAAAAGTTTAAGGGGAGCTGTTACTATGAGTTGCCCAGATTTTGGGATCGGGTTTTAGCTTCTGACTTTAGTAAAATTGGCCAGCTTTGCGAAGCGGTGCCGGAGAAAGATGGGGCGAAAGAAAAGTGTTTTAAAGGCACCGGCGACGTGGTGAGCTTAATTACCAACCACAATGTCGAAGATACAATTGCTCGATGTGCCGAGATGCCAACTAAAAGCGCCGAAGAAACGTGCCGAGTGGCGGCGGCTTGGGGCTTTTACGCTTCAATTGACGAGCACAAGCGAAACGCGAGCAAGGTCTGCGAAGGACTAAGAGAGGAATTAATGGCCCAATGTCCCTAAGCCTTAAAAACTTAAAATTTATTATTCCCACAGTCCTCGGCCTTAGTGCCGTATTAGCAGCCGTTTTTTATTTTGGTCTTAATCAGGAGTTAAAAGCGACTGATTGCAGCCGGGCCGAAGTTAAAACTCAATGCTGGCGAGATTTAGTTCTCCGTACTTTTGAAAAAGAGGGTTTGGCCCAAAGCCTTAATCTGGCTGATGCTATTTACCGGGAAGATCCGGAATTTATGTCTGTCTGTCATGATATCGGCCATCTCCTTGGCAAGGAAACTTATAAAATCTTTGAAGCTGGCGAAGATTTTGAGATTAGTCCGAAAACCGCTCTTTGTTCTTATGGTTTTTATCACGGCCTGATGGGAGAAATGGCTCGGAACGAGGGCGATCTTTCGCGAGTCAGAGATTTTTGTGATTATGTCGACATTCAGATATCAAAACAAACTCCAGACGCCACTCTCCAGTGCTTCCACGGCATTGGCCACGGCTGGGTTAATGTTCATGACGCACCCGAACTCTGGGGGGATGAGGCGGGCATTGTCGAAAAAGGACTTTCGCTTTGCGAGAAGGTATCCGAGGACGAAGACGAGCTTTCCCGATGTGCGACCGGCGTTTTTAATGGCTTGGCCTTTTTCTATATTGATCGCGAATACAACCTCGAGCCAGATCCTAACGATCCTCTCAAAGTTTGTCGAGTTCAAAAAGAAATTTATAAAGACCCCTGCTACATTAGTCTGAATGTACTTTTAATGAGTCTTGCCGGCGGCGATCTAGCCGAGGCGGCCCGTTTTATCGAGGTTATTCCTGAAGCCGACTATGCCTATCACGCCATGCTTAACCTGGCCGCGGCCTTTGCCTCGGTCGATATCGAAAGCCCGGCCCCTCGGGGCGCCGCTGCTTGCCGTGAGGTCGCGCCGAGCCTGATCAAACCTTGTGTCCAGGGATATGCTTTTGCTTTTCTTGAACACGGCGAGCCCGGGGTCGAATACGTGAAAGCAATCGATTTTTGTAGCTCGCCGGTACTTAGCCCGGATGAAAAGAAAAGTTGCCAAGAGTATATTTTTAATTATCTGCCCCAATGGTATGCCGAAGATAAAGCCCGGACAATTTGCCAAGGGCTCGTTGTCGAAGATCGAGATTTTTGCCTTGAGACGGTTGAATCAAGGCTTCAAACTTTTAAGCAATGAAAAAAGTAAATTTCGAGAAAATTTATTTTCCCGGCATCCTCGCCACTATCGCCATTATCGGCCTCGGCGCTTTTATTTTTTGGTCGAGAGATGGGAAGACTCTCTCCCTAGAGGCTTATGCCGACGAGATTATTGAAAAATGCGCCAAAGATAGTGCGAGACAAGAGTGTTATAACCGGGAGATACCAGAGCTTTTAGAAACGATAAGCATGGAAGATGCTTTTAGAGTTACGGCTTTGGTCCAGGCTAAGGATCGTTCCTTTCCTTACTGCCATGTTTTGGGCCATGAGCTTGCAAGCCTTGAAACAAGGAAAGAACCCGCGGCCTGGAAAGAAGTGATTAGTCGTTGTCCGACCGGTGTTTGTTCAAATGGCTGTGTTCACGGCGCTTTTCAGGAAAGATTTCGAAACGAAGTTTTAGTTGGCGAGGAGTTTGAGGAGGCGAAAATAGAATTAACTAATGTCTGTGAAGCAAGAGAAGGATTTAATCCTACCGAGATTGAGCAAGGGAGCTGTTATCACGCCCTCGGACACTTGTTGATGTATATCACCGGTGCCGACATTGATAAGGCGGTAGCGAGCTGTCCCGAGGTCAGCCTGAAACCCGACGGTCGAGATTTTACCGGCCTTTGTTATGACGGCGCCTTTATGCAGATATACCAGCCCCTGGATACGGATGACCAGGCCTTAATTCGGGGCAAGGAACAAACCCCTCTTACGGCTCCTGCTTTCTGCGCCCGATTTAACGAAACATCTAAGGCTTCCTGCTGGACCGAATCCTGGCCCTTATTTTTCGATAAAGTCACTTCCCCCGAAGGAGTGCTTGAGTTTTGTTCTTATCTCGAGGGCAAAGATAGAGAAGATTGTTTGATCGATATATTTTATATCATTCCCGGTCAGGTTAATTTTAATGAGGAATCTATTATTGATTACTGCGAAGGGCTACCCCAGGACTACCGGGACAAATGCTTTGCTCAGTTTGTTTCGAGATTGCTTGAAATTGATTCGAGAAATGTAAATCCGGCAGTGGCCTTCTGCGCTAAGCTTAAAAATGAAGATCAGCAAAATTGCTTCGCCAGCCTGGCTGATTTCGGTGGGGCAGTATTCGGCCCAAGTTCGGTTAAGCTCGGCGAGCTCTGCGAATCCTTACCCGAAGATTTAAAACAAAGGTGCTATGAGTAAAAAGTTGTTATTGGCGTTAGTAGTTATTCTTGTTTTGGGTGCAGGCTTGGGTATTTATTTCTATTTCAAATATTTCCGTTATGTGTGGGCGGCCGAAACCCATGAAATAGTTTTAACTGAAAATGGTTTTGAGCCTGCTTCGATAACTATTAAGCAGTTTGATATTGTTCGTTTCCGAACCGGTACTGATAAAAATTTTTGGCCAGCCTCGGATCTCCACCCGCTTCACGACATCTATCCCGAGTTCGATCCTAAGATGCCGATTAAGCCCGACGAAAGCTGGAGTTTTCGATTTACCCGAGTGGGGACCTGGAAGTTTCATGATCATCTTTTCTCGGCTCATAGGGGTGTAATTGTGGTTACGGCTCCTGGACGAGACCCAGGTTTTTCCCTAGAAGATACGGGTGAGTTCAAGCAAAAAGTTAAGCAAGCGATTTCAGTAAAAGGGGCCGGGTCTGCTTATGAAGAAGTCAAAAGCAATTTCCGTGATAATCCGGCTTCAAGGGCACATCTCGCGGCCCATATATTAGGCGAAATTTTATATGAAGAGCTGGGGACTAAGGGAATCGAGATTTGCGATGATGAGTTCGGCTTTGGCTGCTATCACGGTCTTTTTGCGAGGGCGATAGCCGAGAGAGGCGAGGCCGTGGCTAAGGAATTTGATGATATCTGCATTGAAAAATTCGGGTCAATGGGCTTGGGCTGTCCTCACGGCATTGGCCATGGTTTAGGAGAATATTTCGGTCCGGAGAATTTAGCTAAACAGTTGGAAATTTGTTCCGGCTTGAACTGGCAAGGAGAACTATTCGGCTGTTCTGGAGGAGTTTTTATGGAATATAACTTTCCGACTCAAATTGATAATGCCGAAGCGAGGATCGGCGTACGTGAATTAGTTGGCGAAGATTATTATTCCCCCTGTAACGATGTGCCGGTAAGATTTCAGCACTCTTGTTTTTTCGAACAAGGCAGCTGGTGGCTCGAAGTTTTAGGTGAAGGTTACAAGCGGGCCGGAGAAATTTGCCTTGATGCCGGAAGTTTTAGCGAAGACTGCTTTGCGGGCATTGGCAATAATATTATTGAGCGGAGCAATTATGATAGTGGGAAAGCTATTAGCGCTTGCAGTGAAATGCCCGATCCTCAGTCGGAAGCTCTTTGCCGGGCTGGGGCAGCTTGGGCCTTTTTCGCCGATCCGGCTCGGCGAGATCAATCTGCTTCGCTTTGCGGAGGCCTTGATGCCTACGAAGGACTATGTCTTGAAAAAAGAATTTTAGTTAATGAAGAAAATCAATAAAAAAGTTTTAATCAGCCTAACCTCTATTCTTATACTTATTGGAGTCGGCAGTTATTTTCTCGATTATAAATATTTTTTGTTTTATCTCCAAGCTGAGTCTGATCCAGTGATCAATTATGACGGTGTGAATTTCGCTCCTAAAAAGGTAATTGTTTTTAAAGGAACGACTGTAACGTTTAAAAATTCGAGCCAAACTGAATTTTGGCCAGCCTCCAACATCCACCCGCTTAATGATCTCTACCCTGGTTTTGATGCAAAAACAAGAATCGCGTCCGGTTCTAGTTGGACTTTTAAATTTGATAAGCCTGGCGCCTGGGATTATCACGATCATCTAAATCCTAAGGCCGGCGGCACAATTATGGTGATTGAAAAGACCCTATGGCCGCAAAATAATTCCTGCCGAAATTTTTCAAGACTAACCTATAATGAACGACAAACCTGTTGGTATTTTGAAATGAAGGAAATTATTGAAACCAAAGGGATTAATGCGGCTTTCGATCATCTCGCTTATCTTTTCACTGCTGAGCCGACTTTTGCCGGCGGTTGTCACGATGTGACTCACTTAATCGGCGCCGCCGCTTATGAGGAATTTGCTAAGGGTAAACAGCTTCAATTTGAGGGCGATACCTCTTACTGCGGTTATGGTTTTTACCACGGTTTTATTGAAGCTATGCTTTTCTCTACCGAAGACTATGAAAAGGCGCAGGAGTTTTGCGAATCAGCCGGAAGCTGGCTTCAGGGGACTATTGAATCGCCCAATGCCACTTATTCCTGCTATCACGGTATGGGCCATGCTATGTTTGATATTCATGACCCGAGCCTTTGGGGAGAAGAAGAGAGAATGATTAAACCTGCCCTCAAAATTTGCGAAGAAACAACAGAGGGCCTAGAGGAAGAAAAAAGAAAACAGTGCGCCACCGGCATCTTTAACGCCCTGGGTATCGCTTATTCGAATGATCAGTATGATTTAACAATGAATGCCGAAGATCCGGTCTGGGTTTGTCGAATTCAAGCCCCGCTCTATCAGAAGCCTTGTTTTACCGAGGTGGCTATGGCCTGGATCTCAAGGGAATTTGGCGGATTAGATTTCGACTTTGAGCCAGCGGCTCGATTTGTTAATTCGATTAATGATCCGGTCGGCGAACCAGCGGCCGCTTCTTCAATGGCCTCTGAGTACACTCGGGTTCATCGGTCGGAGTTTTCAGCCGAAAAGATGGCCGCGAATTGCGACTTGTTTGAAGGGCCGGCGAAGGAAAGTTGCGTTGTCGGCGTAACTCTCGCCCTAATGAACTGGGGGTTGCCGGGCGAGGAATATAAAGAAGTGATTAGTTTCTGCGAAAGCGAATTTCTCTCTCCGGGAGAAGAGGAGGTCTGTTTTGGTTATTTTCTGCCGAGGCTAATCACGCTTTATCCAGAAGAAAAGTCTAAGGAAATTTGCGCCCAAGTTGACGAAGAGCATCAACATTTATGTCGTTAAAATTATTTAAAAATCGAATAGTTTTAGCTGGCGTTTTAATAACCATCCTTTTTTTGGCTGTGGGCGGTTTTTATTTTTACAAAGTCACTTTTGACCAGGGATTTGTGCTCGGCGATCGCGGTATAAATATTTTAGCTGATTTTGTCGCTTCTAAATGCGAGGCTGCTCCTTACCGCCCCACTTGTTACGAAGAAGAGATACCGAAACTCGTGGGGAAAATCACAATGGAAGACGCCTTTCGCTTGACCAAGGCGATTCAGGGAAGAGATCCGGCTTACGCCTATTGTCATGTTCTGGCTCATAAAATAAGTTTTGCCGAGGCCCAAAGGGGAAAACAGGATTGGCGGGAAATCTTAACTCGCTGTCCGTTTACGATGTGTAACTACGGCTGTCTTCACGGTTCTTTAATTGAAAGATTCAGGGGCGAAGTTTTAGATGAGGCCCAAACCGAGGCAGCCATCGAGGAGCTTAAAGATGTCTGCGAGCCAAGGGGTTCCTGGAATCCAACTCCAACTGATCAGAATATGTGCTATCACGCCCTGGGTCACTTGGCGGTTTATATCACCGGCGCTGACATTCTGAAGGCTAATAATTTTTGCAGTAAAGTTTCTTCAAAAGACGATGGCCGAGATTATTACGAGATTTGTGTCGAAGGGGTTTATATGACTATTTATCAGGGGATAGATCCGGAAGAGATAGCCCTGGTGGCCCATATTAAGCCAGAGAAAGAAGAAGTTAGAGATTATTGTGCTCAATACCAAGGCGTGGAATATGAGGTCTGCAACCGCGAATCTTATCCTCTTTTCCGGGAAGAGCTGAAGAAAGCTTCTTTCGCCAGCGATTTCTGTTCTTATACCACTGATGAACATGGGCTTTGGAAATGTTATGCCATTGCCGCGAGCAATATAACAGTTGATTTTCTGGAAAGGAATGCGTTCGAGGAGATCTCGCCCTATTGCTTAGAGTTCCCCGGCCGATTTAAGAGTCAATGTTTCGCCAACGTGGCGGTGCGGATGGTCCAGATTGAACCCCAGTTTATTGATAAGGCAGTTTCGACTTGTGAAGAGGCTCGAAAAAATCAAATGGAAGAAGAATGCTACAGGGATTTAACCAATTTCGCCGCCGTCGCTTTTTTCAAAGGCAGCGAGGCGCGTCAAGATTTTTGCGCTAAGTTTCCAACTGAAGAACAAAATCAATGTTTAAGCGCGGAGTAATTATAGCCGCCGGACTTATTGCCTTAGGTATTCTCATTATCTTCGGCGGTATTTTAGAAAGATTCGGCGGAGACAAGAATCTGAACGTCTATACGGCCGATATTCTCAAGCGTTGCGCCGAAGAAGAATTCAAGCCCGATTGTTATGACCGCGAAGTCCCCAAATTAATGGAAGACCTGAGCCTTGAAGAAGCCTTTGATGTGCTTAGACTCATTCAAGCCGAGGACCGCCAATATCTTTTCTGTCACGTGGCGGCTCACGAAATTGCTGATATTGAAACCAAAAAAGACCCTTCCCGCTGGATGGATGTGGTCGCTCGCTGTCCGGTGACAATGTGCAACAACGGCTGTCCCCACGGAGCGATTATGCAGAGGTTCCAAACAGAGGTTCTCTCGGCCGAGCAAATTGCGCTTGCTCTACCGGACTTAAAAGATGTTTGCGAACCAAGAGAAGGCTGGAGCCCGACCGAGGTTGAAAGATCAATGTGCTACCACTCAATTGGTCATGTGGCCATGTATATTACCGGAGCCGATGTTCCAAAATCCCTGGAGCTTTGCCAAGAGATCGGGACGAAGGATGATGGCCGCAACTATTACCAAACCTGCATCCAAGGCGTTTTTATGATTATTTTTCAGGGGATCGAACCAGAAGACTTTGCCCTGGTCGCCAAGATTAAACCTGAGAAAGAAGAAGTTAACGAGTTCTGCGGTCAATTTTCCGGCGATGAACTTTTTGCCTGCCGATTGGAGACTTGGCCGCTCTTTATCGATGAGATTAGAAAACCCGAAGGTCTGGTTCGTTTTTGTTCGTTTACCGATGATCCCTGGGGCAAGACCTGGTGTTTTGGCGTCGGTCTTACGGTTCTCACACCCCAGTTCATCGGTTCCGGAGGCGATGCCGGTGTAGAGAAAATCTCGGATTACTGTCTTGATTTGCCTGAAGCGCGTCAAAAACAGTGTTATGGCGATGCCTCAAGTCGTTTGGTTCAGATAGATCCTCAATATACGGATGAGGCTTTTGCCCTTTGCCGTTTGGCCGAAACTTACGGTCGGGCCGAGGCTTGTTACCACAACCTTCTCTTTTACTCGCGCTACAGCTTTCATCCAGATTCCGAAGCGTTTCGAAATTACTGCAGTTACTTTGACGAGGAAAGAAAGAATAAATGTTTAAGCGGCGATGTCCCCACTGATTTTTACTTTGATTTTTAATGAGTAAAAAGAATATTTTAATTCTTCTTTTGGTTATTCTCGGCTCGATTTTAATCGGAGGCTTTGCTTATTGGGTCTGGGACCAGTCGAGGGGGGTTAGCCTCGAGGCCTGCGGTGAGATGGACTACGAGGCGGCGGATAAGTGCATTGCCGAAGTAATCAAGAAGATATTTAAGCAAGACGGTTATAGAGCGGCTTACGCCAAGTTTGGCGAGGCGATTGATGATTATCCGGTTCTTTCCTCTGCCTGTTCCAAAACAGCCGGTTTTCTGGGAGTTAAGACCTACGAATGGTATACGGCGACCGGAGAAAAATTTTTATTTCCCGAGGATATTCCAGTCGAACCCTCAGAGTGTCTTTATGGTTTTTATGCCGGCCTGCTGGCGGCTTGGCAAAACGACGGCCAGGATAAAGAAGTTATCAATCGCATCTGCGCCTATATAAATAGTGAATTGCCGCCCCGAGGGGTTAATCAGTGTTTTTTTCATCTCGGCGGGGCTGCGGTTTTTCTCGATGTTCCGAGCGACTCTTCCTTAAATAAAGAAGGGCTTGAAAAGCTTCTGGGCCGAGCCATTAGTTTTTGTAAGGCCAATGCCACTGGTGTTGAGGTAGAGCCTAGTTGTATCAGCGGCGTTTTTAATGCGGTTAATCTCGCCTATATCGAAGGCAACTACGGTCTTTTAATGGATAATGAAAGACCTCTTTTAATCTGCGAGGAGCAGGACGAAGAATACCAGCTCCGCTGTTATCGGTCGCTCGCCTCCGGCCTTTATTATTTTTCCGGCAAGAACATTCCCTTGGCCGTCGACTATCTAAAACAGTCAATCCCCAGTTATGGAGATGAATACGAAACTCTGATCACCTTATTTAATAGTTTGGTTTCTGAGCCAATCACGATGGATGAGATTATAAGGATCTGCCTTAGTTTCGATGGCCCTACTCGGAATGCTTGTATTCAAGGATATGCTACTGGGCTCATCGAAACCGGCGAAACCGGCGAGGAACACTGGCAAGCGCTTATTTTTTGCAGCAATGATTTATTTAGTTTGAAAGAAAAAGCTCTTTGTACTCACCGGGCCTTTTACGATTTAAATTCTGTCTATCCTGGCCGAGCCGGCGATATCTGCCGGATGACCGTAGAGGCGGAACTTAATCAATATTGCCCTCTATGAAAAAAAGAAAAAGCATTTTTGCAGCTCTTGGCTTTCTCGTTATCCTTTTTCTCGGCAGCCTCGTTTTTCTAAATAAAGGGTCGGCTCTCGATCAATGTCTTTCACTCCCTGTCGGGGGCGAGCGGGATAGCTGTTACCAAGACCTGATTAAAAACATCCTCCGGGAAAAAGGAATCGGAGAAGCCTTCGGGGCAGTTAAAAGTCTGTATGAGACTGATCCGGACTTTGCTTCTGACTGTCATCAATTCGCTCATCTGATTGGTGAAGCCGCTCACCTCGAATTTAAAGAAAAGGGCGAATTCGAAGTGGTACCCGAAGCTTATTACTGCGGTTACGGTTTTTATCACGGCTTTATTATTGCTCTCGCCTCGGCCGGCGAGGACATCTCGTTAGCCCAGCAGTTTTGCGCTTATGTCGAGGGCGCCTTAGGGGAGAATGCCCAGGTCGCGACTCTTGATTGTTACCATGGCATTGGCCACGGGGTTACTGATTATAATTCGTCCGAGCTCGTTGATAATTCCCTTGAGCTTTGCCGGGAGATTGCCCCGCAGAAAGACCAGTTTAACCGTTGCGTAAACGGCATTTATCATTCACTGGGAGACATCTACCTCGGTCGGTTTGATGAATGGGATGAAGAAATGAAGCAAGACCCTCTTGTTTTATGCCGGCGGCAACCGGTCGAGTATCAAGGGTCCTGCTACAGTGCGATGGGATACCTCGTGATGCAATTTTTTAAAGACGACTTTAGTGCCGCCCTTAACTATGCTTCCCTAATTTCTAACTCCGAATACGCAAAGAGCTTGATTCAGCCGATGGCCGGTTACCAGTCATACCGCACCATCAGTGAGAAAAAATACGAAGAGAATCTTGGGGCCTGCGTTGTCCTAGATGAGGTCTTAGCTAAAGCCTGTATTAACGGCTTGGTTGAGGGGCTTAGTGATTTCGGCAGTCCGGGCAAAGAACACCTGGCAGTAGCCGAACTTTGCCGAACCGGCGGCTTCTCGGCCTGGGTCGAGGATTTTTGCCTTGATCATGCCGTAGAATACTTTGGCGAATATTTTGGTCAAGAGAAAAAAAAGTTGTTATGCGATTTGGTCGGCGAAAGGCCGGCCTGTAAAAGTTAATGATCGGCTTTAAAAAAAGGATTATTCTGGTTTCGGGGCTCGCTATCGGCGCGCTCCTCATCTTTTACCTTTTTTTCTTTCGCGAGTCGAGAGATAACGTTATTTATATAAACGAAAACGGCTGTTCGCCGGCAGGGTTAGTGGTGAAGGCCGGCAGTCCGGTCACTTTCGTGAACCAGAATGAGGTTCCGGTTTGGCCGGCCTCGGATTTGCATCCGGCTCTTAACCTCTATCCTGAATTTAATCCCGGGGAAGCTATTGCTCCAGGCAAGACTTGGCAGTTTGTGTTCGAGAAAACCGGTACTTGGCGTTATCATGACCATCTGGATCCGGAGAAAAGAGGCACAATTCTAGTGGTTTCCCGGGAAAGCTTTATTGATAATCTTCCCGAGGAAAGCGAAGTGATGGGCTTATGTCTTGCCAAAGAAAATAGGGACGAACAACTTAATTGTTGGACTGATTACTTTGAATCGGTGGCGAGCAAAAAAGGATCCGAGGTTGCTCTTGAGATAATCAAGCGTTTTAAAGAGCAGGATGCGGCCTTTGCCTCTGACTGCCATACCGTGGTTCATACTGTTGGCGAAGTCGCTTATTGGCTCTACAGCAAGAACGGCAAGTTACCCGAGAGCGGTATTGTTTCTGTTTGCGGTTACGGCTTTATTCACGGTTTCATGCAGGAATTTGGCCATCACGATATTAATTTTACCGACAAAGTGGTTCCCACCTGTGACCATTTCGTAAATCAAATAAGCTATGCGGATTATGAAAAAACAGTTGAGCCAATTGACCAATGTTATCACGGGGCTGGCCACGGCCTCCTCTTTCTTTACTTCTCGGATTATTGGGACAACGAGGCCGAGATTGTTAGAAGGGGCGCCGAAGATTGCCGGGCATTATCAAACGATTCGAGAATTGTCTCAAACTGCGTCTACGGTCTTTTCGGCGGAATCGGAGAACTCTATACCGGCGGTCATGGCTATAAGAAAGAGCTTGATCCAGCCGATCCTTTTAAACTCTGCCGAGTCCAAGAAAATAATTTAAAAGAAGCCTGTTATGATAGTTTTTTGCCGGTCACCTGGGTCTACGCTAAAAATGATATCGAGAAGACCCTGGCTTACTATGCTAAGGTAGAGGAAAGGCAGTTTCTGGGACAGGCCATGTACAACTTTGGCGATATTATTTCCCATGATTTCTGGCGAGGTCTTATTTCTGAAAAAGAGACTTTGGCCGCCTGCCGGAGTTTGGAGCCCGGACTTTATGAGCGATGTCTTTTTGGTTTTGCCGAAGGCGTAATCAGAAATGGCTTGCCGGAAACAGCTTACGGGAAGGCGCTTGATTTCTGCGCCTTAGTGCCTGAGCTGGAGACAGGAAACCAGTGTATTGAGGCCGCGAACGAGGAGGCTAAATTGAATCAGCTTATTGGCCCTAATGATTAAAAACAGGAAGTTTTTATTATCGGTTTGCCTAAGCGTCGGTTTAGTCGCCCTCGGCCTTGGTTTCTATTTAAGCGGCGCCGAGAAAGAGAGTTATCCTGAAACTAAATGCCGAAAAAACGACAATAGTTTTGAGATTGAATGTTTGGAAACAGTTTTAAAAGAAATTGTAGGGAGTGGCGGCGCGGCTCAGGCTTTTGAGGTTGTCGAAAGACTGGGAGAAGTAGATGAGTTAAATACGGTCAACTGTCACGATTTTGCTCATTTGATCGGCCGAGAAGCTTATGAAGTATTTGCTAAGGGCGAGGACTTTGAGGTTAGCGAAAAAACCGCTTATTGTGCTTACGGTTTTTACCACGGCTTTATGGAAACTCTGGTTTCGGAGAGCGGCGATGTCAGAAAGGCCAGAGAGTTCTGTGAATATGTTGATGCCGGGCTTGCCGAGAAAGGTTACGGCCAACAGTATGCTTGTTATCACGGCATTGGTCACGGCTGGACCAATGTTCATGACCCGGCTTTTTGGGGCGACGAGAGGGCAATGGTCTACCCAGCGCTAGAGCTTTGCCAAAAAGTAACAACCGATCCGGAAAAACTTAAGATTTGCGCTACCGGCGTTTTTGACTCTATCTCTATTGGTTATTACAACGAAGTCTACGGCCTAAAGATTAATAGAGAAGATCCTCTGTGGCTGTGTGAAGAACAAGAAGAAAAATTTAAAGCGTCTTGTTATATGGATATGGCGCCGGCAATTTTATGGCTCGGCGATTATCGGCTTGAAGACTCGCTGAATTACCTGAAACTGGCTGAAGAAAAATATCGAGACATTTTGGTTAGGAGCCTAGCTTCCGGCAGCGTTCGTTTCATCTTCAACCGAAACGAGAGGGTCGAGGAGAAAATTGATTTATGTCGTAGTCTTGATCAAGAACTTGCTCTTTCCTGCGTCGGCGGTTTAGTCTCCGGTATCGTCCAATTCGGGCCGCCGGATGAGGAATACGTGGGGGCGATTGATTTTTGCCTCAGAGAAGAATTAACCCAAGTCGAGCAAGAGACTTGCGGCCTCGAGCTTGTTCGTTATGCCCAGTATCGCTATCCCAAAGAGAAATCCGAAGAGATTTGCAACACGGTAAAGGCTAAAATTAATATTACTTGTCCTTCAGAATGAGAAAATCAACCAGTCAAATTTTGCTTGCTCTCTTGGGAATAATCTTTTTAGGCGGCTTCTACTTGTTGGACCGAGGTGGCGTCGAAGAAAAGTCAGCCTCCTTTAATGAGGATGCCCCGACTATTCTTTTGACCAACCTCGAAATTCCTTGGGAAATCGCTTTCCTTAATAGTGTCGAAGGCACCGGAACGAAAGTTTTGATTACCGAAAGGCCGGGTCGGCTGCTTCTTGTCGGAAAAGAAACAAAAGATTACGAGCTCAAAAATGTTTTTCATATTGGTGAAGGCGGACTTTTGGGCTTGGCCCTTCATCCTGATTTTCACGAAAATCAATTTATCTATCTTTATTACACCTATAAAGAAGACAATCGGATTTTAAATAGAGTCTCCCGCTTTACTTTTAAGGAAGATAGTTTAACTGACGAAAAAGTGATAATCTCCGGTATCCCCGGCGCTTCGTATCACGACGGCGGGAGAATAAAATTCGGCCCGGACGGTAAGCTCTACATTACCACCGGAGATCATGGCGACAAATTATCGGCTCAAAACCAGTCTTCTTTAGCCGGGAAGATTCTGCGCTTGAATGACGACGGTAGTATCCCCAAAGACAATCCTTTTTCAGACTCGCCCGTTTACTCCTACGGTCACCGAAATCCTCAGGGGCTGGCTTGGGATAAGGACGGCAATCTTTGGATCACAGAACACGGCCAAGATGCAACTGATGAAATTAATTTGATCAAGCCGGGCAAAAATTACGGCTGGCCAATCATAATCGGGGACGAAAAAAGGGAGGGAATGGAATCACCGGTTTACCATAGCGGTAGCGACACTTGGGCTCCGTCAGGCGCAGTTATCAAGGACGACAAGCTTTATTTTGCCGGCTTAGCTGGCAGGGCTATTTATATCTTTGATTTAAAAACTAAAACCCTTGATAAATTTTTCGAAGGCGAGTTTGGTCGGCTCCGAACAATCACTCTTGGTCCGGACGGTGCCTTCTATCTTCTAACCAGTAATCGGGACGGTCGGAATCTTAACCCCGATCGTTCAGATGACCGCCTGATTCGCCTTCCTCAAATTATCTTCCAACAGCCCTGAGGAGGGGAGCTATGCTATAATATTATTAGCGTAGATGAGACTCAGCCTGCCTAAGAATAAATTTCTCGTTTGGAGGCTTCTCGCGGTTCTTGTTTTACTTGCCGCTTTAGCTTTCTTTTTAAGGGGCAGTATTTTAGAGGTTTTGAATTTTAAGGAAACAAGTGACCAGAATGGCTACGTGGCCTCAGGTATTCTTTACAACACCACCCTCCCAAAAGATGAGGCCGAGGTCCTCTCCAAATTTTTAAAAAGCACTCTCCAATATAACTACGTACCCGAAGAATTAGATTTAGAATCCGTTTCAAGAGAAGAAAATCGGGAAGAATTTAGGGCAAGTTGGCTCACTCCAGATAGCCGGCTTTTAACCGCGCTTTATGTTTCGGATACGAGCAAAAAAGGGCCTCACTATCTTAGGGTTTGGTCAGTTGACGCCGAACTGGAGATAGATGCCGAAAAGGCTAAGGCGCTTGCCGGCCAGATTTTCAACCAGGACTTTTTAGGGAAAATGGGAGAAATCAAGTGTCGCTCTGTTCAAGCCGAAGATGGTTCAGCCCTAACCGAGTGCGGCGGCGTTAAAAGGCAGGCGGGCGGTGAACTTTTTGGCATAACCTTCCATTCGCCGGTTTCGGTTGAAGAAGCTGATTTACGGGTGACGGCTGTCTCGGCCTGTTTTGTTCCCTCTGACCGAGCCTCTTCCTACCCGGCCCGAACCTGTATTTAAAGTTAGATTTTCCCCATCAAGTAGAAGGAGTGACTGCCGGAGGTCGGCAGTTTTTTAAAGAATTGATAATTTGGATTTTCGTTTTGGAATTTATCCAGGCAATCTGTTTTTTCCACCTCGGCGCTAGGGAAAAAAGGACAGGCGACAAAAATAAATTGGTCGCTATTTAATCTTTCGAATTCAATTTTCCCCCGAGCGTCGTTAAGTTTCACAAACTGAGTGTCGAGCTCTTTTTCGAGCGGCGCCCAGTAAATGACATCATAGAAGCCGAGGTTATCGGCAAACCAGTTATTCTCTTCTGAGGCGTAGACTTTAAAAACGAAAAAGTGGAGATCGTTGAGGTTACGTTCCTTTTTAATTTCATTAATTTCCCGAACTAAAACCGTTGTTATCTCTTGAATCTCATCATATCTGGGCATGCCCAAGCTAAATCGGAGGGGATTCGAATAATAGGGCAATAAAGTTAGAAAAACCACTAAGGTATAAATGATCGGCCTAAAACCAATCAGTTTTTTAAAGAGAAATATGGCAAGAACAACCGCCACCGGCAGAAGAATTAAAAAGTGTTGAAGGAGCAGTTTATTCAGTTCAAATACGCTGCTACTTTCGCGGTTTGACCAGAAATAAATAAAACTGGGGATAAGAAGAATAACAAGAGTGATGGCG
>CAYNZK010000006.1:19678-21065 GCA_964401665.1 uncultured Candidatus Saccharibacteria bacterium
TTGTTGCGGTATTGAAGAATTTTTTCCAGTCTTTTCCTAGAAAATAGAAAGTCAACCCCGCGTATATCGGAACCGTAACCGCGGTGGCTAAATGGATGGCGATCGAAAGCGCGAATAGAAGAGGTGAAAATAAGGATTTTCGATAAAGCAGGAATAAAGATATATAAAAAAGAGAAATCGAAAGATAAGGTTGCCACAGCCAAAGCGATTGATCGAGAAAAACTCGGCCGAAAGCAAGGGCAAAAGCCGAAAGTAGGGCCGTTTCCTTATCAAAAAGCCGTTTGGTTAAAAAGTAGATAGCGAGGATAGCGGTGGCCTGGAGCAGGAGGTTAATAAATCCAAGAAAGAGAATACTATCCCAAATAAGGAGAAGTAGGGCCGAGAGGTAGTTATAAGCCGGACTGTTCGGAAAACTTTCAAGAGTGCCGTTTCGATTGCCGAAAACCGGCCTTTCGTCAAAATAGGCGATATGGCGGGCAAAAAGAAAGTCACGGTTAGCTTCTTCGCTCTCAAGCGGATAATCAAGCCTGGCGAGTCGGATAAAAAACCCAAATAAAACTATTGAAAGGAGAAAAATGATTGGCGCAGTTTTCCCCATACGTTTCATCATCTGGTGCTGTTATAATTTAATCTTAATGAGTTCTAATTTGAAAGCGGCCTCCCTTGTTTTACTGAATCTGAGTTTTACTCTGGTTCCGGGGGCAAGCGCTCATGGTTTTGGCAAAAGCGCCGAGCAAGAAGCAGGCAACTATAAGGTGGAGTTTGAATCTGAGGTACTTGAGGCTGTCTCGGGAGAGGCGACCCCTTATGTCTTTCGCTTGCTTGATAAAGAATCTGGTGTGGGGGCGCCATTCGAAACAATGTTTTTAAGAGTTGAGGATAAAGAAACAAGAACGGTTGTTTTTGCGAGTCCAATCGCGAGTGACAAGCTTATTGAAGGCGCGGCCAGGGCTACCCTAACTCTTAATGAAGGGAATTATGTTTTTAATCTCAGTTTTAGGCAGGGTGGAGAAGAGCTCGCCGCAGTAGGGTTTAATGAAGTTGTGGCTGCCGGCGAAAAATCAGGTAATAATGATTATAAATGGTATCTGGGGCTCGCCGTCTCTTTAATTCTGGGAGCAGTTTTCGGGTACGTTTTTGCAAGAAAGAAATAGATTAGATGAAAATTCCTAAGAAATTTAAGAAAAACAAAAAAGTACTTCTTGCCCTCGTCTTATTTTGCTTGCTTGCCTTAATCGCTGGCGCTCTTTTTATAGCCAAAAACCTTAAGACCAGTTCTTATGCTGATCTTCCCCTCCATACCGAAGGCAGTGTTCTTATTGAGATGGATCGGAATAGCTATAAGCCCTCCGAGATTAAGATCAGGCGAGGCACTTTTGTTACGTTT
>CAYNZK010000007.1:0-15721 GCA_964401665.1 uncultured Candidatus Saccharibacteria bacterium
CCGATTATTAGTTTTATCTCTCTTTTTTCGGTTAGAACCATGGATTTGCCACCTCCTTTTTATTGTATTAGAATGCCTCGAGATACACACTAATGAGACAACTTTTCGCTTCAATTCTTGAGATTCTTGAGACTTTGGTTATAGTACTGGTCTCAATTTACTTCGTCTATAGCTTTATTGCCCAGCCGTTTCTGGTCCAGGGGGCGAGTATGGAACCCAACTTCGAAAGCGGTGACTATCTTTTGGTAGACGAGGTGAGCTATCGTTTCCGCGAACCGGAAAGAGGAGAGGTAATCGTTTTTAGAAATCCGGCGAACGAGAACGAGTTTTACATCAAGCGGGTGGTGGGGTTGCCGGGCGAGACGGTAATTATCCAGGATGGTCAGGTGATAGTTGACGGCGAGCCGATCAAGGAAGACTACTTGCCCAAGGGGCAAAATCTAAAAGGAGAATATATTTTCAAGTTGGCCGAGGGCGAACATTTTGTAATGGGAGATAATCGAGCTCAAAGTTTTGATTCCAGGAGCTGGGGGCCGGTTGATGAAGATTTGATTACCGGTATTGTCCGGTTGAGATTCTGGCCGCCGACCGCTTTTGCCGTCCTAAATCCCTAAGTAAATCAATGTTTAAAAAAAAGATTGCAGCTCCGGAAAAAAGAGTAGATAGAATTGAATCGCTTGCGCCCCCGAAAGGGATGCACGACATACTCCCTAAAGATATGCCTTTCTGGGATAAGGTAATTGAAGTGACGAGAGAGATCGCTGACTTCTATAATTTTTCCCGGATTGAGACGCCCATCGCTGAAAAAGTAGAACTTTTTGAAAAAGGGGTGGGAGAGATAACGGACATTGTCGAGAAGGAAATGTATTTTTTGAAAACTAAAGGCGGTGATAAGTTGGTTCTCCGGCCGGAAATGACGGCGCCGGTTGTCCGGAGTTATCTTCAAAACGGACTCTACCGCCTGCCTCAACCCCAGCGGCTTTATTATTTTGGTCCGGTCTTTCGCTACGAAAGGCCTCAAGCCGGTCGCTATCGCCAGTTTAATCAGTTTGGCTTTGAAATCATCGGCGGCGATAGCGATCCGATCTATGACGCCCAGATTATCGTCGCCTCTTTCCGCCTGATCGAGAATTTAAATATTAAGCCCCTGATTATTCAGATTTCAAGCATTGGCTGTCGGATTTGCCGTCCTGGTTATCGCAAAAAACTCGTTGACTATTACCGGGGTCAGCCGGTTTGCCGCGATTGTTTGAGACGGATGAAGCTGAATCCGTTGCGTCTTTTAGACTGCAAAAAAGAGGTTTGCCAACCGATTAAAGCGGGCGCCCCTAGCATCCTCGACAGCCTTTGTAGCCCTTGCCGTAGTCATCTGAAACAGGTGCTTGAGTCGCTCGAAGAGATCGGCCTGCCCTATACCCTGAACCCGCTCCTCGTCAGGGGAATGGATTATTATAGCCGGACTGTTTTTGAGATTTTTACCAGCGAGGAAAAAGATGGGTTGCCTTCGGCCCCTCCGGCCGCGAGCGTCGGTCTAGCCCTGGCTTCTGGCGGCCGCTATGATTATCTGGCTGAAATTCTCGGCGGTCGGTCAACGCCGGGCGTGGGAGTGGCCGGCGGCGTCGAGCGGCTGGTAGAGCTCTTAATGGAGCGGCCCGATGCGCTAAAGCTGCCTAAACCGAGGACTAAAATTTTCCTGGTTCACATCGGCGATTTAGCTAAAAGAAGAAGTCTCTCTTTAATTGAAGAACTCCGTCGGGGCAATATTGGCGTGGTGAGTGCCTTGGGGAAAAATTCTCTTTCGGATCAGCTGGAATCAGCCAATAAGATTCATTCACCCCTGGCCCTGATTCTTGGTCAGCGGGAGGTTTATGAGGAGAGCATTATCGTGAGGGATATGACAACCGGAGTTCAGGAGTCAGTGCCTCTGAAGAAGGTAGTTGAGGAAGTGAAAAAAAGACTGCATTAATGGATTGTCTATTTTGTAATATCGTCAGTAAGAAAATATCGGCCGAGGTTATCTACGAGAATGAGCAGACGATGGCCTTCCTGGATGTGAACCCGCTCGCTCCTGGGCACACCCTCGTCATCCCCAAGGAACACGCGGATTCAATCGTCACCCTTTCCGAGAATAATCTCAGTCCTATTTTTTTGACGGTGAGATATATAATTGGTATGCTCGAGAACGCTCTTTCACCCGAGGGATTTACCATCGGTATTAACCAAGGGCCGGCTTCCCGGGGAGGAATTGAACATCTTCATATTCATGTGGTACCCAGGTGGCATGCCGACAATGGCGGTAGTATCCACTCTATAGTTCATAATCCGCCGCAGGAAAGCCTTGGAGAGATAAGAAAAAAGTTATTGGAAGCAAGCAAAGATTAATTTATGTCTGACATTTCAATTAAAAGAAAAGAAGGAGAATCGACGAGTTCTTTAATTTACCGTTTTACCAAAAAGGTTCAGCAAAGCGGGGTTTTAGTCGAGGCTAAAAGACGGCGCTTTAAGAAGCGGGCGGTTAACCGTAGTCGCCGGCGTCGTTCAGCCCTCCACCGACAAGGGCGGAGCGTCGAGATCGAGCGGGCGAGGAAGCTCGGCAAGTTCTAATGGCCCTTATCGAGGAACTTCGAGCCGACTCAATTCAGACCCTAAAAGGCGGCGATTCATTCAAATTGGAGACGATTCGTTTTCTTCTCTCGAGTATTCACAATGCCGAAATTGAAAAAAGAACTAAGAGCGGTGAGGGGAACTTAACCGACGATGAAGTTATCTCGGTTTTAAATAAAGAGGCCAAGAAGAGAAAAGAGGCCATTGAAATTTATGCCGGAGCCGGTCGAAAAGATTTAGAAGAAAAAGAAACGCGCGAACTTGAAATCATTAAGTCTTATCTTCCAGAAGGATTAACCGCCGCTGAAATAGAATCGGTTATTGATAAGGCGCTCGCCGCTGGGCCCAAGCCCTTTGGCGAAGTAATGAAAGAGGTGATGAAAGAAGTAGCCGGTCGGGCTGATTCGAAGACAGTCAGTGACTTGGTTAAAGAGAAATTAGGTCAGGGATGAAGAGTTCGGTTTCGATTATCGCCCTTGATAAGAGATTTAAAAAATTAGAAAAAGATTTGAAGAAGATAACTTCGACCCTCGTTCAATTTCTTGAATTAGACAGGGTCGAGTTCGAGGTTTATCTTGTGGGCCGTAAGATGATGCGGGAAATTAATCACCGTTTCTTGGGTAAAAACGAGCCGACCGGTGTTCTTTCTTTTACCCTGCCCCGGGAGTTCCCCCAAGTTTCCTCCCCGAATAAAAAATTGGGAGAGATTTATCTCTGCCCCCCGGTCGTGAGAGAGAGAAAGGAGAAATTTGAGGCGCTTTTAGCCCACGGCCTTCTTCATTTATTAGGTTTTAACCACGATCTTAAAAATGCTAGAATGGGGATGGAGAAACTCGAATTAAACTTTCTTAAATGGCTCAAGCAGCGGTCCTAGGTCTTGATATCGGTTCGGAAAACGTGAAAGCAGTAGTGGCTCTGCCTAGCCCAAGCGGTCGAATGATCATCCGGGCGAGTTTTAGCAAACCCTCTCGGGGGTTGAGACGGGGTGTGGTGGTTGATATGGAGGCGGCGGCTACAACTCTGCGTTCTTTGCTTCAAGAGGTCAAACAGATTGATAAATCGGCCCTTAAAAACATCTATCTTCGAGCCGGAGGACCTGATGTCAAGGTTCAAAGCTCAAGGGGAATTACGGCCGTTTCCCGGGCCAATGCCGAGATTTTTAAAGACGATATTGAGCGGGTGGTGCAATCATCCGAGGCCCTTAATCTGCCCTCAAATCGGATGATTCTCCACACCATCAAACAGGAATTCATTGTTGATGGGGTCGGGGACATTCAGGACCCACTGGGCATGACCGGGGCGCGACTGGAACTCGTTAGTTTGATTATTGATGCCTTTCAGCCAGCGGTTAAAAATTTAACCAAGTGTGTCGAGCTCGGGGGCGGCAGTGTTAGTGGTCTAATTTTTGGTCCCTTGGCTTCGGCCATGGCCGTGCTCACTAAAAACCAAAAAGAATTAGGCGTGGTTTTAATCGATATCGGCTACGGCACGACGGGCTTGGCTGTTTACGAGGAAGACAAGCTTTTACATACCAAAGTCCTGCCGGTCGGGGCGGGCCATATTACGAATGATCTAGCCTACGCTCTTAAAGTGCCGGTTGAAGTAGCCGAAAAGATAAAACTTTCTTATGGTTATGCCATGGCCCGGGAAGTTTCTAATAAAGAAAAGATAGAACTGAAAAAATTTGATGAGCAAAGTAAGGGAGAGCCTTCGCGGAGATATATCTCGGAAGTAATCGAGAGCCGTTTGGGCGAAATCTGCGAACTTATCAGTGATGAGTTAAGAACCATTGGCCGGGAGAAATTACCCGGCGGAGCGGTGGTAACCGGCGGCGGCGTTAAGCTTCCGGGCATCGTTGAGCTGGTTAAGCAAGAGCTTAAGCTCTCGACCCAGATCGGCTTGCCTCGGGCGAGCGATTTCGAGGCTGATTCGCCGACTGCCTTCGGCTTGCTCGAGTCTCCGGAATATGCTTTAGTTTTAGGATTAGTGCTTGGAAGCGCCGAATCGCATCCCAGGCGCGAGGCTCTTAGTCGAAACCCATTTCTCAATTTTTTTAAGAATCTTATTCCTTAGCCGTGCCTAAAAGGAAAATTCCTAAAAAGAATCAGAAGAGACAAGGGGCGAGCCGTCGGCCTAGTCGGCGAGTCCGCCGTCGAAAAACACGAAAAATCGAAGAGAGAGATTCGCTTTCACCTCGGGGCCGGACGAAGAGCTTTGTTCGAATCAAGGTGGTCGGCATTGGCGGTGGAGGGGGTAATGTCATTACCCGGATGAGAAAGGATTTTAACCAGCGGGGAGTGGAATTTATCGCTATTAATACTGATGTCCAGGACCTTGAAGCTTGTGATGCCCACCGAAAACTCCATATCGGCCGAGCTCTAACTAAGGGTTTGGGAGCCGGGATGAATCCCGAGATCGGTCAACAGGCGGCCGAAGAGAATCGTTCCGAAATTCTTGAGGCCCTGCAGGGAGCGGACATGATTTTTCTGACGGCTGGTTTTGGCGGCGGCACCGGTACCGGCGCTCTGCCCGTTGTTGCCGATGTCGCTAAAGAAGCGGATGCTCTAACTGTAGCCGTGGTCACTAAACCCTTTGCTTTCGAGGGGAGTGTCAGGGCGAGAATTGCCGAAGAAGGAGTTTTAAAAATGAAAGATCGAGTCGATACTTTCTTGGTGATTCCGAACGATCGTATTTTCAGCATCATCGACCAGGACACCCCGGTTTTGAAAGCCTTTGAAAAGATTGATGAAATTTTGAAGAGCTCGGTTCGGGGGGTGGCCGAAATTATTGCCGCCGCCGGATTAATTAATGTTGATTTCGCTGACTTTGAAGCCATCATGCGCGAGGCCGGCATGGCGGTGGTAGGCGTAGGGATTTCCTCGGGCAACGATCGGGCAGTTAAAGCCGTAACCCAGGCCATTAACTCTCCGCTTTTAGATATTTCAATTGAAGGAGCTAAAAGTGTTCTTTTCGGCATTGCCGGTGGTCGGGATTTGAAGATGACCGAAGTCAACGAAGCCGCCCGAACTATTACCGAGAATGTTGATCCGGGAGCCAAAATTATTTTCGGCGCTTATAATGATCGAAAACTTAAACCCGGCCAGGTGAAAGTAATTTTGATTGCCACCGGGTTTAATGGCATGGCCCTTAAGCGAGATTCTTTGCCTTCATTATTTATTGAGCGGACCGAGCCGTCCTTGCCGATCGAGAAAGATTTAGAAGAGGTCGAACCGCGACTGGCGATCGACAACGTCAGAACCGGTTCAAAGACAGAAGAAGAAAAAGAGGTTAGTCCCCCGGAAGACGCCTGGGACACCCCCACTTTCTTGAGAAAAAAGCGGAGGCGATAAAAGTTGGTTCTGAGAAACGAGGGAGGCTTCTAATCTGGTTTGGTTTAGCAGTGCCAGCCCGACAACCTGCTGACGTACAGGACGTCTTCGGAGGCTTACCAGCTTGGTGTCCGACAGCAAGTCGGACTGGTAAGCCGAGAAGCAGGAAAATTTGTCGCTGGAGCAAATTATTCCGAGTCCTGATAGGCAGTAAGTTGGCGGGCGACCCTCTCTTTTGACAAGCCCCCCTGCTTCGGGGCCTCTTATCCACAAGATTTAACTTCCTTTCGGCGTGCTATAATGAGCGGGCTCAGAAGGAAAATTTCTCAGAGAGCTTATTATGATCACCAAGCAGAGAAAAGAGGAAATCAATCGAACTTTTTCGGAGAATGCTCTCCGAATTTTGAAAAAGAGGTATCTCCTCGTTGACGATAAAGGCAATCAGGAATCGCCGGCTGATATGTTTCTGCGAGTGGCAAAGTACTTGGCCGCAGTTGAAAAAGATTACGGCAAAGAGCCGAAGTTTATTAAGCAAATCGAAGAAGATTTCTTTAAAATTATGGCTCGCAAAGAATATACGCCGGCGGGTCGGACTATAACTAACGCCGGAGCGGACACGATGCTTGTGGCTAATTGCATCGTTTTGCCGATTGACGATTCCTTAGAGAGTATTTTCCAAACCCTAAAAGACGCCGCCTTGCTTCAACAGGCTGGGGCTGGTTTGGGGTTTGCCTTAGATCGGATGCGGCCAGCCATGACCAAAACTGTTACTTCTCGAGGCACTTCCTCGGGTCCGGTTGGATTTCTGAAAATTTATAACGAGGCCTTTGGCATTATCAAACAACAGGGAAGACACGGCGCTAATATGGCGATGATGAGCGTTGATCATCCTGATATTCTCGAATTCATTCGGGCCAAAGAGGTGGAGGGTAAAATCAGAAACTTTAACATCTCGGTCAAGGTAACCGACGAGTTTATGAAAAAGCTTGTCGAAAGTCCGGACGACGAGTGGTATTGCCGCTGGAAAGAGGAATGGCCCGCTCTCCCCGGAGGATTGACCAAAGTAAAGCCGCGCCGCGTTCTCACTCATCCTAACGGCACTGTTTACGGCAGCGAAGAAGTTGACATTACAGTTCGAGAATTATTTGATGAGATTGTTAATTACGCTTGGCTTAACGGCGAACCCGGCATTGTTTTTATTGATACGGTTAATAAAACCAATCCTTTGCCGGATTTCGGTCCCATCGAAAGCTCTAATCCCTGCGGTGAGCAATTTCTTCACCCTTATGATAATTGCAACCTTGGTTCGATCAATCTGGCTGTCTTTGCCCGTAAAGGAAAGGTTGACTACGCTCGACTCAGGGAAGTGACGAAAACCGCCGTCCGTTTAATGGACAACGTCATTGATCGCTTTGATTTTCCAGTTCCCCAGGTAACTGAACTGGCCAAGAAAAACCGCCGGATTGGTCTGGGAGTAATGGGGTTTGCCGACCTGCTTTATCAGTTGGGTATCAAATATAATTCTCCGGAGGGGATCGAGGTCGCGGAAAAAGTGATGGCCGCTATCCAAGAGGCCGCCCATGAAATGTCGCGAGAGTTGGCTAAAGAAAAAGGCGTTTTCCCTCATTACAAATCAAGCCTTTTTGCTAAAAAGAAAGTGAGAATGAGAAACGCCGCTTTAACCACCGTGGCTCCGACTGGCACTATTTCAATGATGTTCGACACTTCTTCTGGCATGGAACCTAACTTCGCCTTGGCTTTTGTAAAACAAGACAAAGACAGCGATCAGTATGCTTATCTTAATCAACACTTTGAGGCTGAACTCAAGCGGCGCAGTTTTAACGAGAAGGAGATGAACGAAATCAAAGAAGAAGTTTTGAAGACCGGGACCATCCAACATTTAACTTATTTGCCCCAAGATTTGCGCGATACTTTTGTGGTTTCCATGGATATGTCAGGCGAGGATCATATCCGGATGCAGGCCGCTTTTCAAGCCCACGTTGATAATTCGATTTCGAAAACCATTAATTTCCCCAATCAAGTTACTCGCGAGGAAATTAAGAAAAGTTATATTCTCGCCTGGCAGCTTGGCTGTAAGAGCGCCACTGTTTATCGCGAAGGTAGCCGCCTGATCGAGGCGATCAGTCTTGGCAAGGGCGAGAAGATGGTGGCTATGACCGAAGATCCAACTAAGCAAGTTGGGGTTAAAGCGATCGGAGCGAGAGAAGAAGAACCAGAAGGAAACGGTTTGGCGCCCAGGACCCGACCCGAAACGCTCATCGGCCGCACTTATAAAATAAAAACTGGTTACGGCAATCTTTACATCACTGTTAACGAAGATGAAAACGGGAAACTCTTTGAGGTTTTTGCCACCATTGGTAAAAGCGGCGGTTTCTTCCAGGAACAGTCTGAAGCCATTTGTCGGATGATCTCTTTGGCTCTCCGTTCCGGCATCAAAGTCGAAGTAGTAATCGAACAATTAAAAGGAATTCGAGGACCAATGCCGGTGATGACGGAGAAGGGGACTGTTCTTTCCCTGCCTGATGCTATTGCCCGGATCATGGAGGAACACCTCTCGGCCAAAGAGGCGGGCGGTATTAAAAAAGAAGAGATCCCGGTGATGAGCGGCGAAGCGGTTCATCAAAAACTGCCCCTGCCTAAGGATATTGCTGACTACGGCCTAGTGCCCGGCTGCCCGGATTGCGGCGCTAGTTTGGTACTAGCTGAAGGCTGTATGAGTTGTCCTAGCTGCGGCTACAGTCGTTGTCTTTAGCCCCTATTTTATTTCGTAACGTAGGCTGACGTTGACTTTAATTTCTTCGCTGCCCGGTTCAATCGTCGGCGGGGTTACTGGTTCTTGGCCGCCGCCCACTTCCAGCCCAAAGCCGCCCTTGCCGTAAATAATCGGCGGTTCAATCGAATACTCTTCGATAATCAGCAGTCTTCCCAACTTGAAGTCGCCAGCTTCGGCGATTGATTTGGCCTTGGCTTGGGCCTTGGCAATGGCTTCGGCTCGGGCTTGATTCTGGAGTTCAGTCGGGTCATCAACCTCAAAAGAAAGCTGGGAAACCGAGTTCGCCCCTTTCTCGACTACCCCGCTCAAAATACTGCTTGTCTTGCCGAAATCTCTGACTTTTACCTCAACTGTTTGGCGAATGGCGTAACCGACAATATCGGCCGGCGGGCAAGCGCCGTCAGTACAGCCGTAATACTGATACCGCGGTTCGATATTATAACCAGTGGTTTTAATGTCTTTTTCCAGAACTCCGTTTTCTTTAAGAAAAGCAATAGCCTCGTTAGCCTTCTTGCTGTTTTCTTCCTGAAGAGCGCCGATATTCTTGCCCCCCTCGGTGATGACGCTGAAGTCGAACTTAGCTACATCCGGCTTGGCCGTTACTTTACCTTCACCAGTAACCGAAAAACTCGGTATGTTATACGGTTCGACTGCTCTACCGTAGGCTCCGGCAAAAACAACTGCCGCATAACCTAAAACAACAATCCCCGCGATCAGGGCGAGGCCCAAGTAATTTTTAATTTTTGTGTCCATAAAATAATTGTAACACATTGATGGTATACTTCGTTTATGCGATTATTCGCCGATCTCCATCTTCACTCAAAGTTTGCCCGGGCCTGCTCGCCCCAACTCGTACCCGAAAATATCGATCTCTGGAGCCGCATTAAAGGGGTCGAATTGGTGGCGACCGGCGATTTTACCCACCCCCGTTGGTTTGATGAATTAAAAAATAAGCTCGAGCCAGCTGAACCCGGGCTTTATCGCCTAAAGGCCTCGTATCGTCGTACCGATTCCCGGTTTCGGCCGAACCAAGAAGTTTCGGTCCGTTTTATTCTCGGCACTGAAGTCGCCTGTATTTATAAGCACAAAGAGGCAGTGCGTCGGGTGCACCACTTGCTTTTTTTACCCTCACTCGAGGCAGTGGCTCAATTTAATGCAGGACTCGTGAATCGTGGTTGTAATATCGCTTCTGACGGCCGGCCCATCCTAGGAATAAGTTCGGAGGATTTATTAAAACTTTTACTTGAGGTTGATGAGCGTGGCGTGCTGATCCCGGCTCACGCCTGGACGCCTTGGTTTTCAATTTTCGGCTCTAAGTCGGGCTATAACTCGATCGAGGAATGCTTTGATGATTTATCAAAGCATATTTTTGCTATTGAAACCGGTCTCTCGTCTGATCCGCCGATGAATTGGCGATTGTCTAAACTTGATTCCCTGGCCCTAGTATCACATTCAGACGCCCATTCACTTCCTAATCTTGGACGCGAGGCAGATATTTTCGAAGGGAACGATATTTCTTACGATACCGTCATGACTGCTATTCGTTACGGCAGTCCGCGCGCTGTCGCCGCCGGGAAACACAAAGATTTATCCCTTAAACTCGCCGGTACGGTTGAGTTCTTTCCTGACGAGGGCAAATATCATTATGACGGTCATCGCAACTGCAAGGTGAGTTTAGAGCCGAGTATTACGGCCGAACATAAAGGAATTTGCCCGAGTTGCGGTCGCGAGCTCACCATCGGAGTTCTGAATAGAGTATACGAATTGACCGATCGGGATCCTGATTCTCGGCCCGAAGGCGCTTTGCCGTTCACGAGCCTTATTGAACTTGATAAAGTTATAGCTGAGGCTCAAGGCGTAAGGGGGCGCCAGACTAAAGCGGTTGAGGCTGAGTATTGGAATTTGGTGTCGGCCGGAGGCGGCGAACTGCAGACATTAATCGACGTGTCCGAGAGCGAGTTGGCTAAAGTTACCACCGAGACCGTAGTCGAAGCCATTCGGCGTCTAAGGCAGGGACGGGTGAAGATAGAACCCGGTTATGACGGCGAGTACGGCAAGATTAGTATCTTCGGCGACGGCGAGCGGGAAGGATTGAAGCCGCAAACCAGCCTCTTTTAATATACGGACTTCCGAAGTCCGTATATTGCCTAGTCGTTGAAATTAACCGGGATTTCGAGCTGGTCGGCGTTCTGGGGAAGGCCAGAGGGGTTGTCTTTCTCAAGAATTAATAATCCTTTAGCTGTGTTTGGTTTTGGGAACTCGAGTTTAGCGGTGAAGGGGACAAAATTTTCAGTCATCCACTCGCCTTGGGCCTGGGCCGGTATTTGAGCCAGCAAGTTGCCGTTTTCGTCGAGGAGCTTCACCGGGAAGCTGGCCTCAAAAAACCAGGTGCCTCGAGCTTCGCCTAAAATAGTGAGGGGGCTCGTGATTTTTTGATTGGGGCGAGGCGTCTCCACCCTAATTAAATCCGCTTTTTCAGCCGCATTTCCAATATTTTCAGCAACTGGCCCGTTTTCCTCAGCCGGGGAGCGGTTTTTGAAGTACCAACCAATTAGCCCGCCAAGCGCGAGCCCCAGAATTAAACTAAGAGCGATAATTAAGGCTTTGTTCCTCATCATCAAATAGTTTTTCTTTTCAAAAGCATAGCATTAATCGCCACAATCACAGTTGAAAGCGACATAAAAAGAGCCGCGAGGGCCGGCTGGAGAATAATGCCTTTAGTAGCCAAAACTCCGGCCGCCAGCGGCAAGGCCACCACATTATAACCTGTTGCCCAAAAGAGGTTTTGAATCATTTTGCGGTAAGTTTCGCGGGAGAGTCTAACAATTTTCGGGATATCTCGGGGATCGTTTCTCACTAAAATAATTCCGGCTGACTCGATGGCGACGTTAGTACCGGCGCCAATCGCGATACCAAGATCAGCTTGGGTGAGAGCTGGCGCATCGTTAATGCCATCGCCGACCATGGCCACTTTATAGCCCTTTTCTTGAAGCAATTTTACTTTTTCTGATTTCTCCTCGGGTAGGACTTTGGCAAAATATTCATCAATTCCTAAATCTTCGGCCACCCAACGAGCGACATTCTCTGAATCGCCGGTAAGCATCGCCACTTTTACTCCTGCGTCCTTCAAGAGCCTTACCGCCTCCCGGGATTCGTCGCGAATCAGATCCGTTAAAGCTAAAGCGCCGAGCGCTTTTTCGCCCTTCGCCACAAAAATAATTGTTTTGCCCTTTTTATTTTCGAGTTCGACTTCATTAGCAATTTCTGGCGGCAATTTTAAATCGAGTTCGTCGGCTAGAGCCTGCCCCCCGGCTGATACCCATTCATTTTTTATTCTTCCCCTCACGCCCTTTCCCGGAAGACGGACAAAATTCTCGATTTTTAAAAGTTCAATTTCTTCTTCTTCGGCTTTTTTGACGATCGCCTTGGAGATAAAGTGTTCTGAATAAGCATCAACCGAGGCCGCATATTGGATAACCTCATTATTATTCTTTGCCCCAATGGGCCAGACGTTAGTCACGCCGTATTCGCCCTTGGTCAAAGTGCCGGTTTTATCGAAGAGGACCACGTCAATCTTTCTCGCAAGCTCTAGGGCCAGCCGTTGCCGTACCAAAAAGCCGTTCCTGGCCGCGAGCGTAGTTGAGATTGAAGCGACCAGCGGGACGGCCAATCCCAGGGCATGAGGGCAGGCGATTACTAAAACCGCCACCATTCGTTCAACCGCAAAATCAAAAGCATCAATTAAAAGCCAAGTAATGAAAGTAGCCGTGCCAGAGAGGAGAGCAATCACCGTCAGATAAAAAGCCGCTCTATCTGAAAGAATTTGGAGTTTTGATTTCGAGGCTTGGGCTTCTTCAACCAACCTCATCACTCCAGCCAAAAAAGTGCGCTCGCCCACTTTAGTCACTTTTATTTTGAGCGAACCATCGCCGTTCGTTGTTCCGGCAATCACTTCATCACCCTCTTTTTTAGGAACCGGGGCGGATTCGCCAGTCATCATCGATTCATTGGCTTCTGATTTTCCTTCAATCACTAAGCCATCAGCCGGAATCCGGCCGCCTGGCCGAACAAAAACCAGATCTCCTTCCTTGAGTTCGGAGATCGGGATCTCTTTTGTCGTATTTCCATCGATCACCTCGGCTCTATCTGGTATAAGTTTCGAGAGTTCTTTTAGGGCGCCTTGGGTGCCGGCCACAGCCCGCATCTCAAGCCAGTGGCCTAAAAGCATAATGGTGATTAGGGTAGTTAATTCCCAGAAAAGGGTATGTTCCGGCGCGAAAAAAGCGGCATAAACACTGTAGAAGTAAGCGGCTGAAATAGCGACGGCGATTAAGGTCATCATTCCCGGCTGCCGTCCTTTAATTTCCCGGAAAGCGCTCCTTAAGAAAATCCAGCCGCCGTAGAAAAAGACAATTGAGCCGAGAAGTAGGGGAATATAATTTGATCCGGGAAACGCTGGCGCCTGCCGGTTAAAAATAGTTTGGAAAATACCAGAGTAGAAGACAACCGGAATCGTTAACAAAAAACTCACCCAGAACTTCCGAAGAAACATTTCGGTGCTATGCCCAGCATGCTTACCCGCCGTAGCTTCAGCGGAGGCGGGCTTGCCCTTAACTTTTATTAGGCTCATCCCGCACTCCGGACAAATTCCCGGTTTTTCCCGAACTACCTCCGGATGCATCGGGCAAGTATATGTCTCTTTTTGATTATCTCGATTCATAACTTATTTACCCACCGTAGCCTTGGCAAGGCGGGATTAAACCCATAGGTTTTGGTTTCTAATTTCTAGGCCTTCTTCAAAGCCCGGTTATGCAACCAGGCGAAAACGTAAGCGGTGATATAAGTAAGCACTACTATCTCGACAAAGCCGTAGATTGCTTCGGGAAAACTGATGCCTGGTTCAAGGCCAAGAAAATACTAAGAACCGCCATTCCCGAAAAAGCCACAAGGAGAGAGATTGATAAAATCCTTGCCATTACCGCAACTATATCAGACTTCTTTTTTGAAGTCGAGGCAGGCCGAGTTTACGATTGGCTTGAGCGGAATCCTTGGTAGGCCAGGTAAGCAGCGACGGCAAAGCCGAACCAGCTAAGCCACATTGGCACTGTCCAGCCGCCGAAAACTACCGGCCAACCCCAGATTATTCGCGAGAGCTGGAGTAGGGAAACAGCCGAGAAAATAATTCCGCCTACTAAAGCAAAGGTTCTCTGTTTCATAAAGTTAGTTTATAAAATAGCGACCTTTATAGTTAAATAAATGTGTTTACTTTTGGGAGATGAGTTCTTCAAAAATCTGCCGGGCATCTTTATGTCTCGAGAGGATGTCATCCAGGGCCCTTAGAATAGGAAAGTCGCTTTTGCGACTACTCAAAAGTTCGAGAATGAGCGGTAGCGAATTTATACCCTCGCTTTTTTTAGCCGCCTCTGTCGGCCAGCCGCCCGGCCAGCCGCCGTTTTTAACCAGTTCATTGCCAGTCCTTCGATTTTTCGAGTAAGGGCTATAGCCAGTGCCGAGTAAATCGCCAAGTCCGGCCGTGTCCAAGGCTATTTCTTTTTTGCCGTGAAGGGCCCCGATGACTTCGGCCATCTCCCTCGTGGCTTTGGCGGTGAACCAAGCCCTAGCATTGCCGTTCCAATCGAGGGCTTCGGTGATGCCGATAGCGATGGCATAGATGTTTTTTAGAACAGCAGCCAAGGCGGTACTTCGCGGATCATCAGAATATTCGACTCGGAGTTTGGTTCCCCTAAATAAATCTAGTATTTTCTCGTAGCTTTCCTTTTTTTCGGTAGCTACTACTCCTAATCTTAGTTTGCCCTGATTCAACTCTTCGGCGATCATCGACCCGGAGAGAAGCGCAAATGGTTGGCCCTGAGGCAGAATCTCTTTTAAGAGTTCGTCCATCGTTCTCTTTGTTTCAGCCTCAATGCCTTTAGCTAGAGAAACTAGAATTGTGTTTTCTCGAAGCAACGGCCGAATTTGATTGATTACTGCCCGCATCGCCCAAGAGGGAATACAGAGAAAGATAAACTCCGCTTGGGGTATTAATTCTTCGAGGGAGACGCCGAGAGTTGTTTTAGCCGGATCTCTGTCCCAAAAAACTGCGATTATACCTTTGTCCCCAAGAATTTTGCCTATGGCTTGGCCGATCTCGCCGGCGCCAATAATGACCACCTTACTTGTCATGGTGATATACTTGAATCATACCAAAAATCAGTGCTGGCTTAATTTTATATCGGAAAGAGAGGGATAAACTCGAGGTTTTACTGGTTCATCCCGGGGGGCCAATTTGGGTTAAAAGAGATTCAGGCGCCTGGAGTATTCCTAAAGGAGAAGTTAAGGAGGGTGAAGATTATCTTGAGGCGGCCAAGCGGGAATTTAGAGAAGAACTGGGAGATTTTTTGCTTACCGAAGTTGATTTCCTTCCCCTTAGTTCAATCACTCAAAAAGGCGGCAAGGTGGTCCACGCTTGGGCGGTCGGGGGCGATTTAGATCCGAAAGCTATTAAGAGCAATACCTTTAAAATGGAGTGGCCTCCCCGTTCGGGCCAAGAGCAGGAGTTTCCGGAAATTGATAAAGCCGAATTTTTCGAAATAGGGGAGGCCAAAGAAAAAATCAACCAAGCCCAAGTTGAACTTTTAGAAAGACTTGAGGAGAAGTTAGGCTTGTAAGAAATTTTCCTTTGCCCAGTCCTAAATTATAGGTCGACCAAACCCCGACGCAAATCTGAAGAAGCCTGGCTTCTTTGAGCCCCCGGAGCCGACTACGAGACGGGCAATCTTGCTTTCCTTCTTCATCTTAATAACCGGTTATATAGATTAACGCCTATTCTTACCCCTTTTATTTTTCTTCGCTTCCAGCATAAGTCGCTTTATCTCCAAGCGCTTTTTGGTCTTATGAGAATGCGATTTTTTATTTTTACCTACCCCCGTATCTCTTTTTGCCATAGATGTAACTATACACTATTAATCTTATGCTTTTGATAAGGTTCACCTCG
>CAYNZK010000008.1:0-14610 GCA_964401665.1 uncultured Candidatus Saccharibacteria bacterium
AAATCGTTGCCCCAGGAACAAAACTGGCAATCGCTGTGAGCCGGCGGCTGAGGACCGCGTAAAAGCTCGACTGCCTGCCGAAAAACCCCGTAAGCCGTTTGGGGATTAACCGCCACCTTCCGAACCTCGACATTGAATAAAATCCTCCCCTCTTCAAGCACTTCTTTAGGCGAATAGAAAAGCAAATAAGCAAAGTCTTTGTGTTTATAACCGTTCTTTTCGAGTAATAAGGTATAGACATTCAACTGATTTTGATAATAGGTATGGGAATCATCTTTGGCGAGCCAACCTCGGGTTTTGTAGTCAACTGGGATATAAGCGTCGCCGTCAATCAAACAATCATCCAGGGCGCCCATTAGCTCGGCGTCTAATTTCTCGTCATAAAAACGAATGCCTTTCAGGTTTTGGCGCCAGATTTGGAGGATTGGATTATCGAGCAACTTTCCCTCAACTTGTCCTTTAATTTCCGGCGGCAACTCACCCCGCTTTCGAAACTGGTCGAAATATTTTTTAAGCACGCTGTCGATGCCGCTTGGCAAAGACGGAAAGGGCCCATTGGGCCGGTGAATCCCCCTCGCCCTCTCCAGCCAGAAACACTTGGGGCATTCGAGATACAAATTCAAAGCCGAAGACGAAAGTTTTATCACTACTTCAATTCTTCCTTATTTCGCGTCCCACCGCAATGCGTCCTAAAAAGAAAAATCCCCTCATTGAGGGGATTTTTCTTTTTACTACCAGCGGTTCCGACCGCCGCCGCCGCCGAAACCTCCACCGCCCCCACGGGGACGATCTTCCATCGGCTTGGCTTCGTTTACCGTAATGGTCCTTCCGTCAAGCTCTTTGCCATTGAAAATCTCAATAGCTTTTTTGGCTTCCTCGTCGGATGACATCTCAACAAAGCCAAAACCCTTGGAACGGCCAGTGGCTCTATCGGTAATGACATTCGCCGATTCAACCGTTCCGGCTTCGGCAAAGGTCTCTTTAAGCGAGCCTTCGGTAGTGTCGTAGGACAATCCGCCTACATACAGCTTTTTTGCCATATCTCCTTACATATTAATGAGAGTAAGTCGACCTATCTTAGCTTATCCTTCAAGCTTACATAGGTTATATGCAAGGAAAGAAAAACAAGAAACTTACTCCCCCACCCTACTCTAGATTGATAATAAAGTCAAATATTAACACCACTTCTACCTCCATCCCTGGTTTAATGTCTTTCCTAATTTTGCCCATTCATACGAGAGATAATGACCCCGCTACTGAGCAATCTCAGCGGCAGGACGGGTCACTTAGTGAAACGCCCGATGAGGTCGATGACAAGGTTAATTAAGGCGATAAAGAAACGGCCGAGTTTTTCGAGGAGGACGGCCCCGACCGAGAGGATCTCTTTTAAAGCGTTAAGAATAGGGCTAAAATCAGGCACGATTTGACTAATTATACTATAGATAGCCCATTGGGTCGAAAGTAACGCCGATGGGTACCAGTCCCCCGGCTGGCGGCAGAGACAAAAGTCCGCTTTCGCTCCTTGAGCCAATCGAACGCCAACCGCCTGAAGGGGTGGCGTAAGCGCCGAAGTGAAGATGGGGCCCGGTGGAAAAACCGGTCGAACCAACGTAGCCGATCAAACCTCCTCTTTTCACGCTTTGGCCAGTTGATACTACCTGACCCGAAAGATGAGCGTAAAGGGTGGTTAGGCCACCGCCATGATCAATTAAAATGTAGCGGCCGTACTGATACCGACCATTATTATCAACCCAAGCTACTTTACCGTCAGCGGCCGCGTAAACGGGGCTGCCGATCGGCGCGGCGATGTCCGTGCCGTTATGAGGTTTACCTTTATAAAACTGAGTGGCATAAGCGGTTTCGCCATAATTCTGGGTGATCCGGCCAACACCATCACCTAAAGGCCAGGACAAAACTCCCGCTTTTCTGATCGGCGCCTTACTCGTATCAAACTGGGATTTCAATTGCGACTCAATGTCGCTAATCTCATCCAAAATTGATTGCTGTTGACTCCTCAGTTCTTGCAATTGAGTTTGATAAGCGCCTTCCTGATTCTTGGTCACCCGAAGCAGATAATCTTTTTCGTTTTGCTGTTCGGCGGCAATGGCTTTCCGCGATTTCAAAGTAACAGTCTCGTTTTCTAAAGCAGTTTTTTTACTGTCTTTTAAGTTAATGGTTTGGTCTAAGCGATCGCGCAAAACGCTTAATTCCGCCACGTGGGTTGAAAGACTATCCTGAACATCTTTAATTCCCTCGTATTCGAAAAGACCGTCAGCTAAACTCTGGTTTCTCAAAAAGAGTTCGAGCAGGCCTTCCCGGTCTTTCTGCTGCATCTCCCGGAGGAGGTCGGCGACAATGACGCTTTTCTCATTAATATCAGTCTCGACATCGCCGAGCTCATAACCCAGAGACTCGAGCTCCAGGGCTAATTTATCAATACTAATCTCGCTCGATTGAATACCGTAATTGAGCTGTTTGATTTGATAGTTAAGTTCGGCAATGGCGTTTTCTAGACTGTCGCCCTGACCTTGGAGTTCAGTAATCTTCGATTGAGTCTCGGTAATTTTACGGTTAATTTCGAGGAGCTCCTTGCTCTTGGCCTCAATCACATCTTGCAACTCGGAAATCGCCTCACCATCAAGAACCAGCTCATTCTCGGCCAAAGCTGGCCAAAATTGTCCGGCAAAACCGAAAACCAGTATTCCCAATAAACTTAAACTCAATAAAACGAATTTTGACGGTTTTTTTGACAAACTCCGATCCTAAACTACGAATTTATCCGAATCTACAAAATCCTCACTTCCAACCTTTAGTTCCCCGCCTCTATTGTGATATTTTAGCTTTACTAAGAGCTTTTTCAACCCGACGGAGCGATTCTTCTTTGCCTAGAGCCGCTAAAATCTCAAAGGGCCCTGGGGAAGCGGCTTTTCCGGAAAGGGCCACCCGCAAAGGCCAGAGTATTTCTCCCCTATTCTCGCCTTTGAGCCGCTCCAAAAAGTAGTCTTCAAGCGTTTTCTCTTCGAATTTATCCTTACTAAGGTCGGCGATTAAAACCGAAGCCTTTTCCAGATTCTCGGCTACTTGCTCAAGGGTCATATTCTGCCACTTTAGAAGTTCAGGCTGGTAATCCGGCAGTTCAAAGTAGAAATTAACCAATTCTTTTAAGTCAGCCAGCTTTTCCAGCCGTCCCCGAATCGCTTTTATCATCGCCGGATTCAATTGCCAGGTTCCGGGCAAAAACGGCTGGGCTAATCTGATAAATTCCTCAACCGGTAGTTCCTTTAGATAATGAGTATTCAGCCAACCGAGTTTATCAACGCTGAAAATAGCGCCGGCTTTTTGAACCCGCTTCAAATCAAATTCTTTAATAATTTCCTCGATCGTCATCACGTCTTTGTCTTCCTTGGGATGCCAGCCAAGATAAGTTAAAAAATTAACCATCGCTTCTTTCAAATAACCAGCGGCGATGTAATCCTTGAGGGCGGTATCTGAAAATCTTTTCGACATTTTGCTTCGATCAGGATTTAAGATTATCGGCAAATGAGCAAACTGGGGCGGCTCGGCGCCAATAGCCTTGGCCAGTAAAATCTGACGCGGCGTGTTTGAAATATGTTCTTCGCCTCTGATAACATGGGTAATTCGCATTAGGGCATCGTCAACTACGACGGCAAAATTATAAAGCGGCTCGTCCAAACTACGGGCCACAATAATATCGCCGATTAAAGAAGTATTAAAAGAAATATTGCCTCGAATTAAATCTTTAAAAGTTAATTTGGTCTCGGCTACTTTAAAACGCAGAACCGAAGCTTCACCTCGCGCCAATCTCCTCTCGCTCTCTTCTTTCGATAGGCTCCGGCAACGACCGGAATACTTTGGCGCCAACCCCTCGGCCATCATGACCTGACGCTCAGCTTCTAATTCTTCTTTGGTGCAAAAACAATAATAAAGCCAACCCTGTCGGAGTAGGTCTTCGAGATGACGCCGATACTCCCCTATTCTTTCGCTTTGGCGATAGAACTCATCCCAATTAAGACCGAGCCAAGTTAAACCGGTTTTAATGTCTTCCTCGAATTCAGGCTTGGAACGCTCTTTGTCAGTATCTTCAATCCGTAAAATAAAATCGCCGCCTAGGGACCTTGCAAAAAGCCAGTTAAAAAGGGCGGTTCGGGCCCCGCCAATATGGAGCCAGCCAGTAGGCGAAGGAGCAAAACGGACTCTCGCCTTCGGCTTAAGCTCGTGATGAGTCTGTCGAACCATCATTCTAAACTAATTCTAAGGATTATCTGGGCCAGGTTTAAAGCCGCATCTGGTTTATAAAAGGCCAAGGCCGCCTGGCTCATTTCGGTCAGTTGGGTGGGATTACTAAAGAGGTTAGTAACTTGATTCAAGAAAAGATGAGGTAAGAGATTAGACTCTTCAATCACCATCGCCGCCCCAGTCTTACTGTATGCCACCGCGTTTTCCGATTGGTGGCCGTTCGCCGCCTCAGGCAAAGGAATTAAAATCGAGGGTCGACCAAAAGCAGCGATTTCGAATATCCCGCCGGAACCAGCCCGCGAGACCACAAGGTCAGCCGCCGCCAGGGCGATCCGGATGTCTTTTTCAAAATAATCAACCGCTTGATACCTTTTTTTGAGCTCCTCGGTAATGTCTGAAGACAATATAGAAAAGGCTTGGATTACCCGCTCGTAATTGCCCCGGCCGGTTTGATGCAGAACCTGAGTTAAGCCAAGTAAGGATGGCAAAACGCCGAGAATAAAATTATTTATTCGCTCCGATCCCTGAGAGCCGCCAAGAACCAGAATCAAGGGCAGGTTTGAGTCAAAGCCCAAAAAACTTTTAGCCCAAGTTTGAGATAGCTCTTCGCTTAAAAGATAACGGCGAACCGGATTACCAACATTCACTATTTCACTTCTGACTCTTCGGAAATAGCCCTGAGCTTCGGGGAAGGCGGTAGTAATAACCCGGGCGTAACGGGCGGTGATTTGATTAGTTAGGCCGGGTCTCGCGTCAGACTCGTGAATAATGACTGGGATGCGATAAAAACGGCTGGCTAAAACTACAGCTAAGGCGCTTGGCCCACCTTTGGAAAAAACCACATCCGGCATCAGCCAAAGAACCTTAAATAAAGCTTGAATAAAACTTAGACCAAATTTAGGGAAATCAATAAAGTTTTTAAAGGAGAAATAACGCCTTAACTTGCTTGACCAAATTTTGCCAACCCTAATGCCGTTATCTTGAAGGACCCGGCGATAAGGACCGGCCGAACCCAAATAGCACAAACGGAGATCGGGCCCGTTTTGAGCGGCAATCATTTGGAGTTCAGCAACAACCGCGATCAAAGGATAAATATGGCCGCCAGTGCCGCCGCCAGTTAAAAGGACTCTGATTTTTTTCGGCTTCTGGGCCATCTAAATATTGCGACTGATATTCAGCATTAACCCGATCATCGTCATAAAGGCGGCGAGGGCCGTGCCGCCATAACTAATCAATGGTAAAGGCACACCAGTTAAAGGCACAAGGCCGGAATTGGCGCCAATATGGATAAAGGCCTGGAGACCGATGATCGTGCCAAAACCTACCAGAATCAACCGACCGAACTGATCCCGAGCGCGCCTCGCTAAAATAAAACTACGCAAAGATAAGGAGAAGAATAAGAAAATTATGGTTAAAGAACCAATAAGGCCGAACTCTTCGGCAATAATGGCAAAAATGGAATCGCCGATGCGCTCCGGTAAATAAGATTTTGAGATGGACTGACCATAGCCCACACCCAAAGGTCCACCGGAGCCGATGACAATCAAAGCCTGATTTAAATGATAAGCTTCGGCTGTTCCCTCTTCGCCGCCAGAAAGATAAGTTTTGATCCTGTCCCAGCGATAAGGGGTAAAAAGGACAAAAAGAGTAAGAAGACTTAGGCCGGCAAGACCAATAGCGGCCACGTATTTCTTTTTAGCGCCGCCGATAAAATAGATAACCAGGGCAGTAAATAGAATAATACCGGCGCTGCTGGTTGACTTCTGAATCAGGAGCACCAAACCGATGAAACCGGAGATGGCAAGAAAGGGCAGGAATCCTTCGTGAAAACTTTTCTGCCGATCGCCTTTAGTTGAAGAAAGCCAGGCGGCTAAGTAGATAACAAGGGCCAGTTTTAGAATCTCGCTCGGCTGAATGCTGACTGGTCCAAACTCGATCCAGCGCTGAGCCCCGCCCGAGGCAAAACCGAGGGGCGAAAAAACTAAAAGCAGAAGACCGATAGTGCTAAGGAGAAAAAGGGTGGCCCATTTTTTCAAAAACCGATAATTAATCAAGTAACCGAGGAGGGCTCCGAAAACACCGGGGATAAAACCGTAGAACGCCTGGTGTTTTAGATAATAGTAGGCGTCGTCGAACTTAATCTTGCCCAAATCAGAGGAAGCCGAGGCTAAGGCGGCGAAACCCAGAAGAATTAAAAGACCGGCCACGACGAGAATGAGATAATCCGGTTGTCCCCTTTTTGACTTAACCATTTTTAACGCCGGCGCAAGACTTGACCCGCTAACTCTTCTTCGTCAGCCAGTTTGCCGCCCAGAATCACTTTTTTAACGCCGTAATCATTTTTGCCGAGAAGGACCAAATCAGCCGCCATCCCTTCTTTAATCACTCCCCTCTTAAGACTCCCTCGAGGGGTGATAAATTTGGCTGGTCCACTCGTTAACTTGGCGATGGCGATCTCGATTGTCATCGATTTATTTTGCAGCACAAGCTCTAAGAATTTGGTGAAAACAGTAAGCGATTCTTTCGGTTTCACAAAACTTGGGGGCAGAACAGCGTTACCGTTTGAGGCGACAAAAGAACGACTACTTGATAAGGCCCGGGGCAGGGCTTCAACTTCAATATTGCGTTCAAGGACGGCGGCTCGGAGTTCGGTCATCTTCATTACTTGGATTAAGGCTTCGGCTGCGTCAACCTCAAGCCTCGCGGCCACTTCAGCCAAAGTTTTACCGACGAGGTACTCATGATTAGGCGCGCCGACGATTTCAATTTCCTCACCTTTGAGTTCGGGCCAATCTTTTTTAATTAAAGGGGTGACGCCTTCGTTTTTAACTCGCTCGAGCATCATCTCGAGACTGCCGACTCTGACCCACTCGGGCAAAAGAGTGTAAATTGTCTCAACGCTGTAAGGTAAGGGATAAACATCAAAATAAATTTCGGCTGAACTTGATTCGATTTGCTCGATCGCTTTTTCAAACTGCTCGCCAAATCCTTTTTCTGGTCGGAGGTGACTGATGATCGTTCGGACGCCAGTCTTCTCGGCAGTCTGAATCGTTTCACTAACTGAATCCAAAAGTTTAGTGGTTTGGTTCCGCAGATGGGTGGCATAAATACCGTCGAATTCTTTAACTACCCTAACTAACTCCTCAATTTCTCTCGACGACGCGGCGCCGCCGTGAACATAGCCAAGCCCAGTGGAAAAACCAAAAGCGCCTTGGGCTAACGAATCGCGGAGTAATTGTTTAAAGATGTTAAGTTCGGATTCGGTTAAGCGACGCTTGCTGTCGCCAACCAAGGCCCGGCGAATGGTTGAATTTCCTACTAGAGTGCCGAAGTTGATTCCCAAGGGCAGCCTTTTTAAACTTTTCAAAAACTCGGCAACCGTATGCCAATTAACATTAACTTCTCGGGGGTCAATCCATTTTCGGATTGACTCCAGAGTGCCGTAGATAAGAGGCGCAAGCGATGAACCGCACTGGCCGCCGAAAATAGTGGTGACGCCCTGGGAGGTTAAATCTTTTTGGGCTGGGTCAGTAAAAAGGGAAAGATAATGGTCGGAATTGGTATTAAGATCAATAAAACCCGGGGCTAAATAATCGCCCAAGCCCTCAATGACTCTGGCGGCGCCGCGTAATTTCAGGTTACCGATAGCCGAAATAATATTTTTCTGAACGAGAACGTCGGCCTTAAAAGGCGGGGCGCCTGTACCATCAACAACCTGAACCTCCTTCAGTAAAAGGCTCATTCTAATAGGAATTATACACCAAGAGGCGCATCTCTCTTCCCCTCGTCAACGCTCTCCAGCCCAGATAAATTAGCATCGCTCCAGTCGAGGAACCCTCAGAAATGCGTTTCGCTATCTATGTCAAGTGGGAAAATCTAAATAAATTTGTCGATGAAGAAGATGGCGAGGCCCAGAGCCGAGAAAGCGATCGAGATAATCCAGAAACGCATCGTGATTTGGGACTCGGGCCAGCCCTTGGCCTCAAGATGGTGATGAATCGGAGCTGATAAAAATACTTTGCGCTTGAAGTATTTTTTAGCCACAAGCTGAATAATGACCGAGGACGACTCGATAACCAGGACAAAGCCAATGATGGGCAGAAGGAAAACGGCATTGGTTAAAAAGGCAATCACCGCCAAAGTGACGGTAAGCCCCATAATACCGGTTTCGCCCATATAAAACTTGGCTGGATGAACATTAAACCAAAGATAAGTCATTAGGGCCCCCAAAAGGACGATAATCAGAGCGCTTAAATCATAAAGTCCCTTGGTATAGGCAATCACGCCAAAGGCGGCAAAAATCGGCCCGAGAACGCCGGCGGATAAACCATCTAGGCCATCGACCACGCCTGAAGAAAAAGTAGCGAGGACCACGCCGATGAAAAGCGGGATCAGCCAGCCGTCAATTTCAAGATTGCCGTAAAAAGGAATGTAAATACTCGTCCACTCAAGTTTGTAATAAAACCACCAGGCACCGACAAGGGCGATGAGAAGAATTAAAAATAATCTGACCTTAAAGCGTATTCCGCCGGCGATGTAGTGCCCCTTATTGCGAATGACGAAAATGTCATCCACCAAACCGAGAAGCGAGGCTGAGGCCAAAGTAAAAAGCGGTAGCCAGGTTTGAGAGCGGGAAACGAAGTTTAATTTACCCAAAAATGAATCGGGCGAAAAGTAGGCGGCAAAAAAACCAAGACCGGTCACAATAAGAATGGTGCTCCAGATCAAAATCCCGCCCATTCTCGGAGTCGAAACTTCTTTGAGGGCATGGAACTTGGTGAAGAACGGTGTTTTATCACCGCCCGGAGCCGTCTCTCGAGGCTTCTTTTTCCAAGCTTTGTATTTGTAGAGGAAATAAATCAGGATCGGGGCGATAGTCAAGGCCACCGCGAAGGAAATTAGAAAAAGCGAAAGAAATTTGGTGACAGCGAGTAAATGAAATTGATACATATCCCTAAAGTTTGCTTAAAATATTTTTAGTTTCTCCAAATCGGTCTCCGGCCCCGAGGACGACGATAACCACCGGCGAAGTTTCATCAGGAAGCTTGAAAATGGAGACTAGATTACCGTGAGCTTCGGGCAACGACCCTGTTTTACCACCGAGGAAGTCGACTCGACCGGCCAAAACATTGATATTTTTAAGGGTGCGACTTCGGCCAAGTTCATCAGTAATAGTGGCCGCGGGGCGGCGAGTAATCTCGAAAATGCCCGGTTCTTCCTCCCAGATAAATTTTACCAGACGGAAGAGGTCAGTAGCGGTTGATCGATTTTGAAGCGAGATGCCAGTAGGGTCAATGAAATTCGTCTCGTTCATCCCAAGCAGGGCGGCCGTCCGATTCATCTCCCGAACGAATTCCGTCTCGCCATAGTGGAGGGTGATGGCTAAGGCGGCATCATTCGAAGAAACTGTAAGCATCGCTTCTTCAAGCTCGCTTAAACGATATGTTTCATAGGCACTGAAACCGCCGCCGGCCCCTTCGGCGGCAATGGCTTCGGGAGTAATCACAATCACTTCGTCCGGCGACAAAAGCTTGCGGGCTACGAGGGCAGTCATTAATTTGGTTACTGAGGCAATGGGCCAACGCTTATCGGCTCGGAATTCGTAAAGCGGTTTTCCATTTAAAAGATAGGCAGCGGCGGCATTAAGCTCGACTTGTTCCAGGACCGGAGCTACCGGCGGCGAGCTTAATTCGGCGATCTCCGGAGGAGACGGGGAATTAAGACTCTGACGAGCCGGTGGCGGCTCCTCGCGATCGGCTGAACTAACCCAAGAAAAAAAACCAAAGGCAAAACCGCCTAGAACCACTGCTCCGAGCGGGATTAAGTAAAGTGGTTTAATTTTCTTTTGCTTCATCTCTAACCAAATAGGATTCAACTAGCTCGCGGTATTTATCGTAATCAGGCAATTTTTCCAGCGCATCCAAACCAATGTGCCTTAAAAGGTCAAAAGTCGCCTGATAGAGATAAGTCTTAGGATGCTGAGGGTCTGGGCTCCGCTCAACTAGTCCCCTGATTAAAAGACTTCTTAAAATAAAACTGGAATTAACACCCCGGATATGCTCAACCAGAGCCCGACTGCAGGGACCTAAGTAGGCGACGATGGCTAAAGTTTCGAGACTCGCCGGCGTGAGGCCTGAATCCATTTCTTCCTCAACCACTTTTTTAATCAGTGATTGAAGTGAAGGTTTAGTTGTGAGCTGGACCCGATCATCATAAATAATCAAGGTTAAGCCGCTGGTCCCCTCGTCTAAGTTCTGTTTTAGGAGTTCGAGTTTTTCCCGAATCTCCGACTCTTTTTGGCTTAAAGTCTCGGCTAATTTTTTAAATCTAACCGGCTCGCCGTAGAGAAAAAGCAGAGCCTCTAATTCCGCCAAACCTTTATTCTCCTCCATTATTTTTAGTAGTTCTAATTTTAATCTCGGCAAAGAGTTCCCGTTGCTCGATTTCAACCAGCCTTTCCTTCAAAAGATGAAGCAGGGCGAGAAAAACGACGATCACCTCTTCCTTGGCTTTGCCGACAGCGATCTCGCTAAAACTCGTCTTAATCACATTATCTACTCGGGTTAGAATCTCGGCAATCTTCTCTTCAAGGCTGATTAATTTCACCTCGATTGATTCGGTTTTAACGAACTCTTCGGTTAAGATCGAAGCGAGCCTTTTAATTTCTGCTTCTAAATCAGTTGGGGTTAGCTCCTGGCGGAGATAAAAACCTGGGGGCAAACCAAGGAAATAGTCCCGGGACCAGGCAATCTGTTTTCCCCAAAGCGAATTAAGCTCGCGCTCCGCTCCTCGAAATTCCTTGAGCAACTCAAGTCTGGACTCGAGCTCGGCGATTTCGCGCTCTTCTTCTTCGACTAACTCAAATTGGGGCAAAAGCGCCTGGGACTTAACCAGAATCAACTTGGCGGCCACGGCCACAAAGTCAGCCAAAACCCGAGGGCTGACATCAGTGAGGGATTCCAAATATCTCAGGAAGTCAGCCGTCACTTCGGCCAGGCTTAATCGGGTAATTTCCAATTGGCGCTCTTCAATCAGTTCAAGTAGTTTCTCAAGCGGCCCCTTAAATTCGCCTATTTTAAATTGGTAATCAGTTTCAATCATGGATTAAGGGCGGCGGCGGTGTAGACATTCGAAGGATCCCAAAGCATCCAACCGACGAATTTTTCGCTAGCGGCATCAGCCACTCCTCGCATTTCTTCTCTGATCATTGCGCTTGTATAATCAGCCCCCAAATCAAAATCCTGGAGCCAGGGCCGCAGTTCAGCCAGTTTTAAATCAGGATTACTAAGAGCTAGTTCATCTCTACGTTTGCTGGCTTCACTTAAGGAATAAACAATCACTTCGTAGGGATAAAGAGCCGGGTTTTGATATCCCAAAAATCCGTGAACGTAATGAGAGGGGTAGACCATGGGGCTCACATAATCAAAGTGAAGATAGGCATCTTCAATTATCTGGCCGATACCCATATCATCCATTTGAAAGGTAGTTTGGCCGAAAAGATCGGCTGAAATTTTTTCACCCTTAAGTTCATCTCTTAGATAAGTAAAGAAGTCGCGAATGATTTCCTGTTTCTGGAAAAGATTCGCATTATAAACCGGGTAGCTCATCACCTCGAGGTTACCGTCAGAAGGGAAACGGATGTAGTCAAAATTGATCTCGTCAAAACCGCGAGCGAGGGCCTCTTTGGCAATCGCGATATTATAATCCCAGACTTCATAACTTGCCGGATCAACCCAAGCCAAACCTTTATGGTCAAGCCAGACTTTACCGGTGCGGCTGTCTTTAACCGCCAAATCCGGCCGGGCTTCGGCAAGAATCGGATCTTGAAAAACCGTTACTCGGCCAATGACATAAATATTGTGGTCGTGAAGCTCTTGGATTAAGGAGTTCGTATCCGCAATTCTTATTTCTTCGGCGCCATAATCCTCTACCTTTTTAATGTCGGTGTCGTAAGCCACATAACCTGAAAAATCTTTGATATCAATTACAATAGCGTTCAGTTCAGTCTCGTCGATTAAATTAATCAGATGCTCGAGTTTACTCGGGCTAGCGGCTGACCAGCTTGTAGCATAAACCGCCTTAACTACGGCGGGGGGATCTTTAGCTTGTTTTACTCCCTCCTCTTCGGCGGCTGGTGCCGGAGCATTATCAAGGTTAAAAGCAAATCCCTGGCCGCGATCAAATAAAAAAACGGCCTCAATCGTAGCAGCCAGAATCAGAGGGATCACCAACCAACGGCCAATCATTTATTTCTCATTTTAAGCCAAGTTCCTCTATAATTGAAGGGGAAATGGCTCTTGCGATTTACCGGAAATACCGGCCTCGGCTTTTGAAAGACTTGATTGGCCAGGACCTGACGGTCGAGATCCTGAAAAATGCCGCCAAAGGTGAAAAAATCAGCCACGCTTATCTTTTCTACGGCCCCAGGGGAACCGGCAAAACAACGGCGGCCCGGATTATGGCCAAAATCGCCAACTGCGAAACTCGGGCTAAAAATAAGGATTTCCGCGCCAAAGGAGAACCTTGTAATAAGTGCCGGCCTTGTAATGAAATCAACGAAGGCCGGGCCTTGGATGTGGTTGAAATTGACGCGGCCTCGAACCGAGGCATTGATGAAATCAGAAGCTTAAGAGAAGGCATCCGTCTCTCCCCCACTTCTTACCAATATAAAGTTTTTATTATTGACGAGGTCCACCAGTTAACGAAACCCGCGGCTGATGCCCTTTTAAAAACTTTGGAAGAGCCGCCGGCCCACGCCATTTTTGTCCTGGCCACCACCGAGTACGATAAGCTGCCGCCGACCATTATCTCCCGCACCCAAAGATTCCATTTCCGGCGGATCCCGATCCAACTCATTCTGAAAAAACTGAATCAGATTGCGATTGAGGAAAAACTGAAGATTGACAACGCCGCCCTGGAACTCATTGCTACGGCTTCAGAAGGGAGTTTCCGCGACGCCGAAGCCCTGCTCGAACAAGTAATTTCCTTAGGCGGCCCGGATGGCAAGATCGGCACTGGCGGCACTAGTCTCGAAAACGTGGAGCAAATTCTAGGCAAGGTGGGTTTGGTGAGGACGGCCACCTTGGCAAAATATCTTCTGGAAGGCGATCTTCAGGCCTCTTTGGAATATCTGACCGAGATTAACGAGGCTGGCTTTAATTTAGTCCAGTTAAATAAAGACTTAATCCACTATCTCCGCCGCGTTTTGGCTCTCAAGTTTGATCCGCAACTCGAAGAAGTTTTTAAACGCGAGCTGACGCCGGATGAAGTTAAGGAAATTCAAGAGCGAGGCGAGCTTATCGAAGACGAGGCAAAAATAATCAGCTTAATTAAATCTTTAATTAGGGCTTACAGCGAGATGCGCTACTCGCCTTTTATTTTAGTGCCGCTTGAAGTGGCGATTATTGAGAATTTGAAAGGTTAGTGTACTCTAGGAAAATTTCTTGTCCGTCTTTTAAAAGAAAATCGGGACCGGTTGTGGCTTTGCCGTCAACAGTTATTTTGAGACTATGGCCTGGCCGCTCGAGCGACTCTCCCCAGACCGAGAGGAAATTGGCGAAAGTATAACGGCGATCAACGATTGATTCGACGTGGATGACGCCATCGGTATCGTGAGTATGAAGTTCTCTGGTGCAACCCGGCACAACCCCGATATTGGCCGGCACTGCCTCCTTTTTGCCATCAACCAAGACAGTTAAGCGAGGATGAATGTGAAAAGCCTCGCTTGTGAGACACGGAACACTTTTGGGAGCATTATTGCCATTTCCCAAAGAATCTCCGGGGCCGCCGAAAGGCACGTTAAAAACACCAGTCAGACCGAGCAGGCTTAAGGCAATAACTGCTACCATCAAACCAACGAATAATTTGTTTTTCGACATCGGTTTTAATATGATAATCGATGATTGCCGGGTCGTCTAATGGTAGGACAGCGGCCTTTGGAGTCGTTTATCTAGGTTCGAATCCTAGCCCGGCAGCCAATTTGTAAAATTCTGACTAAATGTTACACTATAAGTGGTACGGGAGTCGACGTATTTGCCTGCTAATCGAGCGGGCCAAAAAATTAATAATTAAGTGGAGGAAAGTCAAGGCGGAGAGGCCTTCCGACGGACGCCGGGTGAATGGATCAAGGGAGAATGGACTTGTGCCGACTGCGGCACGGCCATTACCGAATTACCCTTCGCGCCGACTGAGGGTCGACCGGTTTACTGTCGGGACTGTTATCGCAAAAACAATCCTCGAAGAAACTTCCGCAGATAAAATCAAGAGGGCCCGGAATGGGCCCTTTTGATTTTTTTAGCTAGAATTATTATCCTTATCCTGGATGAAAACAAAAATAAAATTAGGAGTTAAAAA
>CAYNZK010000009.1:0-11029 GCA_964401665.1 uncultured Candidatus Saccharibacteria bacterium
TGGCTTTAGTTTCCTCTTTTATTTTGGTTTCGCAATCTTTATTTTCGCACCAAAAAGCCAGAAGTAAACCTCGGCTTCCCGCTAGAGAATTCTTGAACTCATCATAACTACCAACCTCTTTAGTATTGTTTTCTAAGAACCGACTCGCCTCCTCGTATAAGTTATCCTGTATTTCCTCAAGGAGTTTATTAACTTGATCCACCGCCCGTTCTAGGTCGATGGTCTGCTTGGCGCCAGTATCTCTCCTTGCGGCGGTGAACATCTCTTCGTCTATCTCTTTCGGACCGATCTCAATTCGAATAGGGACACCTTTCAACTCCCACTTATTAATCTTTGAACCCAGAGTTTCATTCTCTGAACTATCGATTTCGGCCCTAATGCCTGACTCTCTCAAAATCCATAGGAGTTTTTGGGAGGGGGTCAGGCTGTCGTCTTTACCTCCCACCGGTAAGATAATGACTTGGATTGGAGCCAGTCTGGGAGGTAATCGAAGTCCGCCATCATCGCCATGGACCATAATCATGCCCCCAATCGAGCGGGTCGAGAGGCCCCAGCTTGTTTGCCAGACGTACTCGAGTTGCCCCTCCTTGTTTTGGAATTTAATTTCAAAGGGTTTGGAGAAATTTTGGCCTAAATCGTGAGCAGTGCAGCCTTGGAGTACTTTTCCTCCCGGCATCAGTGATTCATAAGACAGGGTGATATCGGCCCCGGCAAATTTTTCGGCATCCGATTTCCGGCCCACGTAACCTGGTAGGGCAAAAAAATCTTGATAAATTTTGGCGTACATCGCCATTGCCCATAAGACTGTCTGCCAAGCCTCGTCGTGATCGGCGTGGGCCGTATGCCCTTCTTGCCACAAAAATTCGGTTGTCCGCAAGAATAAATATGGCCGTTTCTCCCACCGCACCACGCTATTCCATTGATTAATCATTAATGGTAAATCTCTCCAGGACTGGATCCAGCGGGAGTAAGCTTCGTACATTATAGTCTCGCTGGTGGGCCGAACCACCAGTTTTTCCTGGAGTTCTTCGCCGCCACCGATCGTTACTACGGCTAGTTCCGGCGAAAATCCCTCTAGGTGTTTACTCTCTTTATGAATCAATGATTCCGGAATAAATAAAGGGAAATAAGCATTAACCACACCTCTCTCTTTTATCAGGGCATTCATTTCTTTTTGGATAAGTTCCCAGATAGCGTAACCGTAGGGACGATAGATCATAGTGCCTCGAGCGGGACCATAATCTGCTAATTCGGCCAACAAAACCACCTTGTTATACCAAGCAGAGAGATCTTCGGTTTTTTTAGGCAAATCTCTTTTCGAGAAAATCATACTAAATCAACTTCATTATATCCCGGAAAGTGATAACGAGCATTAGGGTGAAAAGCAGGGCGAGGCCAACCGCATTTACCAGCGATTCCCAGCGCTTGTTAATCGGCCGACCAGCTAATTTCTCAAGACCGACGAAAAGAAGCCGACCGCCGTCAAGCGCTGGGAAGGGAATGAGGTTAATGGCCGCGAGATTAAGAGAAATAAGACCCAAGAAGTTAATAAGATAAACAAACCCGAGCTTGCCGGCCTCGCCGATAAGATTAAATACGCCGACCGGGCCAGCGACCTCGCCCAAAACAGTGAAATTCCCCGTAAAAATACCGACGAAGAACAAGGCGATGGCTTTGAAAATAAAACCCATTATGGCCAGGGCCGCTATAAATCCTTGGCCCAGGCTTTTCAAGGGGTTTTCGGCCGGTGCCCCGACTTCGGTGATTTTTAAGCCCAGAGCTCCTTCTCCGGCTGGAGGGTTCGCTCGGGGCGTTATAGTCTCCCCATTAATATTAATAGGATTTCCCTTATTGGCTTCGACGAATCCCGTAAAAGCTTGGGCTGAATTAAATCCTTCGATTTCTTCGCCTGGTCTGAGGCCGGCTTCGGCTGCCGGACTCCCGGGGGACACTTCTTCGATAAGGAGCCGCTGGGGCAGGCCCAAGGAAAAAACCAAGCTCAAGGCTAGCCAGCCAATTAGAAAATTCATAATCACGCCGGCAAGAACAATGAGGGCTCGTTTCCAGGCCGGCTGATGGGCAAAACTTCTTTCCGGCTCTTCAAGAAGAGCGGCACTCCCCTCCTCGCCGTAGATTTTCACAAACCCCCCGAAAGGCAAAAGGTTAAAACTGTATTTTGTCTCGCCTATCTTTTTCGAAAAAATTCTTGGCGGAAAACCAAGGCTAAATTCTTCTACTCTTAGTTTAAAGGCTTTAGCGGCAAAAAAATGACCGAACTCGTGGCCAATAATCAGAATACTGATAAAGATGATGCTCGTGATAATTAAACTCATTTTTAAGTAAAGATTTCACTGATTTTCGTCTCTAATAATCCATCAACTTTTTCGTTGAAAGCATCAACCAGTTTTTGCAATTCTTCTTTAGCTCTGAATTTTTTATCTTTATCAGCTTCGACATTAATTAGTTTATGTACCCCATCTCTTTCTTGCCTCATCTTAATTCGTATTCCCTCAGCCATACTTTTGACGAGGCGGGCTAATTCCTCGCGCCGTTCGTCAGTTAAAGGCGGCAAGGTGACCCTGACCAAATTGCCGGAGACGGCCGTTCCCAATCCAAGATTGGCTGATTCAATGCCTTTCGCAATTAAACTAACCGTCGCCTTATCCCAGGGAGTAACGACGAGCGTCCGGGGCGGTTCAACGCTGATTGAAGCCAGTTGTTTAATGACGAGTTTTGCCCCGCTGTAATCGACCGATATATCTTCGATTAATTTAGGGGTCGGACGGTTGGTTCTAATTGATCCCAGCTCTTCCTTAAAAGCTAAGATTAGCCAGTCGAGTTTTTCCTTTAGTTCCTTTAGATGTTCCATAAAGCCAGATCGAGCTGCAGTCGTCGGTTAGTGCTAAACTGCTTCATTTTAACTAGTCGATCGATGACCGACCTCAGGGAATGATAATTTTTCAATGGGTCTCTGGCAAGTTCGGCAATTAGTTCGTAGAAAAAGGAATCGATCTCTGCCGGATCTTCAACCAGTCCTTCGATTATCCCCCGCTTGGCTTCGCGTCCCCTAAGAGCGGAGATAACCGTCTTTCTTATTTTTTGGACTTCTTTATTCTCTAGGAGATCAATCGCTCGGCCCGGTCGGCCAAAACTTGAAGCCAGAATTTCTCCGATTTCTTTCTCGCTAGCCTTAAATTTATCGACGAGCATCTTTTTAATAATCTTAGGATTAAGTTGGGGAAAATAGATTTTAATGAATCGGGACTGAAGGGTTAAGATAAGGGCCTCCGGATTCGCCACGATCATAATGATTAAGGTTTGGGGGGGCGGGTCTTCGGCGGTTTTTAAAATAGCGCTCTGGGCCTGCGACGTTAGAGCTTCAGCCCCGTCAATAACGGCCAGACGTCTCGTAGAATAAACCGGTTTTTGAGACAGAAAATGCTGAAGGCCTCTTATCTCATCAATTCCGATTGATCCCTCCTCGCTTGCTTTAAGAATCATAGTTTCGGTGAGGGGCTTTTCGGGCAGCTTAAAAACCCCGTTTTCCAAAAAGTTCGCGAGGGCGAGGGCGAAAGAAAATTTGCCGACTTGCGGTTCGCCAAAAAAAATATAACCCTGACTAATAGTCTTAGCTTTAATTAGTTCTTTAAAAATAGTTTCTAGTTTTTCGTGGCCAACAATCACTTAGCTTTTTGGAGGAGAGTTCTTTTATAAATGTCGAGGTGTTCTAAAATAATGCCCGAACCTTTGGCCACGCAGAGGATTGCATCTTCGGCCACATAAGCGGGCACCCCGAGCAGTCGCTTGAAAAACTCATCAATATTACCCAAACCGGCACTGCCGCCAGAAAGGATCACTCCTTTTTCCATAACATCAGCCACAAGCTCCGGCGGTGTTTCGTTAAAAACGCCCTGAACCGAAGCGGCAATATCGATGAGAAGCGGATTAAGAGCCTCGGCGATCTCGTTCGAGTTAATGGTCAGGTCTTTGGGCAGACCGGAGATTAAATCCCGACCCCTAATTCGAAATTCGTTTTTCTCCTTCACCGGGATGGCGGTGCCAATGGCAATTTTAGCCGCTTCAGCCGTTTGTTCGCCGATCGAAATCGAGTACTTCTTTTTAACATAATCGATGATGGCGAGATCGAATTTATTGCCGGCGGTTCGGAGACTCGACCAGCAGACAATACTACCAAGAGAGATGACGGCCACCTCAGAGGTGCCGCCGCCCATGTTAATCAACATATTGCCCGAAGAAGAATTGATGGTGATACCGGCCCCAAGGGCGGCGAGGAGCGGCTCCCGGACGACATAAGCGTTTTTAGCGCCAGCTTCAATGGCGGCGTTCGTAACAGCCCGCTTTTCGGTAGCGGTGATACCGGCCGGAGCCGAAATCACTACGTCAGGTTTAATTAAATTCCAACGGCCAGTCGCCCGATGAATAAAATATTTAAGCATCGCCCGAGTGATATAGTAATCAGCCACTACCCCGTCTTTTAGGGGGCGGTAGGCGGCGATATCGCCCGGGGTACGGCCTATCATTTCTTTAGCTTCCTTACCCACGGCCAAAACCGAATTATCGGGCAAACTTAGGGCAACGATAGTGGGTTCGTTAATAATAAATCCCCGGCCGGGAATATTAACGACCGTATTCGTGGTTCCAAGATCTATGCCAATTTTACCGGTGAACATTTATTCGCTTCTTCTAATATCAGCGCCTAATTTTCTCAATCGCCCTTCTATTTTTTCATAACCCCGATCAATTTCCTCGGCGCTATGGAGGGTGCTTTCCCCTTCAGCGACGAGGGCGGCGATAACGAGGGTTGCGCCCGCTCGAAGATCAAGGCTTTCGATGTTTTTACCGTGGAGTCTTGTCGGGCCCTTAACAATGGCTCGGTGGGGATCCAAAATTTCAACCCGAGCCCCCATTTTATCAAGCTCATAGAGGTATTTCAATCTTCCTTCATAAATCGTATCAAAGATTAAAGTCTCGCCTCTGGCCTGAGTGGCGAGAACCGCAAAAGGAGCCATAAGGTCAGAGGGAAAGCCGGGATAGGGTTGGGTCATCAGCTTGGGAACGGCCTTGAGCTCCGAGGCCTCTCCCCTAACCACAATATCGTCTCCTTCTAGGTTAAATTCAGCGCCGAATTCCTTGAATTTTAAGAGAGGCAAAGTGAGCGAGTCGATAGGCGCATCTTTGATGCGGATTTTGCTTTTGGTGGCCGCGGCCAAGGCCATAAAGGTACCGGCTTCAATCGGATCATTCATCAGGGTATACTCCATTTCTTCACCCTCTTTTTTGATCCCCTCTTTAATATCAATTTCGTGAGTGCCAAGGCCGTTAATCTTTGCTCCCAACTTCATTAAAAAGCGGCCCAGGTCTTCGATATGAGGTTCGGCCGCGGCAATCTGAATTTTTAGTCCCGGGTGAAGGGCGCTGTAAAGGAGAAGATTTTCCGTGGCCGTGACGCTGAACTCCTTAAGGGCCACTTCATCCAGATTATTCCTTCCCCCGCCATTTAAGTAGTAGATATCATTAGGTTCATCATAGGCGACCGTGAACCCGATTTCTCTGAAGGCATCGAAGTGAGTATCAAGGGGCCTGGCGCCAATGTGACAACCGCCAGGGGTGTTAATTTTAGCTTCACCGAATCTCGAAAGAAGCGGCCCAACGAGAAGGATCGAGGATCGCATCCGACAAACTAGATCACGATTGAGGCGACTAGGATCAACATCCTTGTTGGTGATTCTAACCGCTCTTTCGCCGACCCATTCCAATTTTCCCCCCATTTCCTCGATTAACCGAAGCATGGTCTCGACATCCCCGATCAGGGGTAGGTTTTTAATGGTGCAAGGCCGCTCGGTTAAGAGGGTGGCCGCAATAATCGGAGTGGCCGAGTTTTTGAAACCGCGTAAATCTATCTCCCCAACAAGGGGCTTGCCTCCGTTTACAATAAATTTCATCCCTTATATTATATGAGGCGATGTCGCTTGCGACCAGAAGAATCCTCTTTTACTCTCTCACTCTCCTTTTTATCATTGTGGGTACAGGGCTGGTCTTTTACTCCCGGGGCTGGCGGTTTAATTGGAAGGACCGAGAATTAGTCCAAATAGGCGGCATCTACCTCCGAAGCCGACCCGATGATGTCCATATTGAGCTTGACGGCAAAACAGTCAAAAACAAGGCTGGCCTGCTTCAATCCGGCACTTTAATTGATAATCTTTTCCCGGGAGAATATGATATCCGTCTTTTTAAAGACGGATATTTTGATTGGCGAAAACACGTATCCGTTCTTCCGGAGAATGTCTCCGTCTTCGATGAAATCATTATGGTTCCTCAAAAAGAAGGCGAATTAGTCGCCCCTATGGCGGATAATTTTTATCTTCAAAAAGGTGATTCAGGACGAATGATTATCAAAGATAGAGGTCGGCTTAAATTTAATGACAGGGTGCTCGTCGGTGACGGGGTAGTGGCTTTTCGCGACAATTTCCCTATTACTTATGAAACTGAAATAAAAAATTATTATCTAACTGACCTGGAAAAACCTGAAACTCGACCGCTCAATTTAAATGAGCTTTTTGCCGAGCTGAAAACGATCCAGCTTAATCTTCCGGGTGAGGTGCCGATCATTAAGATCTATCCCTACCCCTATTCAAGCCGTCGCTTCATTGTCCTCACCGCCCGCGCTCTTTACACTCTTGATACCGAACGGCTGGCGGTAGAACAAATTAGTGCTGAGGCCAGCGATTTTGTGGTGGCTGGTAATGATGTTGTTTGGCTCGGACCTGGGGGTATTTCTAAATACAACCTCGTCTTTAAAAATCATTCATCGCTCGGAGATTTAAGCCAAATCGGGATTACGGGGGTTAATGAGATCGCCGAAATCGGAGTTTCCAATTCAGGCGATGCAATTAGTATTTTAAAGAATAACGGCGAACTTTGGTTCTGGGAAGGAGGCGATTTTACCCGTCTTCGTCAAGACGTAAAACAAGCTATTTTTTCCCCTAATAGCCGCGGACTTCTCCTCCTCGAAGAAGGGGGCTCTCTGAAACTCTACGGTCGGGACGAGAAGATATTAATTAGTTTAGATTTTAAACCAAAAGCTGAAATTAAAAAAATGATTTGGTACCGTAATAATGCCTATGTAATTTTGAGCGACATCGAGGGTAAACTTGTTTTCCTTGAGATTAACGAGGTCGCTCCCTTGAATCAGGTTCTTATCGCTTCGGGGGTTTCAAATTTTGATTACAGCGAAGGGGAAGACGCGCTTTACTTTATCGATGACGAGGGGATCAAGCGCTTCAGCTTCAAATAGTGAGGATTTCTCCTCCTTTTTTGGTGACAAGGACGGTGTGTTCGAAATGAGCCGAGAGGCTGTGGTCGAAGGTGGCAAAGCTGTCATCAGCCAGCTGGACTATTTTACCGCTGCCCATGCTTGTCATTGGTTCGATCGCGAGTACCATTCCCTCTTCAAGAATCAAGCCCTCATTCTTCCGGCCGAAGTTATAGACCGGGGGCTCTTCATGAAGTTCCAGCCCGACCCCGTGTCCGGTTAAGTCCTCAATCACCGAAAAACCATTTCTTTTTACCACCTCTTCAATGGCATGGCCGATATCGCCCAACCGGTTTCCGGCTCGCGCTTCCTTAACTCCGGCCGAAAGCGCTTCTTTAGTTGTTTGAATAAGCTGGTTAACCTTTTCGTAAACCTGGCCGATGGCTAAGGTGACAGCCGCATCACTGATTCCGCCATCGAGATTAACCCCCAGATCCAGCTTCAGAATATCGCCCGGTCTTAGTTCAATCGTTGAAGGTCGGCCATGGACCACCACCTCATTAAGCGAGGTGCAAAGAGTGTAGGGAAAAGGAAATTGAGCCCCGGTTGGCTGGTAGCCTAAGAAGGCCGGCTTGGCCCCCGCTTTTTCAATTAATTCTCTCGCTAGATTATCTAAGTGTATAAGTTGGACCCCGGCTTTTACCTCTTCGCTAAGACGCCTGATAACTCTCGCCAAGACCTTGGCCGACCTTCTAATTTTTCTTATTTCCTCCTTTGTTTTAATAAGCCCCATAATCTTTAAATCTTTAAATATTTCAGGATGGTTTCAAAAACTTGAACCGGCTTTTTCTGGCCATCGATTTCGATCACCTCCATCCCTTTCTTTTTTAATTCTTCAGCCACTGGCTCGCTTCTTTTTTTATATTCTTCAAGTCTGATTTTAATAATTCGGGGATCATCAACATGGCGCTTAACGAGTTTACCGCCACAGCGCGGACAAATTTTCATTTTCTTGGGGTTAATTGGGGCCAGGCGGCAAACCTGGCAGACCAATCTCTGCGAGTTCCTTTTTAAAGAAACTGAAGGAAGGACATTCAGTCTAAAAATGAAAATATTTTCCTGACCGTAAAGTTTGGCGAGATGCGGAACGAGACCAACATTTTTTTTATCACCAAAAGCTTCAAAGCTTGTTCGAAGCGATCCCGCCAAAGCTACTCCGAAACCGAGGCGATTAATTTTTTTAATTTCCCGTTTGACGAGGTTGAGGAACCAGCGGGGATCAACGAGAAGCCCTCTTTTAAATTCCTCTTTTCGTTTCGATCCGAGACGATTCTCGCCGAGGAGCCTCTCGAGATACCGCCCTGTGTCAAAATGGACGAGATCAAGAGCTTCGGCGATCAAATCGGCCTGGAGGCTTTTACCTGATCCCGGCGGACCGAGAATGATGACGACAGGTCTTATGGGCCTCTTAGGATACATTAAACTAAACTTCGTATTCCCTGACCGTTAATTCGGCATCAATTTGTTTGGCGGTCTCAAGAGCGACCGAGACCACGATTAGGATTGAAGTCCCGCCTATGGTTAAAACCTGAGTTTTAGTTAGAACTTGAGTAAGAATCGGCAAAACCGCGATTAAACCTAAGAATAGTCCGCCGAAAAAAGTGATTCGGGTGACTATCTTTTTCAAATGGTCTGAAGTAGGCTTACCCGGCCTGATGCCTGGAACAAATCCCCCGCCGCGCTGGAGATTTTTAGAAATTTCTTCGGGGTTGAAAGTAACGTTGGTGTAGAAAAAGGTGAAAATAAAAACCAGGAAAAAGTAGCTTAAGCCATAGATCAACTGATTCGACAAAAATCGATTAGCCCAACCGCTTAGGGCTGTGCCGATCCCGGGCGAAAAGGCCGAGGCGATCTGGCCGAGAAACTGAGGTAAAAGCAAAAGCGAAAGAGCAAAAATAATAGGGATCACGCCGGCTTGACCCACTCGAAGAGGAAGATAAGTAGAAACTCCCCCATACATTTTATTTCCTCTTACTCTTTTGGCGTAAGAAACGGGCACCTTTCTTTCGCCTTCATGGATTAGGACAATACCGACAATGACAATGATAGCGAGAACGATAAAGGAAAGATAAGTAGGAAGCTGGCTTTGGTTGTAGGAAAGAGCCGCATTTCTCATCATCAACGGAAAACCGCTTACGATTCCAGCAAAAATTAGGAAAGAGACGCCGTTACCCATTTTCTGTTCAGTAATCAGTTCACCGAGCCAGACCAGAATCATTGAGCCAGCCACAACAATTAGGACATTGGCAATGCTTTCGGTCATTCCCAGCCGCGGCAGAACACCCTGAGAAGCCAAGAGCCTTAAAAAACCGTAACCTTGAAAAACAGCTAGGGGAACAGTCAGAAATCGGGAGTATCGATTGAATTTAGCCCTACCAATCGCTCCTTCTTCGTAATAAAGGGCCTTGAGACGGGGTGAGGTCATGGTTAGAAGCTGCATGATAATGATGGCCGTAATATAGGGACCAAGACCCAGCATGGCGATCGAGAGATTGGAAAGAGTGCCGCCGGAAAAAACATTAAGCAAACCCAGAATTTGATTATTCGAGAAGAATTGCTGCAAGGCCTCGTGATTAATGCCCGGAATGGGAATATTCGCCAGGATTCTAAAGCAAACAAGAATCAGGATGACAATAAACAATCTTTGCCGGAGATCTTTGATTTTGACGAGCTGTAGAGCTCTGGCGGGACTAAGCATTTATTTCTTTCGTCTTCTTCCTTCGGCGTGCTTTTATATTACGCGTTCCTCTTAATTTTGGTAGACGTTGAATTAATTCTCTTGCTCCGGATTTAATTCGATGGCCCGCTCTCGCCCGCTGACCTTTTACACCGCGGCCAGAATAAGTGCCTCTTTTACCGCCGCGGCCGATCCGTTTTCCATTCGGACTTTTATGATTTGGTCGAAGTTGGTGAAGTTGCATGATGACTAGAGTTTTTTTAGGGCCTCGATGGTAGCCAGGGCGTTAGTGAGCTTGTTTTTGGTTCGCCCCATGATTTTAGCGGTTACGTCTTGAACGCCAGCTAATTTCAAAACAACCCTCGCCGCGCCGCCGGCCATCAGGCCATGACCAGACTTTGCCGGCTTAATTAAAACTCGGGCGGCACTGAATTTCGCTTCTACTTGATGAGGGATGGTGTTATCCTTCATCTTCAAACTAATCAAGTTTTTCTTGGCCTGGGCTTTCGCTTTTTCAACCGCCTGCTGGACATCAGCCCCTTTGGCCACCCCGACGCCGACCCTGCCTTTCTTATCGCCAATGATTAGAGTAGCCCGGAAGCGGAATCTCTTTCCACCGGCCGTCACCCTAGTTACTCGCCTCAGGTCAATGACCTGTTCTTCAAACTCTTCTTTCCGAACTAATCTGGGTCTTCTAAAATTCGATCTCTCGTTCATCCTAAAATTTTAAGCCGCCTTTTCGAGCGGCTTCAGCAGCGGCCCTCACCCGACCATGATACTTATAAAATCGGCGATCGAAAACCGCCGATTTGATGCCCGCTTCGATCGCCTTTTTCGCTAAAGCTTCGCCAATTAAAGCCGCCTTATCAGTCTTTTTTAATCCTTTGGTTACGGCCTCCTTAGGCAGTCCGCTCGTAGAAACAGCCGCGAGGGTCCGGCCTTCGGTGTCGTCGATTAGTTGAAGATAAAGATGGCGACTGCTTCGGAAGATAGCCAGTCGGGGTTTCGAAGCGGTGCCA
>CAYNZK010000009.1:11129-14264 GCA_964401665.1 uncultured Candidatus Saccharibacteria bacterium
GCCTTTCTTCTTATTACTTCGTCGCTGTACCTAATCCCCTTACCCCTATAAGGTTCTGGCTTTCTCAGATTTCTGATTCGGGCGGCGGTTTCACCGACCAAGGCCTTATCGAATCCCTCCACTTCAATTAAGTTTTTTTGAACCGCGATTTTTATTCCTTCGGGAATGGGGAACCTGACAAGATGGGAATAGCCAAGCTGGAGCACTAATTCTTCGCCTTCAACATTGGCCCGATAACCAACCCCTTCGATGATCAACCTCTTTTTAAAACTCCCGGTGACGCCATGGACGGCATTTTGAACCAGAGCCCTCATTGTTCCCCAGTTGCTTCGGATTTGCTTGGCGTCATCTTGGGTCGAAAAATTAACCCGGCCGTCTTTTAATTCGATCTTAATTCCTTCGAGAAGAGGAATACCGAGGGTAGCGTTTGGGCCCTCGACTATAACGGCGTCGTCTTTAATTTTCACTTTTACCCCCTCGGGAATAATTACCGGTTTTTTGCCAATTTTGCTCATTTTACCAAATTTCGAATAAAAGCTGACCGCCGACACGGAGCCGTCTTGCCTCCTCGCCTGTTAAAATCCCCTTCGGCGTGGTCAGGATATAGTGGCCATAGCCCTGGCGGGATTGACGAATATCTCTGGATCCTCGATAAAGTCGACGCGACGGCCGGCTCAAGAAGGCGATACCCGAAATAGCAGCCCGACCGTTTTCTTTATATTTCAATCTAACATCAATAATTCTTTTGACCCCCTTGCCTTTTCGGGCGACCGAATCAAGATAATTACTCTTCACCAGTGCCTCAAGAATTGCCAGATCGAACTTCGAATAAGGCACCTTCACTCGTTCGGCGCCTCGGCTTAAACCATTTTTAATTCTCACTAAGGTATCCCAATACATTACCAAGAAGATTTTTTAACCCCAGGAATTCGACCTTGAGTGGCTAGTTCCCTGAAGCAGATTCGACAAAGGCCAAAATTTCTTTGATAGCCCCTTTTCCGGCCGCAGCGGAAACAACGCCGAACTAACCGGGTGCTATATTTCGGTTCCTTTTTACTTCTTGCAATAACCGATTTTTTAGCCATACTATTTTTCTTTTAACGGGACTCCGAGACTTTTATAGAGGGTGTAACCCTCGTCGGTATTGCGGACTTTGGCGACGAGCGTCACTTCGAGCCCAAAATCAACGTGGACTTCGTCAGTGTTAATCTCGGGAAAAACCGTATGCTCTCGAAAGCCTAAAGTTAGATTACCCTGCTTGTCAATCGCTTTTGGATTAATACCGCGAAAATCTCGAACCCGCGGTAAAACGATTTTAGTTAATCTTTCCAAAAAGTCTCTCATCTTTTTCCCGCGTAAAGTAACCATTAAACCGACCACATCGCCTTGGCGAATCTTAAAACCGGCGATTGACTTTTTGGCACCGCGATGAGCCGGGCGTTGGCCGCTGATTAAGGCGAGCTCCTTCGCCATCTCGGGGAGAATTCTCTCCTCGAATTGGGCCTGTTGCCTCAATCGGCCGACACCAGTCGCGATTATGATTTTTTCTAGTTGGGGGCTTGGCATTTTCGACAATATCTTATTTTTCCCGAATCAGTTTTCCGATAACCGATTCGAGTTGGTTTATTGCAGGAGCGGCAAATCAACATTACATTTTCGGCTCTCACCGGCCAAGGAACCGAGATAATCTCGCCAGTTTCACCCTGTTTTTTGGGCCGGATCGTTTTCTTTTTAAGATTCAGACCTTCAACCACGACCATTGATCGAGCAGGCAGGGCTCGAACGATTTTCCCTGATTTACCTCGGTCTTTGCCTTTGATAATCTGAACTTTATCTCCTTTTTTAAGATTCATTTCTTAAACTACTTCCTGGGCCAGGGAAACGATTTTATCATAGCCTTTTTCTTTTAATTCCCGGGGGATCGGACCAAAAACCCGAGTGGCTCTAGTTTCACCTTTAGCGTCGAGAATGACCACGGCGTTCTCGTCGAACCGAACATAACTGCCATCCGGACGCCGAATTGGGAATTTGGTTCTCACAATTAAGGCTTTCACAATATCCTTCTTTTTAATCGGCTTTCTCGGCTCGGCTGTTTGGACCGAGGCGACAATAATGTCGCCTAATCGGGCATAGCGTTTTCGACTCCCTCCTAAAACTCTAAAACAGCGGACCACCTTAGCGCCGGAATTATCAGCCACCTTTAAAATTGTTCTTTCCTGGATCATGCCTCCGATTTTTTAATTAATTCCACCACTCGCCATCTTTTTTCTTTAGAGATGGGCCTTGTTTCTTCAATAATCACTTCGTCGCCTAGCCCATATTCATTTTTTTCATCATGAACTTTAAGCTTTTTGGTTCGCTTGCGGTATTTCAGATATTTAGGATGTTTTTTGGGCTTGGTGACTGAAACAATGACGGTTTTATCCATTTTCGTCGAAGTGACTATCCCAACCAATCGTCGATGACTAACTTCTTTATTTTCCATTTTCCTCTTTTGTTTTTTCTCTAGCGACGGTTAAGATTTTTGCGATTCTTTTTTTAATTTCTCTTAAAGCCGCGGTTTCTTTAACCTTGCCGCTTTTAAGATCAAACTTTAAATTCCTTAATTTTTCCCGCGAATCAAAAAGTTCTTTTTCAAGTTCGACAACGCTTTTCGATTGAAGTTTTTGAAATTCACTTTTTTTCATATTTTGACCACAATTCTTGTTTTAAAGGGCATTTTATGAGCGGCCAGCCTTAAAGCCACCCTGGCTTTATCATCGGAAATACCGTCAATCTCATAAATAATTCGGCCGGGCCTGACCGGAAAAACATAGTGACTAACGGTACCTTTGCCGCCGCCGAGGGTGGTCTCTGGTGGGCGTTTCGTCACTGGTTTGTCCGGAAAAACCCTAATCCAAACTTTGCCCCCTCTCTTAAGAGAGTGAGTGATGGCCCGACGGCCGGCTTCTATCTGGTTCGAGGTAAGCCAAGCGGCTTGGGAAGCCTGAAGCCCATGACTGCCATAACTAAGGGCAGTTCCCCTTGTTTCAATCATCCTCTTCCGGGATCTCCCCTTCTGCCATTTTCGATGTTTTACTTTCTTGGGAATTAACATCTTTAAAAAATTTCACCTTTATAAAGCCAAACCTTGAT
>CAYNZK010000010.1:0-14077 GCA_964401665.1 uncultured Candidatus Saccharibacteria bacterium
GAAGAAGCGCCTCCTCTTCAATATCGGCCTTTCTCTATCCTTAATTCTTTTTGCCTTGGTGGCCCTCGTCGTGCTCGCCAGGGATATTAAAAGCCAAGCTGATTACACGACCGCCACTCGTTCCGAGCTTAAGCTTCGGTTAAAAGAGATAAATGAGCTGGCTCGTTTGAGAGAGGAGGCTAAATTGGCCGAGCCGAAATTAGCCAGTCTCCGCGGCCTTTTCCCGAAAAGAGACGAACTTTTTGCTTTCTCGGCTGACCTGCAGTCTCTCGCCTCAGATAATAATCTCGGCTTCTCTTTTAATTTCGGTAGCGAAGAAAGGGGAGAGTCGGATGAGTTCGGGAGAGTAGCATTTACCTCTGTAATTCAGGGGAGCTATCCGGGGATTCTCAAATTTATCGAGGGGTTAGAGAAATTAGATTATCTTGCCAATCTCGTTAGCTTTGATATTATTGCCGAGGGTAGCAATAGTTATACCGCCACTTTAAAAGGAGAGATCTTCTTCAGTGATTAAAAAAAGAGTAGATAAGAAATTAACTCAGGAAAGAGTTCTTCTGGGCGTAGGCTTAGTCCTTTTTCTCTTCCTCGTCGGCGCCGCTATTTACGCCTTCAGCTTTTTGGGCAAGAATATTTTAAGATCACTTTCTCCTAACGAGGTAGGCGGGGATGAGCTGAAATTCAACCTTGAAGAGTTCGATAATCTCGGACTTTAGCTAAGGGTGAGTAGTTCAGTGGCAGAACGCTGTCCTGATAAGACAGAAGTCGGAGGTTCGATCCCTCCCTCACCCACCACGAGTTTATTATAATGACCACCTGGTTCGATGTTTTCGTCACCGACTCTACTATAAGATGGAGCTTGTATTAGCCCAAAGAAACAAAGAGACCCCCGAGATTTTTTCCTTTTCATTCAAGGGTCAGAATTTAGCTCTATGGCAACCAGGTCAATTTCTTCGTTATACTCTGCCTCACAATAATCCCGACGATCGTAGAACCTATCGCTGGTTTACGATTTCAAGCGCTCCTCATGAGGGCGTGGTCCGCTTGACAACTCGTCTGGCGTCAGAGCCCTCCACTTTTAAAAAAGCCCTTTTTGAATTACCGATCGGTAGTGTGATTGAAGCCGAAGGGCCAAAAGGCGATTTTGTAGTTAGCGATCCTCGCGAGAATCATATTTTTATCGCTGGCGGAATAGGGGTTACGCCGTACCGGGCCATTCTCCTCGACCTTGAATATCGAGGTGAACCGCTCAACATCAGCCTCCTTTACGTTAATAGCGATCAGAATTTTATCTATCAAAAGGAATTGGAACGAATAGCCAAAGAGCATTCCAGTTTTAAAATTGCATATTTTGTGAGCCCTAATCGGGTTGACGAAAATGATATTCGTAAAGTGGCTCCCGATCTCAAACGGTCTATTTTCTATATTTCCGGTCCAGAACCGATGGTCGAGGCGTATGAAAAATTACTCCTTGATATGGGTATTCCTGACGAGCGCATCAAACGAGATTATTTCCCGGGGTATGAATGGAACGTGGAGTAGTGGCCTTCCCCTTGTTTTCGGGTTTTGGTAAAGTACTTTCGTCGGGCGCATAGCTCAGTGGTAGAGCGTTACGTTGACATCGTAAAGGCCGAAGGTTCGATCCCTTCTGCGCCCACTAAATGTCTACCTCCCCAGCCCCTCGGCTTATTTATGAAGACTCTAATTTTATTGCCTTGGATAAGCCGGCCGGCCTTTTGGTCCACGCTAAAAGTTCGGGAGATGATGAGCCGACATTAGTTGATTGGGTTATTAAGAGATATCCGGAAGTTAAAAAAGTAGGCGACCCTTCGACAAGTTCAGGGCAGGCGACCCCTCTAAGGCCGGGAATTGTCCATCGTCTTGATAGAGACACCTCCGGCATTATTTTAGTGGCTCGAAATCGGAAATATTTTGATTATCTGAAGCGTCTTTTTCAAAACCGCGAGATAAAAAAAACTTATTTAGCTTTGGTTCACGGCCAGGTGAAATTAAATAAAGGAATGATTGACCGGCCGATTAGCTTAAAACCAGGCACTATCCGCCGGACTGCTTTTAGGGGCAGATCGCCAAGAGAAGCCGTGACCGAATACAGGGTCTTAAAAAGATTTAAAGATTTCAGTCTGGTTGAGGTTTATCCTAAAAGCGGGCGGACCCACCAAATCAGGGTTCACCTAGCGGCTCTGGGGTACCCGGTAGTGGGTGATCGGGTTTACGGCCCGAAGAAAAGCGAGGGGCCGCCAGGGGTTCGACGTCATCTCCTCCACGCCTTTTCACTTGAACTTAGTCCCTCGCCCGGGCATCGTCTAAGACTTGCCGCCAATCTGCCAGAGGATATGAGAAAGATTATCCGTTATCTTGAGAGGTTTGACCGAAAAGCCAAAAACCCCTAGACTCTTTTAGATGATTAGCGAAGAGATCTTAAAACAAATTCGGCCTGGCACGAAGGTGAAGGTTTATGAAAAAGGCGGCATGTTTGAGGGCATAGTGCTGGCCCGAAAGCATGGCAGACAGGCTGGTGGCACTTTTGCTGTCAGGGCCAAGCTGGCTGACGTTGGGGTCGAGAAGGTTTATCCTATTTATTCCCCGAATATTAAAAAGGTAGAAATTCTGGCTAAGCCCCGACGAAAAGTGAGACGAGCTAAACTTTACTATCTTCGCAATCTTTCCGAGAAAAAGATTAGACAAAAACTCGGGGTTTAAAAAATAAAATGCGCGGGTGGCGGAATGGTAGACGCGCTAGTTCGAGGGGCTAGTGGGAGCAATCCCGTGGAGGTTCAAGTCCTCTCCCGCGCACTAAACAAAACACTCCGACCTAGGTCGGAGTGTTTTGTTTATAAGATTTCGATTCGGGTTTGCCTGATACCGAACCGCAGCGCTTCGGAAGCAGTCGGGAACCAGATATCTACTCGATTAGGATGCCTTCGGTTCATTCTATCTTCGACAACGAATACCTGATCACCGAAGAGATCGGGTATCTTGATTTCGGCACCGAGCGGCAGCCAATTAGCGGCTGCTACTCCCGGCCGGACCTTTGTTCCTAATGCGGTAGTAAACGGGGTATCGTCGGTTTCTTGAGCTCGAGACGAGTATCCAGTTACCTCTACCATAATAAACGACGGCTCTTCGGACTCGCCTTTTACAATCGGACTTTGATTGACGAGCGCGCTCGAAGACTCTTCGGGTTCGTCCCCGGTTTGAGTCGAAGCTGAACCAGTTACCCCGCCGATTATTCCCATTTTTAAGGTTCCCAAACTGATGAGTAGAAGCGCTGAGATGAGGTATCTACTCATGGTGTGGGGGGAGTTTGATTCCCCTGGGCAGTAAAAAACTCCCTGTTATGGGAGCTTTACTACTTAGATTAGTTTAGGGCTTTCGGCTCGTTTTGTCAACGGGGGATAAGGTGAAATGGCTGAAAAGTGGCTTAAAAAGAGGCTCATTAAGCCTCGATGTGCTAAAATTAGTCGAGATGGTTGAATATTATACCGAGGCTATAGTCCTCGGCCGGCGACCCCAGGGAGAGTTTGATGAGCTCGTTACCCTCTACACCAAGGACCTGGGTAAGGTCGAGGCTTTTCTGAAGAGCAGTCGGCGGCTTCTTTCGAAACTCTCGCCCCACTTTTTGTCTGGTAATTTGGTTCAAGTGAGGATGGTTGAGAAAAACCGACTGCAGGTCGCTGACGTTTTGGGGGAGAGATCAAAAAGCGATCCCTCGGCCATCCTTAATTTCCTTAGCTTTCTTAATCAAGTTATTCCTTGGGGTGAGCCTGACCAGCCTCTTTGGCGCCTTATTAAAGAGGAAATTTCACGTTCTGAGCTTAACGAAGAAATCTACGAGAAAGTTTTAAATACTCTTGGATTTGGCGGCGAGGGGGCAGTCTGCTCGAGATGCGGCCGTAATCAAATTGTTTATTTTATCACGCCCGATGTAATATTTTTATGCGAGTCCTGTCGCACTGCTCTTGATGCATCGCTCGGAAACCGAAATGGAGTTTTTCGTCTCAAAAAGAAATAAAATTATTTTAGTCGTTGTCAGCCTCCTCGTGCTGATCATAGGTGGCTTTTATGCTTATAGACTGGCAGTCGAGAAAGAGATTGAGCTTGAAATCGGGAAAAGCGGCGAGGAGGAGGCGGAGTTCGGTGTTCCCTTCGATCTTGAGGTGAAGTTGGTTAATCATCGGGCGGCGGCCTTAAGAGAGACGAGAGTCGCCATTTATTTGCCCGAGGACGTGTATCTTGTTGACGCCCCGGAAGAAAGAACGGTGATGCGGGAAATCGGCGATATTGCTCCCGGTGAAATGCATCGCGAGAGCTTTAAGGTTGTGGCTGCGCCAGCTGAAGAGTCTCGCTATGAGACTAGGGCCACCCTTTTTTATTCTCCAAGCGGTCTCTCCGCCACTTTTGAGAAAGAAGCCGGATTCGAACTTGCGGTTGGGCGACCCGAGTTCGAGATCAGAATTGAAGCCCCGGAGAGCGTTTACCGGGGCGAAGAATTTGAAGCTAATATATCTTTGAAAACCGAAGGAGTTCGGACGTTCGAAAGGTGGCAGTTTCGGCTCGACTATCCGTCGGGATTCAGCTTATTAGATTCGAACCCCCCACCCACTATTGATGCTAATAGCTGGCCGCTCGCTGAACTCGAGGAAGAGGGCGGCCGATTAACCATTAGAGGTAAGGCAGATCTCGACGAAGGTTCGGTCTTGGCTCTGACTGGCCGGATGGCGATGTCTCTTTTCGGCAAAGAGCACACCCTTTTGAAAACCGAAAAATTAATCAGTCTTAATTCTTCGCCTCTATCATTAGATTTGAAACTTTCGGAGCCGAAAGAAGCAGTTGGCCGCGGTGAAAAACTGACTTACATTATTTCCTTCAGAAACAATACCGATACTCCTTTAAAAAATGTGATCGTTCGAGCCTCGCTTATCGGCGAAATGTTTGATTATGATTCCCTCGCGAGCGAGGCTAGATTCGAGAAAAAAAATAATGTCCTCCTCTGGGAGCCGTCGCGATTCAACCAGCTTGAGGAACTTGAACCCGGAGAATCTGGGGAATTTAATTTCTCGATTGAAACCAAAGACGATTATTCGATTCAAAAGCTGTCTGACAAGAATTTCTCTTTACAAGTGAGGGCCGAGATTGAATCGCCGACTGTGCCATATTATATTGCTGTTAGTAAAACCGCCAATACTAAAATCCTGGAGACCAAAGTGCGGGGCGAGATTAAAGCCGAGGCCAGGGCTTACTTTAGGGATGCCAAATCATTTATTATTAACCAGGGTCCACTGCCGCCAAAAGTAGGGGTTTCGACCGACTTCACCATTCACTGGGTTTTAACAAATTTCACCACCGATCTTACCGGGGTTGAGGTTAGGGCTCGGCTTGAAGATGGCATCACTTTTACCGGTAAGACGAAGAGTAATGTTCAAAGCTTGCCGGAATTCGACGAGAAGTCGGGCGAAGTAATCTGGCGACCGGGCAATATCTCCGCCACTCTGGGGGTCTTAGGAGAGAAGCCCGAAGCTATTTTCCAAGTCGAGGCTATTCCTAAAAGCAATCGAACTGGTCAATATCTGCCGCTTATTGGCGAAACCAAAGTGAGCGCGAGAGACGAGTGGACCGGCGAAGAGTTAACCGCGAGTGCGGGGAGCGTTGATACCCGACTTCCCGGCGACCCCACGGTTAAAGAAGGCGAGGGTTTAGTTCGGCCTTAACTTCAAAAGCAATGGCTGAAAAGGAAGTAAAGATAGAAAGAATTGTCAGTCTCGCTAAAAGGCGAGGATTTATATTTCCTAATTCCGAAATCTACGGCGGGCTCGCGAACTCCTATGACTACGGACCTTTAGGGGTTGAGCTGAAAAATAATATCAAGTCTCTTTGGTGGGAGCGTTTTGTTCATCGCCGCGATGATATTGTTGGAGTTGATTCGGCGCTGATTATGAATCCCAAGGTTTGGGAATCAAGCGGCCACCTAAAAGAATTTTCCGATCCCCTAGTTGAGTGTCTTCATTGTCACTCCCGATTCAGAGCTGACGATGAGGCGCCGATCGAGAATTATAAAATCTGTCCCAATTGCGGCAAGGAGGCGAGTTGGACTAAACCAAGGCAATTTAACTTAATGTTCAAAACTTTTATGGGTCCAGCCGAGGAAAGCGCTAACATTGTTTACCTCCGTCCCGAAACTGCCCAGGGGATGTTTGTTGATTTTCGGAATGTGCTTGATTCAACTCGGGTTACCCTGCCCTTTGGGATTGCTCAAATTGGTCGGGCTTTCCGCAATGAGATCACGCCGGGTAATTTCATCTTCCGGCTCCGAGAATTTGAGATGATGGAGATTGAATATTTTATTCGCGAGAACGAATGGGAGAAGTGGTTTGATCACTGGCAAAGAGAAATGATGGAATGGATTAAAAAATTGGGAATCAACCCCCAAAAAGTGCATGAGGTGGAAGTGCCGGAGACTGACCGGGCCCATTATTCAAAGCGGACCGTTGATTTCGAGTATGAATTTCCCTTTGGTCAAAAAGAGTTATACGGCTTGGCTTATCGAACCGATTTCGACCTGAAAAACCATGAAAAATTTTCTGGCCAGAATCTTAAATACCGCGATCCGGAAACTGGTGAAGAATTCTGGCCCCACGTGATTGAACCAACTTGGGGGGTTGACCGGACTGTACTCGCCGTGCTCACGGAGGCTTACGATGACAGTGATCCAGAAAGGGTAGTCCTCCATCTGAAGCCGGAACTCGCCCCTTATAAAGTGGCGGTCTTCCCCCTCCTCGCCAATAAGCCAGAGCTCGTAAACCTCGCCCGCCAAATCTATATGGACTTACGAAGTCCATATATGGCGGCTTGGGATGAGCGAGGCAATATTGGCAAGCGTTATTATGCCCAAGACGAAATCGGCACTCCTTATTGTGTTACGGTTGATTTTCAATCGCTTGATGACCAGACCGTCACCGTCCGCGATCGGGACAGCATGAAGCAGGAAAGAATAAAAATCGAAGAACTGGGCGGTTATCTGAAAAGGCGGCTAGAATAGGGTATTCGTAGATTCGGATAAATTTGTAGTTTTGGATCGGATGATAAAATTCACGAAAACAGTGCTGGATAATGGCCTTCGGATCATCACTGTTCCCCAGCCCGGGAGCTTGGCCGCCACCATTCTGGTTATGGTGGAAGCCGGCTCAGAATATGAAACCAAGGAGATAAATGGCCTTTCTCACTTCTTAGAACACCTTTGTTTTAAGGGGACCAAGAAAAGACCAAGATCAATTGATATTGCGAACGAGCTTGAGGGGATTGGAGCAGCTCACAACGCGTTTACAAGTCATCAATATACTGGTTACTGGGCTAAGGCAGACGCTAAGCACTTCGATAAGATTCTAGATATTGTTTCTGATATCTATCTCAATCCGGTATTTGATCCTGAGGAAATTGAAAAAGAGAAGGGGGTCATCATCGAAGAGATTAATATGTTTGAGGATCTCCCGATGAGGAAAATTCACGACGTCTTTCTCGGTTTAACTTACGGCGATCAGCCAGCTGGATGGTCAGTTGATGGCAGAAAAGAGGTGATTCGAAACTTGAAAAGGGAGAACTTTATCAGTTATCGCCAAGCGAACTACTTGGCACCAGCTACGGTGGTGATTGTGGCCGGGGCTATCGATGAACCGAAAGTGATTGAAATGATTAAAAAGGCTTTTGCTGAGACTCCGATTGGTCCGAAAGCGGCTAAGGCTAAAGTTTTAGAAGAACAATCAGAACCAAGATTAACCCTAAATTATAAAGAAACAGATCAGACCCATATTTTTCTAGGCGTCCGTTCTTTTAATATTTTTGATCCCCGCCGTTACGCTCTAATCCTTTTATCGGATGTCCTTGGCGGCGGGATGAGTTCGCGCCTTTGGCAGAGGATTAGAGAAGGAATGGGGGCGGCTTACCGCATCGGCGCTGATCAATTGTTTTATACCGATCATGGCTATCTTGCTTCCATCGCCGGTGTTGATCATCGACGAGTTAAAGAGGTAATCCAGGCAATGCTTGAAGAGTTCAAGCGGTTGAAAGACGAGGTCATATCCGAGGTCGAACTTCAGAAAACCAAAGAGCATTTAGTGGGGAACTTAATGTTGGGACTTGAAACTTCAGATGCTTTAGCTTGGTTTTATGGCGAACAAGAAATTACTACCAAAGAAATTATCAACCCCGAGGAACTAGCGAGAAGAATTCAGGCCGTCAAAGCTCGAGAAATTAAGGCCGTGGCCAATGAGCTTTTCCAGGACAATAAACTCAACCTAGCTATTATCGGCCCCGTTAAAGAGGAACAACAATTGCGCGATATTCTCCGATTATCGTAGAATAAAGGCATGGCGGAAAAACAGCATACTCTGATTGAAATTTCTTGGGGTAGCCTCTGGCGGATCTTAATGATGGCCGGTTTGGTGGTGGTTCTTTATCTCACTCGAGAAACCATTGCTATTTTGCTTTTAGCCTTAATCATTTCCACCGCCTTCGAGCCAGCCGTTGTTCGTTTAGAAAAGTGGCATATTCCTAGGATTCTAGGCACAATTATCATCTTTCTTATCGCCCTCACCATTTTAGCCTTTGTGTTTTACGCCGTTTTCCCGATTGCCCTTCTTGAATTAAACAGTCTCTTCCGGAATCTAAGCGGTTTAGCCAATCAGTTTTTGGGCATTAAAGCCCCGACTGAGGTTATCAATCTTTTGACTCCTAATTTGACCAACGTCACCAATTTACTTCTTTCGGGCGGCGTTCCTTTCTTGAGTATTCTCGGTCGCCTTTTAGGCGGCGTCGCTTTTGCGGTGGCGGTTTTAGTCCTTTCTTTTTATCTGACCGTCAGCCGAGATGGGGTTGAAAAATTTTTAAGAGCCGTTTTCCCCGAGGCCATGGAAGACCGGGTCCTCCAACTTTACCGCCGAACTAAGAGGAGAATTGGTCGTTGGTTCCAGGCTCAAATTGTTTTAAGCCTCGTTATCGGTTTTATGGTTTTTATTGGTCTTTGGATATTGGGAGTAGAGCAGAGACTGGTTCTAGCCATCATCGCCGCTCTCTTTGAGCTGGTGCCGGTGGTGGGCCCGATTTTTGCCGGCGCCTTGGCCGTGGCCATCGCTCTCGCCGATTCCCTAAACCTAGGTCTTTATGTTCTACTTCTTTTTTTGGGCATTCAGCAGTTTGAAAATCATGTTTTAATTCCGCTTGTGATGCGGCGGGCTCTTGGCATCCACCCGGTTATTATTTTGGTAGCCCTTTTTGGGGGGGTTCAAATCGCCGGCATTTTGGGAATGCTTGTAGCTATTCCGGTGACGGTTTTTCTGCAGGAGGTAGTAGAGGATTGGGTGCGGATTAAGTCACGCCGGAGTCGAGCCCGCTTGAGCGTCTAATGGCTCGGAAATTCTATATTACAACCACTCTTCCCTACGTTAACGCCCTGCCTCATATCGGTTTTGCCCTGGAAATAGTCCAGGCTGATATTATCGCCCGCTATCGCGCCCTCTTAGGGGACGAGATTTTTTTCAATACCGGCACTGATGAGCACGGCTTAAAAATTTATCGGGCCGCCCAAAAAGAAAGAAAAGACCCCCAGATTTATACTGACGAGTACGCCGCTAAGTTTGATCGCCTCAAAGAAGCGCTTAATTTAAGCTATAACAACTTTATTCGGACAACCGATCCTCATCATATCGAGGCGGCCGAGGAGTTCTGGCGGCGTTGTGATAAAAACGGCGATATTTATAAAAAGCTTTACCAGATTAAATACTGCGTCGAGTGCGAGCTTGAAAAAACCGAATCAGAACTGGCCAATGGGCGGTGTCTGGTTCATCCCCGGGCCGAGATCGAACTCATTAAGGAAGAGAATTACTTTTTTAAATTCAGTCGATATCAAGATAAGCTTCTCGAGCTTTACGAAGATCAGCCTGATTTTGTGGTTCCGCCTTTTCGGCTGAACGAAATAAAAAAGTTTGTCGAGGGCGGTTTACAAGATTTTAGTATTTCCCGTTTGAAAGAAAAAATGCCCTGGGGCATTCCGGTGCCTGGCGACGAAAAACACGTGATGTATGTTTGGTTCGATGCCTTAGTGAACTATATTTCGACTCTTGGTTGGCCTAAAGAAGAAAAGAAATTCGAGGAGTTCTGGGGGACTGAAGATGAACCAAACGCGATTCAGGTAGCGGGTAAAGACAATCTTCGCCAGCAGTCAGCCATGTGGCAGGCGATGTTAATGTCCGCCAGTCTCCCGCCTTCTAAACAAATTTTTATTCACGGTTTTGTAACGAGTGGTGGCCAAAAAATGAGTAAAAGTTTAGGCAATGTGATTGATCCGATCGGATTAGTTAAAAAATACGGCACCGACGCAGTTCGTTATTATTTAGGGCGTCACCTTCACCCATTCGAAGACAGCGATATGACTGAAGAGAAATTTAGAGAAGCTTACAACGCCCATTTGGCTAACGGCTTAGGCAATTTAGTGAGCCGGATTATGAAAATGGCGTCGGATTATGACTTAGAGGTTGAACTGCCAAAAGCCGAGGGAGTGATTCAAAGCCGAGAGTTCGGAGAAATTTTTGAAACTCTTGAAGGCTATGAATTTAATAAAGTAGCCGACAGACTTTGGGCCGAGATAGGTCGACTTGATGCCGAGATTCAGGCCGCAAAGCCCTTTAATTTAATCGAAAGCGACCCTAAAAAAGCGAGGAGAATTATCGCTGATCTAGTGCTCAAGCTCTGGTATCTGGCGATCAGCCTCGAACCTCTTTTGCCTGAAACCGCCCTAAAAATTCAGGAGCTAATCAGGAAAAATAAAGCGCCGGAAACGCCTCTTTTCCCTCGACTTGAAAATTGAAAAATGAAAATTGAAAATTCCAATCTGCCAAGATTGGTTGATGTTCACACTCACGTTCAATTCGCCGCCTTTAATAATGACTCCAAAGAAGTAATTGATCGCGCCTTGGCCGAAGATGTTTGGTTAATTAACGTCGGCACCCAAAAAGATACTTCCCGAAAAGCGGTAGAGCTGGCGAGCCGTTACCAGGAAGGAATCTATGCGACAATCGGTCTTCATCCTATTCACACGGTTAAGTCTTATCATGACAGTCAAGAGTTGGGGGAGGGTGGTAGTGAATTTGTGAGTCGCGGCGAAGAATTTAACCCCGAGTTTTATAAAAAATTAGGCGAGAACAAGAAAGTGGTAGCCATCGGCGAATGCGGGTTGGATTATTACCGTCTAGACCCGGAAACCCAAAAACAACAAGAGGAGGTTTTTATTAAACAAATCGAGCTTGCCAGCCAAATTCGAAAACCGTTGATGATCCATTGCCGGGGAGCCTTTCCGGATTTAATCAAAATTTTAAAGAATAAAAGACATCTTTTACTTTCACCGGCCGGCATCGTTCACTTTATGAGCGGCACTAAAGAAGATGCCCTGGAGCTGATGGACCTCGGCTTTTACTTTTCTTTCGGCGGAGTGATAACCTTCGCCAGAGATTACGACGAAGTGATTAAATACATTGGCCTTGACCGACTTTTGGTTGAAACCGACGCTCCCTATGTGGCGCCAGCGCCGGTTCGGGGTAAAAGAAACGAACCGGGTTTTATTGTTTATACCATCGTGAAACTCGCCGAAATTTTAGGCGTGTCTCCAGAAGAAGGAGAACAAGAAACTACCCAAAACGCGAGAAGTGTGTTTAAAATCTAAATAATGTATCCCTTCTCCCTAATCGAAAAAAAGTGGTCCCAGCGCTGGTTTCTAACAAAGATTTACGAGCCTGATCTCGCGCGGGCCAAGCGCCCCTTTTATAACTTAATGATGTTTCCTTATCCCTCGGCTGAAGGGCTTCATGTCGGTAATATGTATGCCTTCACCGGCAGTGATATCTATGGCCGGTTTCGCCGGATGCAAGGCGATGATGTATTTCAACCGATTGGGCTTGATGGTTTTGGCATTCACTCCGAGAACTATGCCCTAAAAATCGGTACCCACCCGATGAAACAGGCTAAAATTTCTGAAAAAAGATTCTACGACCAACTAAAAATGATTGGTAATGGTTTTGCCTGGCAGGAACGACTCGAAACCTATGACCCCGACTACTACAAGTGGACCCAGTGGATTTTTGTCCAAATGTGGAAGCGGGGACTGGCCTATCGGCAAAAAGCGAGTGTTAACTGGTGTCCTTCTTGTAAAACCGTTCTGGCTGATGAACAGGTGATAAACGGTAAGTGCGAAAGATGCGGCACCGAGGCGATTAAAAAAGATTTAGAGCAGTGGTTTTTCAAGATTACTAAATATGCCGACCGCCTACTTAAAAATCTCGATAAAATTGATTGGCCGGAGAGGATAAAGATTGCCCAGCGTAATTGGATCGGGAAATCGGAGGGCGTTCTGCTCGAGTTCCCAATCCAAAATACAAAAAACGAGATAAAAGTGTTTACCACTCGGCCGGACACGGTTTATGGCGCGACTTATATGGTTCTGGCGCCAGAACACGAGCTCGTCGAAAAGCTTGAAGATCAAATTACTAATTTCAAGCAGGTAGCGGCTTACGTGAAGAAAGCTAAAACGAGAACCGAAGTCGAACGGACCAGGGAGGAGAAGCGGAAAACCGGCGTTCCGCTCAAAGGGATTAGAGCCATAAATCCAGCGACCAAAAAAGAAATTCCGGTATGGGTTTCGGATTACGTCCTCGCTTCATACGGCACCGGCGCCATTATGGCCGTGCCGGCTTATGATGAACGAGACCTAAAATTTGCAAAAGAGTTTAAACTACCGATAGTAAAAGCCAAACTGGTTGATAAAGATAGGATTATCAAAAAGATCGGCGGCCAAAAAACGGTTCAATATCACCTTCGCGACTGGCTGATTTCCCGTCAGCGTTACTGGGGGCCGCCGATTCCAATGATTTTTTGCCAAAAATGCGACTGGCAGCCGGTGCCGGAAAAAGATTTGCCGGTTAAGCTGCCGCTGATTAAAAATTTCCGACCCACCGGAACCGGTGAAGCTCCCCTAGCTTCGGTCAAATCATTCTACGAAACTAAATGCCCGAAATGTGGTGGAAGAGCACGTCGAGAAACTGACGTTTCCGATACTTTCCTTGATTCAGCCTGGTATTTTTTTCGTTATATTGATCATCAAAATAAGAGCCAACCCTTCGACAAGCTCAGGGCAAGAAAATGGCTGCCAGTTCAGAGATACATCGGCGGCGCCGAGCATGCTGTGCTTCACCTGCTTTATAGTCGTTTTTTGACCATGGCCTTCAAGGATATGAAATTGATTGGTTTTGAAGAGCCATTTACTCAATTTCGGGCTCACGGTCTTTTGATTTCGAGCGGCGCCAAAATGAGTAAATCTAAGGGGAATGTGGTTGTGCCCGATGTTTATATTAAGAAATACGGCGCCGACACAACCCGACTTTACTTAATGTTCCTCGGCCCCTATGAGCAGGGCGGGGATTGGCGCGATGCCGGCATTATCGGGATTGTCAGGTTCTTGAATAGGGTTTGGAATCTAGGCACTAAAACTGAATTTGTAGAGAAAAAAGGAGTTTCTCCCTGGCTTCATTTTCATATCAAAGAAATAACGGACGATATCGCTAATCTAAAATATAATACCGCCATTGCCGAACTGATGACCGCGCTAAATAAGCTAGAAAAAGAAAAGGAGATAAGCCGTAAAGATTTTGAGATATTCTTACTTTTACTCGCGCCGCTTGCTCCTTTCATCGCCGAAGAACTCTGGGCCAAGCTCGGCAATAAATACTCCATTCACCGTCAAGCTTGGCCAAAATACGATAAGCGGTACCTAAAAAAGGAGACCTTCAGTCTGATAATTCAGGTTAATGGTAAAGTCCGAGGGCAGGTGAGGGTGAGGCGTGGCGCGAGTGAAACCGAAGCCAAGCGCCTTGCTTTAGCCGAAGAGAAAATTAAGAAAACCATCGGCGCCGGCAAGATCAAGCGAACCGTTTTCGTTAAAAATAGACTGATTAATTTTGTTGTTTAGGCGGAGGCGGGAGGATTCGAACCTCCGATACCCTTTCGGATATAGCAGTTTTCA
>CAYNZK010000011.1:0-6466 GCA_964401665.1 uncultured Candidatus Saccharibacteria bacterium
GTCCTCAGCCGCCGGCTCACAGCGATTGCCAGTTTTGTTCCTGGGGCAACGATTTTATTAATTTTGAGTAGAATATGAAAATCACTAAATTTGGCCATTCCTGTGTTTTAGTGGAGGAGAAGGGGACGGGGATTTTGATTGACCCGGGCGTCTACTCAACCGGGCGAAACGATGTCCAAAACATTGATGTTGCGCTTATAACCCATGAGCATTCGGATCACTATCACATTGATTCTTTAAAAGAGGTTTTAAAAAATAACCCCCAAGCAAAGGTTATTACAAACAAAAGCGTCGGCGCTCTTTTGAAGAAAGAGGGGATAGCCTATAGCGTGGTTGAGGATGGCGAGAGTGTTACTGAAAACGGAATTCTAATCGAGGGATTTGGTAAAGAACACGCTGTTATCCATTCATCGATCCCCGTGATTCAGAATACCGGTTATTTTATTGCCAACCGCTTATTTCATCCGGGTGATGCTTTTACCAACCCCGGAAAACCAGTTGAAATTTTAGCCCTGCCCGTCGCCGCCCCATGGCTCAAGATATCGGAAGCGATTGATTATGCCGCCGAATTGAAGCCTAAAATTTGTTTTCCGATCCACGATGCCAACTTACAATCTGCTCGTTCCGTTCACCAACTACCCTCGCAGATTTTAGAACCCAAGGGCATCAAGTTCACCATTATCGAAATCGACAAAATCTACGAGTTTTAATTTCAAAGAATAGTCATATCTTGCTGTGGAATTTTTTATGGATCTCTTTGAGCTGTTTGCTTGTTAGGTGAGCGTAAATTTGGGTGGCCGCAATATTTTTATGGCCAAGAAATTCTTGAATTGTTCGGATATCAACGCCCTGGGAAAGCAGATCTGTAGCAAAGCTGTGGCGCATCACATGAGGAGTGGTATCAAGAGGAATGCCTGAACGGACGGCGTATTTTTTAAAGGCTGTTTGGATGGCGCGATGGGAGATCCGATTCGCCCCAGCCTTCGTTTTATAGTTTCTATAAGTGACGAAAAGAGCCGGATCGGTATCGGCACGCTCCTTAAGGTATCGGTCCAGCCAATCAAGGGAGCGGGGAGAAAAATAAACCGGACGTACTCTTTTTCCCTTACCAGTAATAACCACTTCTAATTCTTCTGAAGAATTTTTCGGGATTTTTATTTGATCGCGATTAAGGCTGACCAGTTCGGCGATGCGGAGCCCGGTGGAAAATAACGTTTCTAGTATTGCTCGATCCCTTAATCCCAAAAAGGTTGAAGTATCAGGTCCGTCAAAAAACTTTTCGAGCTGTTCTCTTTTCAGAAAACGGATTTGTTGCTTCTCCTTTTCGCGCGCTAGCCTAATTTTGTCTGGGGGCAGGGAAGTAATGCCTTTTTCCAAAAAGTAGTTTAGGAAGGAACGTAGGGCAATTAGATAATAATTTTGAGTTGATCTTTTCAGTGATCTGTGGCGCGAAAGATAAACCTTATATTGCCAGATATGTTTTTCGTTAAGACCCTGGGGAGTAAGATCGCCGAGGTTATTTTTCTCCAGCCAGTCAAAAAATTGTTTTAAAAAATGGGCGTAGTTCTCTTGTGATTTGGAAGATAGACCCTTTTCTATATCGAGCCAGTCAAGGAAGTTAGGGAGGTGATTTTTAAGCGCTTGCTTCATAATGCCCGGCATACCATTGCTTTTAATCTAAATTATACGCAATTGCCCCTAATTAGACAAGTAGGGTTAGTGGGGATATTCCCCTGACTTACCTAGGGCCTTGGGGGGCTGTCCAGATCGCTGTTTTTGGCTTAAAATTGACCTAGAATGAGCGATTTAACCAGGAATAAGGGTTCTGTTCATTTCATTGGAATAGGCGGGATTGGGGCAAGCGCCTTGGCTCGATACTACCTCGGCCAGGGCTTTAGAGTTAGCGGTTCCGACCTCTCCCCATCCCCGATTCTTGAAGAACTTGAAAAAGAAGGAGCAAGAGTTAAGATCGGTCATTCTAAAAAATTTAATTCGCGGCTGGATTTAGTAGTTTATAGTCAAGCCATTCCTGATGATGATCCGGAATTAAGTTTGGCTCGCGAACTAGGTATTTCAATAAAAACTTATCCTCAGGCCCTGGGAGAGCTTACCCGTCAATTTAAGACAGTGACGGTGGCTGGCAGCCACGGTAAGAGTACGACCACTGCCCTGCTCTCTTTAATTCTCGTTCGGGCCGGACTTGACCCGACCGTGATTATCGGCACCAAACTCAAAGAGTTTGATAATAAAAACTTTCGTTCTGGCCGAAGCGGTATTCTCGTCATCGAAGCCGATGAATATCAGGACGCCTTTTTGAACTACTCCCCTACTTTGATTTTAATCACTAATATTGACCGGGAGCATCTTGATTACGCTAAACATTTTGGCAATGTTAAAAAAAGCTTTCTCAAGTTTATTAGTAATTTAAGAGAAGATGGGATTTTAGTTTTGAACCAGGACGATCCTCCACTACTTTCACTTCGGCCGAAAATAAATCGCGAGATAGATTGGTTCAGTTTAACGAATGATAAGGGTGTCGGGGAAATTAAATCAGTCATTAAAATTCCGGGGAGACATAATTTGTCGAATGCCTTCGGCGCTTTAACGGCGGCTCGGAGATTGGGGGTTTCTGAAAATATGGCGCTCGAGGCTATTGGAGACTACCGAGGGGCCTGGCGCCGAATGGAATATAAAGGCGAACTCAAAACTAAAAACTCAAAACTAAAAACTTACATCTACGATGACTATGCGCACCATCCGACCGAAATTAAGGCGACCTTAGCCGCTTTTAAAGAGGCTTTTCCCGACTATTCCCTTATCTGCGTTTTTCAGCCTCACCAGAGCCGCCGGCTCGAGATTTTATTCAAAGATTTTACCGAGAGTTTTGACAAGGCTGATGCCCTGATTCTTCTCGATGTTTATCGGGTTATAGGCCGCGATTCTTTAGATCCCAAAATTAATTCGGAGAAGTTAGCCGAGGCCATAAGAAAAAGGAGGACTGGGCCGAAGGAAATTATTCATCTTTCCTCAAAAGAGAAGCTCAAGGAGACGGTGGCGAGATTCGTTCCGTCCCTTACTCCGGCAATGGTGGTGATGATGGGTGCCGGCGACATTGTAGACCTCACCTCGGGGCTGCTAGAATAACATCGCTTATGTATTACCGAGACGAAAATCATTTTAAGGGCACTAACGGCTATATCATCGATGATGTTTGGTACCCTCGGGTAACGAGCATCGTTAATATCAAAGCCAAACCGGCTCTTTATCGTTTTTACGCCGAGCTTGAGGGTTTTGCCGCCGGCGAGGCAATCAAAAAGAAATCGGCCGATGAGGGAACCAGGGTTCATGAAACCGCCGAGGCTATTTTGGTTGGTGACCAGCCGATTGTGACGCCCGATATCGCTCCAGCCATTGAAGCTTTCCGAAAATTTATCGCCGAGAGAAATGTTCAAGTTGATCGGGAATGGGTTGAAAAAAGAATTATAAATTTCAACGAGCGTTATGCCGGAACAATCGATGCCCTGGCTTTGATTGACGGTAAGTTCGGCCTAATGGATATTAAAACTTCCCAAGCTATTTATCGCGATTATAATCTTCAGACCGCCGCTTATCTCGCGCCACTCGTCGACCAATTTAGAAATCTTCAGACCCGTTGGATTTTAAGAATTGATCAGATTCAGCGGTGTTTGAAATGCGGCGCCGTCCGTCGAATCAAGGGCGGACGTGAAAAGATCAGGAATTTTAATAATGGAGTTCGGCCCTGTGTCGAACAAGAACATGAGTGGTCAGATTTAGTGGGAGAAGTTGAGCTCAAAGAGTTCCCCTATTGGCAGGACGATTATCAGGCTTTTTTGAGCGCCAAAAAACTTTGGGAATGGGAAAACGATTATTGGCTGAAACAGATCGGCTACCTTTGACAGTTAATTAGTTTTAAGGAGTAGCCCGCTTTCCTCTTGGGGGCGGAGCTATTCCAAAAGGACTAGGGCGTTAAATTATTTTCAATAATAATCGGAGCGGGATGCCAGTCCCGGCCAACTAAATAACCGATGCCGAAGCTCAGGAGACTTATTAAAAATACGAGAAGTGCTATTTGAATATAGGGCTCCTGGACTAAAACTTGAAGCCTCTTATAGAATTCTTTAATTCTTGACATCATTTTTATTCTAATAGATACTAACTCAGATAAATATGGCAAAGACTAAAGCAGCTGGGACAACGAAATTGGGCAGAGACTCCGCCTCGAAACGTTTAGGAGTCAAGCGCTACGACGGCCAGTTAGTGAAGTCGGGTGAAATTTTAATTCGTCAGCGAGGGACTAAATTCTTGCCCGGCCGAAATGTCGGCCGAGGAGCTGATGATACTCTGTATGCTCTAAAAACCGGAGTGGTCAAGTTCACAACTCGACGGAAAACTCGTTTTGACGGGAAAACCCGAAAAGCTAAGGCAATTGAGGTTCAACCAAAATTGTAATTTCAGTTTTAATCCCCTGCCCTAAATCGATTTCTATCTCGTGTTCGCCAAGTTCTCGGAGGTGAACCGTTCCTATTTTAAAATGATCGTCTTTTAGTTCGGGATATTCTTCAATCAATTTTTCTTTTATTTCTAAATCAGTCACTGAACTAAAGACTTCGTCTCGCTCTCCGGTTTTGACTTTAAAGACAATCGCCCCAGCCTGTTTTATCTTCTCGAGTTTAGCCTTAAGCTCTCCTAGCTTTTTGGTTAGCGCTGTCTGTTTAGTCTCTAGTTTTTTAACGTTTTCTGAAGTAGCCAGCTCGACCAATTTTTGAGGAATAAGAAAATTCCTGGCATAGCCATCGGCTACGTTTTTGATTTCATATCTTCGGCCGAGATTTTTTATATCTTGGAGTAAAATAATCTTCATTTCATTTGTTCTTTAACTAATTCAATCGCCTTTTCCAATTGAGGGTCCCGGCCTGATTTGATATCCTCCTCGGTTAGCGGAACGGAATAGTCCGGTTCTAAACCATTGCCTTCAATTAGGGTACCATCAGCCAAAAGCCAATTAGCAATCGTGATTTTGAGAGTCGAGCCATCGCTCAGCTCCTCTAGTTCCTGAACCGTTCCCTTGCCAAAACTTCTTTCGCCCACGAGTTTCGTGTCTCGATTGACTCTTAGGGCACCGGCGAGAATTTCTGAAGCCGAAGCCGAACCCTTATTAATTAGAACTACTACCGGGAAATCAGTTAGGGCCTGATTGCCTCGGGCCCGAAAAACTTTTTCTTCGCCTGAACTAAATTTCTCAATCACGACGACATCACCCCGATCAAGGAACCAGCCGGCCAGGTTAACCGACACATCAAGATAGCCACCGGGGTCATTTCTTAAATCAAGCACCATCCCCTTACCCTTCGCCCGCAGACCCTCGAGTACCGCTTGATAGAAGGCCTGGGGGGCATTGGCGGTGAAACTGTAAAGTTTGAGATAGATAATATTATCCTCTTTCATTTCCCATTCAACGGTTGGGACTTGGATGTTTTCTCTAACAATGGGAATTTCTCTTGGTTCATTCCATTCCTCCCGTCCGATGGTAAGGGTAACAGTTGTTCCTAGCCCTCCCCTGATTAGTTTCACCGCCTCATCAACGGTTAATTCTTCGGTCGATTGCCCGTCTATCTCAAGAATTTGATCACCGGGCTTAAGGCCGGCTCTTTCGGCGGGCGTATTTTTAAGGGGCGCCACCACGATTAACTGACTATCCCTAACATCGATTTCAGCGCCGATGCCGCTAAAACTACCTTGGATGTCTTCGCTGAATTTTTCTGAATCTTCGGGGCTAAGGAAAACCGTATTCGGATCATCAAGGGCTTCGGTTAAGCCCCTAATCGCGCCGTAAATCAGTTTTTGGTCATCGAGTTCGCTGCCGCGGATATAGGTTTTTTTAATCGTGTCCCAAGCCTCCCAAAAGATACTAAAATCAGTTCCAATTCCTTCTGGGGTTTCGGCTCCAGTGAGACCCTCGATAGTAATATTTCTCGTTTCATCAAGCCCCGTTTGGTAGCCGAGGTAATAGCCGCCAGCTGAGGCGCCGGCCACCGCTAGAAAAACAAGGATGGCTAAGATTATCTTTTTGTTCAATTTAAACTTCACTTCAGTGAGGCTTAGTTCTGTTATAATACCAAATAATTGATGGAAGAAGAATATCTAGAGGAGATCAGAAGGAGAGGCAAAAAGTCTAAGGTTTACAAGGAGCATCAATTGGTCGGACTGCTTCTGGCTGAAATTTTAGAAGATGAAGAACATAAATCTCTTTATATGAGATTAGCCAAGGAGCACGAGGCCGACTTCTTATTTAAGCTGGCTAAATCAGTAGCCGAAAGAAAGAGGGTTAAGAAAAAAGGGGCCTATTTTATGAGAATTTTGACCCAAATGTCTAAGAAATGAAAGAGATTCTGACGATTGAGAATAAAGAGCAAAAAAAATTTCTAAGCAAGAAAACGGTTGAATT
>CAYNZK010000011.1:6566-13338 GCA_964401665.1 uncultured Candidatus Saccharibacteria bacterium
CACCTAAACGGCAAACTCATCAGCAACTATGTCAAAAAATAATTTCGTTTTTTTCGGGACGCCGAGATTTGCCGCTATCATTCTTGAAAAATTAATTAAGAACGGCTGGGTGCCCAGGGCTTTGGTCTGTAATCCGGATCGGCCGGTTGGTCGACACCAGATTATTACTCCCCCACCTGCTAAGGAGATAGTAGTTAGGAGTAAGGAGTTAGGAATTAAGATATTTCAACCCGAGACCGAAGAGGAGCTCGCGGGAATAAGCGATGAGCTGTTTCCGGAAGCCGATTTCGGGATTTTGGCTGCTTATGGCCAAATTATCCCGCGAGAAATAATCGAACGAGCGAACTCGGGCATTATCGGGGTTCATCCTTCGCTCCTGCCAAAATTTAGAGGATCATCGCCGATTCAGTCAGCTATATTGGAAGGTGTTTCGGAAACCGGTGTCAGCTTATTTTTAATGGATGAAAAAGTGGACCACGGCCCGATTCTGGCCGAGCAAAAGATTTCCTTAGATAATCTATTCTACCATTCGCGCGAACTAGAGAATAGATTGGCGGAGTTAGCGGGCGATTTGCTGATTGAGACTCTGCCCAAGTTTATTGAGGGTAAGATTGCTCCCCTGCCCCAAAATGAATCTCTAGCTACCTATACTAGAAAATTTACGACCAGGGATGGTTATATCTCGCCCGAAGAACTTAATTTAGCGATAAGCGGCGAAGATAGAGAAAAAGTTTTTGAAATTGAAAGAAAAATTAGGGCTCTAAATCCCGAGCCCGGCGTCTGGACCCTTGAACAAACTCAGGACAAGCCGAAACGGATAAAAATTCTTAAGGCCTTGATCAAAGAAAATAAGCTCGTCCTTAAAACGATTCAGCCAGAGGGTAAAAAGCCAGTTGATTTAGTTACCGAGTAACCGCGATGGTCTCGGTCAATTCAGCGTTGGGAGCCGAGACCGTGATTCGTTCCGTAGTCGCGTCTCTTTGGATCTCGTAGCCACTAGCGGCCGCGGTGCCGCCGGACGGATCAAAGACCATAATCGAAACATAGGTCGGCACAATACAAGGTTCGATGTTGTAGTTACCGACGCCGCTGCCAAGCTCGGTGGCTGTTGTCGGGATATCGCCGGCGGCACAAGTGAATGTGCCGTCGTTGTCAGCCATGTTTTGACCGACCGCATTCAGGATGGTATTGACGTTGCTCCATCTTTGGGTGTTCCTGGATTGGGCAAATTGCCGGCCTGGATTAATGGCGATAATGACCACAGCTGCCAAGATGGCAATGATGCCGATAACGACTAGAATTTCGATTAAGGTAAAACCTCCTATTTTTCCGTTTCTGATTCGTTTTTTCATTATTTTCGAAGAAAACTGATCGACCTTTTTCTTATTTTCTTAATTATAACAGACCGTTCGGAATAGCCGTTGTTAAAAACTCACCACTTCTTCCCAAGAGTTAATATCTAGGTTTTGGCTCTCAGCCGATACCTTTATGCGGCTCACCGCTCCGCCTAAATTGGCCTCGGTTTTGATGATTTTTTCATTGCCTTGGGTTTCAAGAAGAAGAATTTGGCATTGATCTTTTCCCACTACCAGGGTTTCGTTCCCTAAATAGTTCGGATTTTCAGCTAATTTTAAGAGAGCCACTTCCACGCAGGCTTCGGCCAGGGCCAGACTTCCTTCTTTGTGGGTAGCATCAAGGATATCGGAGCGGTTCAATATAGCCGCTCCGCCGAGGGCAAAAACAATAATCATAATTAAGATCGAGGTGATAATAGCTGAAGTAAGGGCGATGTAGCCGGCGGATTGCTTCATTTTCTCAAATAGATCGTTGTTTCGTAAGCCTGGTTATCAACGAAAATATTAACCTTAATCCCCTCGGGTTTATCGCCGCTTGATGCCAGATGTTCGAAGGTTGCGTTATTAATAGTCACTTGCTCATTATTTAAGATAACTGCCCCTTCGTCGCCCCTCTTAATTCTTAAATTTCCCGAATCTAAATCAAAAACAATTGGATTATCGGAAAAGTTCTCCTTATCAACCGAAAGAGTCGTCCCGATATCCCCTGTTCCGGGCGAATTAATGTCATAGGCCCCGGCTAGAGCCCAAGCAATTTTGCGGAAGATGAAATTGGTTTCCTCTTCAGCCACAATTCGTGAATTTAGCGTGCTCGAGCCCTGGATAATTTGATAAATCGAGACTAAAACGCCGCTCGTAATAAAGGCGACCAATAGGGCGTAGATAAGGGTCTCGATGAGGGTGAATCCCATTTTCCTTTTGGTTGTTATCATGGGCCAGAGGTGATAATTTTCAGGGCGTCGTTGCTCCTGACCGACATAAAGATTTTGTTTTCGGCAAAATCAATGCCGGTCGCAAGCTGAGGAAAGTTGAGAAAACCATATTGAACCGGATTATCAAAATCTTCGATATTAACAATAGAGAATTCTTGATTGCTCTCTTTGGTAGCGAGGAAGGCTAAATCTCCTTGGACGCAAACCATATCGTAGATATCGCCGTCGCCCGGTATCTCAAATACCGAACGGATGGTTACGGTGAGATCGTCAACAATTTCGAGGATGAAGAAGTTGTCTTCCTCGTCGCCCAAAAAGACATATCTTGGCTTTTGGAAGGCTATGCTGAGGGCGTCATCTGCTTCGGCGATGTCGTGATAAACAACGAGAGTGGGATTCGTCGGGCTCGAAATATTGAAGATGCCTAAATCTCGATTATCTTTCTTGATCGCGGCATATAATCTCGTTTCAGTAGCATTTAAATCGTTCACATCTCCACCAGTTTCAAACGAAGTAATAACCGCGGGCAGAGCCGGATTGCTGACATCAATAAAGTAAAGTTCGGCAGTTGATCCTTCCCTTCGCCCGACGGCGGCCACATTCGAGAAAGCCGAGACTGAAAGACCGCCAGCCGAACCCTCGAGATTAATTGAACCGATCTCGGTAATGTTTACTGGATTGCTGATGTCAAAGATAATTAATTCTTTGCTGTCATTGGAGGAGGCGGCGTAGAGATAGTTGCCTTTTAGAAAAAGTGAGTTAATCCCTCTCGGACCGGTATCACGAGAGGCGACGAGCTGGGGTGAGGCGGGATTACTAACATCGAAAACAAAGATGTCGGGTTTGGCTGAGGCGGAAGCCGTACCGCTTACATAAACATAAGGCAGAGAAACAACCACATCAGTGCCTTGATTGCCTGGGCCTAAATCGCCGGAACCTATAACTTGAGGTGCGGTCCAGTTTCCGCTCAGGGGGCCGGGGTTGCAGCTGCCGGCTATAGGCACCACTGACTTCCAATCAGTAATATGGGTTACAAGCGTTACCTCCTGGGGACGGAGCGGATCAATTTGCCAGCTGACCCGGCTCGTCACCTTTTTGTTATAGGTTGAGAGATCCTCGACAATAGTTTCTCTTAAGTAAAGACCAGTCGTGGTTTGGCTCGAGACTAAGGAATCAAAATCGTCTCTAGCTGCAGCTCGAGCTTCTTCCAGATCTTGGCGGGCCAGATACAACGCCTGATTGTTTAGGCGGGCATCAACCACGGCTGACTGACTGCCGAAATAAACTGTCGCCACCGTAGCGATGGTAACCACAAAAATGGCTAAAGCAATTAAGGCCTCAAGGGTTGTCTGCCCTTTAATAGTTGATTCTGCCTTCATTGTTTAAAGAAATAGTAAAAACTTGAGGGTCGCGGCTAATAGTGATGTCGCCCTCGGCACTCGACTCCCCGCTTAGCGGTTCGAAAACCACTTGGGTTATTCCGTCGAGAGTTACTGATCGTGGAAGATTAACTACCTCGTCGTAATCATGGTCGCGGGAGGCGTAGGAGTCGCCTTGAAAAACCGTATAGCGATCGTCTTCTAAAAATACGCCGTGATGAGAATCATTAATATTATTAAGCGCCCGGCTTCTTTGGCGCTGAAGAATACTGACTAAGGTATCCCGTTCGGTTCTCAAAATATAGCTTCGGTAAAAATCAGTGCTCACAAAAAGTCCCAAGCCGCCAATAATGGCTAAAATCGCCATTACGATAACGACCTCAATTAAAGTAAAGCCCTTATTATCGGCCGATAGTTTGGGTAACCTCATAAATCGGGGTGATGATTGAGATAGCGACAAAGCCGACCAAGGCCCCCATAATTACAAGCAACATCGGCTCCAAAACATTCGATAAATTATTAGCCGTTTCCTTAACCTCGTTTTCATAAAACTCGGCTAAATACTTTAAATTCTCATCTAAGTTACCGGTTTTCTCCCCCACCTCGATCATTCGGCTAAGAGTTGAGGGGAAAATTTTAGGATTTCTTTCGAGATACTCGTATAAAGGTTCGCCGCGTTTCACGCCTTCCGCCACCTGTCTTAGAGCCTTCCGATAAACAAGATTGGCCACAATGTTTGAGGTCGTCTGGACCGCCTCGACGATTCTCACCCCGCTTTTTAGAAGAATGCCCAAACTTCTTGTCATATTAGCCATGTTGTAGCCGATCGAGATTCGCTTGACCAAGGGCAGGGCAAGCATAACTCGATGATAGACATATTTCACTTTAGTTATTCGGAGCGAGAAGAAGAAGGCAATGATTAAAACTAGGACTCCTCCAAAAATAAAAAGATAATCGTTATAAAAAAGATTGGCCGTGCCAATTAGGATTCTCGTGGTGATCGGAAGTTTGACGCCAAGATTGGCGAAGATGGGCAGTATTCTTGGTAAGACGAAGAAAATCAAAACACCGGTGATCCCCAGGGTGGCGATGAGGACGATCACGGGATAGATCATGGCCGAGCGAACCTTAGAACGAAGTTCTTGATTCTTTTTCATTTCCCCGGTTAGAAACTCGAGGTTCTCGGAGAGGGTGCCGCTGGTCTCACCAAGCCGAACGATATTAACAAAAAGCTCGCCAAAGACGCGCTGGAATGGCAGGAGCGAGACCGAGATGAACTGGCCGTTTTCAACATCAGCGATTAGTTCGTCAAGAATAAGCTTAAAGCTCCGGCTTTTGATCTGGCGTCTTAAAAGCCTAAGGCTCTCGACCTCGGTCATACCGGATTTGATCATCATCGAAAGATGTTTGGTAAAAAGGATTTTTTCGGAAAGCGGGACCCTTAAAAATTGCCTTCTCAGACCCCGTAACCAGTTTTTATTCATGCATTACCCGGAGGACTTCTTCGATAGAAGTTGTCCCCTCCTCTACTTTTTTCAAGCCATCCTGGATCATAGTGGTCATTCCCTCTTCTTTCGCAATTCGTTCAATTTCAGCGGCTGATTGATGAGCGGTAATCGCTTCCCTAATTCGAGGAGTAACCTCGAGCACTTCGTAGATGCCGATTCTCCCGAGATAGCCGCTCGCGTCGCAAGCGTCACAGCCCTTGCCCTCGTAAACAGTTTTGGGAGTAAATTTAATGTCTTCAGGTAGGCTTTCTTTTAAACTGATGAGTTCAATTTCGGATAAATCCTTTTTGGATTTACATTTTTCGCAGATTTTTCTGACGAGCCTCTGACCGATCGCAACGTTGACCGTCGAGGCGATTAAGAAGGGTTCGATCTTCATATCAAGCAATCTTGGCAAAGTAGTTGAGGCATCGTTAGTGTGGAGGGTTGAAAGAAGCAGGTGACCGGTTAAGGCGGCGTTTACGGCAATGCCGGCTGTTTCCTCGTCTCTGATTTCGCCAACCATAATCATATTGGGATCTTGGCGAAGAATTGAACGAAGGCCGTTCGCAAAATCCAAACCGGTTTGGTGATTAACCTGAATTTGGGTGACGCGTTTCAGTGAATATTCAATCGGATCTTCAATAGTGATAATCGAAACCTCGGGTTTATTCAGCAGTTTCAGCATCGTATAAAGGGTGGTGGTTTTGCCCGAACCAGTTGGTCCGGTAACGAGAATCATGCCGTAGGGCCGGGAAACAGCCCGTTTGACCAAGTTAAAATCTCTTTTGGTCAGGCCGAGGTTTTCAAGAGTAAAGCCTTGGCCCTGTTCAGCTAGAAGACGGAGGACGGTATTCTCTTCGTAGTAAGTGGGTAGGATGGAGACCCGGATATCAAAATTAACCTTTTCACTCTCAATCGAGAACTTAATTCGGCCGTCCTGGGCCATCTGATGTTCATCGGTTCTGAGGCCGGAGAGAACTTTAATCCGAGTGATAACCTCTGAATGAATTTCTTTGGGGAAAGTAAAAACATCGTGGAGCACGCCGTCAATCCGGAAGCGGACATTCAGCTTTTCTTCATCCGGATCAAGGTGAATATCCGAAGCGCGCGATTCATAGGCGTTAGTGATTAAGGCATCAACCAACTTAATAATCGAAACCTCGCTCGTTGGCTGGGCAAGCTCTTTCTCAATGGCCGATTTGCTTAAAGCCATAGTAGTATTTTATCATAACTTCGGCTTTTCAACCGAAATTGCCGGGTCGGCTAATGGCCCCTAGGTCGCCTGAAAGCGACCGGGGTTCCGGTATGCTTATGCCTTATCTCTATATCTTACGAAGTCTAAAAGACGATAATCTATACACCGGTACTTGTAGAGATAAGCTAGAGCAACGAGTTCAGAGACATAATCGGGGGTTGGTGAAAAGTACAAGATATCGGCGTCCGCTGGTGTTAGCCTACAGTGAACAATTTAATACTTTATCGGAAGCGCGTAAGAAGGAATGGGAGTTAAAATATACTCCTTGGGGTGGTAAATTAAAGAAGGAACTAGTGTCCGGGGCTGCGGGATCGTCTAATGGTAGGACGCCTGACTCTGGATCAGGTAATCTAGGTTCGAG
>CAYNZK010000012.1:0-13065 GCA_964401665.1 uncultured Candidatus Saccharibacteria bacterium
CGACAACTATCGCTAATATTATTCCGGATGGGATAAGCCACTTTTTCATTATTTGGGCTCTTGGTGGGCACACCAGGGATCGAACCTGGGACTTCTGTCTTATCAGGACAGCGTTCTACCACTGAACTATGTGCCCGAATTACAGACCTAACTTATCAAATTCCTCGAGGTTGAATTCGAGATCGCTAGTTCCCGACTCTCCGGGTGAAAAAGCCGTAAGGAGATTATTACCCAGAAAACTGAAGGCGTAAATGGCAGTGGCCGCAAGGATTAGAAAAATAACGAAGCCTACACCGAGGAGTATTTTTTCCTGATTAAATTTCTTAACTACCTTTTTCTTAATCACGGAAGAAGATTTCTCCATTAAGAGTGGCGGCGTAACGGCCGCTACCTTCCGCAATAATATCAAAGCTCGTAAGATTGGCAAGATAATCCAGCCCTTCGAGAGCCTCAATAAATTGGCGCACCCCGACGAACTGCCCCTGAACCACCGAGACGAAAGTAGCCCTGCCCGGTTCATCGCCTTCGCCCGGTTCTTCGCTCCTGAAGTTAAAAGAAAATCCAAGCCCGTTGTCTGAGGCAATCGGCCGCAGAACGTTGGGAAAAACGAAAAGCTCATCTCTTTTTAGAAATAATTCGCCGAGGATAACTGTTTTCGGCGCGGCGAGGTTAGCCTCCTCTCTTAAGCGAGCAAGCTCATTCACCTCTTTCAAGCGAAGATTAAGTTCAGAGCGAGTTGTGCTTATGTAGTCAGCCTGTTTTTTTATATCGGCTCCGAGGACCAAAATAATTCCAAAAGTAATGAGAATTAAACCTAAAGAAAGGCTGATGTTAAAGAGGAGTCGCTTCCTCGACCGGTCGGGCATACTCTAAATGATATGATATATTAGTAAGAATTAACACCGTGGCCCTAAATTCACTTCATTTTAATGATCCTGAATATCCGAGCCTTCTCAAAGAAATTACTAACCCCCCGGGGAAGCTTTATTATCTAGGTAAATTGCCTCAAGCTCGAATCCCTTGCCTCGCCTTAGTGGGCACCCGAAAGGCAAGTCCTAATGGGCTTAAAATCGCGGAGGGAATGGCTGCTGAACTTGCAAGCGCCGGCATTGTGATCGTAAGCGGTTTAGCGATGGGGATTGATACCGCCGCCCACCAAGGAGCCTTGAGGGGCGGCGGGCGAACTATCGCTGTCTTAGGAAACGGTCTCGACAAAATTTATCCAGCTCAAAACGAAAAATTAGCCGAGGAAATTATTAAAACCGGCGGCGCCATCGTTTCTGAATACGAACCGGACGAACCCTCGTTTCCGGCAAACTTTATCGAACGGAATAGAATCATCAGCGGTCTTTCGGTCGGTGTCATCGTGGTCGAAGCGCCAATGCATTCCGGAGCGCTCACGACGGCTGGCTTTGCCGGCGAACAAGGAAGAAATGTTTGGGTAGTCCCCGGGCCGATCAGTCATCCGAACTACGTCGGCTCCCATGCCCTTATCAGAGACGGGGCGACACTCGTCACCAAGACAACCGAGATTTTAGAAGATTTGGGCATCGAAATAACGCCCGAAAATTCTGCCCTAGGTTTAAACCTAGGGCAAGCCGAAGAAAAAATAATGAAAATCATTAGCGAAGCTGAAAGTCCGCTCGATATTGACAGAATTGCCGATCTCACTAAACTTGAGCCCCAGGCCTTGAATGAGACGCTCGTCAAATTAATTCTCGCCGGTATTATCAAAGAAAGCGGCGGCCGCTATTTCAGATGAACTTAGTTATAGTCGAATCCCCCACTAAGGCTAAAACCATCAGTAAATTCCTGGGTAAGGAATTCACGGTTGAATCTTCCTACGGCCATGTCCGAGATCTACCTAAGAGTAGGCTTGGTGTTGATCTTGAAAACAATTTTGCTCCCCATTACGTTATTCCTCGCAAAAATCAGAAACGAGTAACGGCTCTTAAAAAATTAGCGGCTAAGGCCGGAGTAGTGACGCTAGCCACTGATGAAGACCGCGAAGGGGAAGCGATCGCGTTCCATTTAGTAAATGCGCTCGGCTTAAACGGAACGAAGACGCCAAAAGTAGAACGGATTGTTTTCCACGAAATTACTAAGTCCGCCATCGAAGAAGCGCTCAAAAAGCCTCGGAGAATAGATATCCATCTCGTCGACGCCCAGCAGGCAAGGCGAATTATCGACCGTTTGGTTGGCTATAAACTTTCTCCCTTTCTTTGGAAAAAAGTAAGAGGGGGGCTTTCGGCTGGCCGAGTCCAATCCGTAGCCTTAAGGTTAATCGCTGAACGTGAAGAGGAAATTCAAAAATTCAAACCCCAAGAATACTGGACAATTACAACGCTTTTAAAAACGGAGCGAGGTGAAACATTTGAGGCGACTCTTAGCAGTATCGACGGAAAGGATATCGAGAAACTGGAAATTAAAAGCGGGAAAACGGCAAAAACTATTAGTAATGACTTAACAAAAGCCGACTTCAAAATATCAAAAATAATCAAAAAGGAAACCAAGAAAAATCCCCTGCCTCCTTTTACTACAAGCACTCTTCAGCAAGAGTCGTCTCACCGCCTCTACTTCTCAGCCAAGAAAACAATGATGCTCGCCCAACGGCTTTACGAGGAGGGGTACATCACTTATATGAGGACGGATTCGGTCAATCTCTCCCCTGAGGCGGCGTCAACGGCCAAAGATTGGATCAAAGAGAGCTTGGGAGAAAAATATGCCGTCTCGGCCCCGCGATTTTTCAAAACTAAATCCCGGCTGGCCCAGGAGGCCCACGAAGCGATTCGACCCACCCAAGCCGATCAAACAACTGAAGTAATAAGGGGAACGGAAGACGAAAAAAAAGTTTATGAATTAATTTGGCGTCGTTTTATCGCCTCCCAGCTGCCACCGGCGGTTTTTGACACCACCTCTCTTCTCGTTAAGGCGACCTCAAAAAAAGAATATGGTCTTAGGGCGAACGGCAATATTCTTCGTTTTGATGGTTTTTTAAAAGTCTGGCCGACTAAATTCAGCGAAAAGGACCTGCCCGATGTTGCCGAAGGAGAAAGCCTCGATCTTGTCGAAGCCAAGCCAGAAGAACACCATACCGAACCGCCTCCCCGCTACAACGAGGCTAGTCTGGTAAAAACTCTCGAAGAGTACGGTATCGGTCGGCCTTCAACCTATGCCCCGATTATCTCGGTGATCCAGGATCGGGGATATGTGACGAAAGACCAAAGCAGACGCTTCACTCCAACCGAAATTGGTCTCTTGGTCAACCGAATTTTAAAAGCGCATTTTCCTAAGATTGTTGAGGTCGGCTTCACCGCTCAAATAGAAGAAGATTTCGATAAAATCGCCGCCGGCAACGAAGCTTGGCCCGAGGTGGTAAAGAAATTTTACCTTCCCTTTAGCGAACAACTTGAGCGAAAATATAAAGAGGTCGAAAAGGAAAATTTAATCGAAGAAACCGATATCAGCTGCGAGGTTTGCGGCAAACCAATGGTGATCAAGTCTGGTAGATTCGGACGGTTTCTCGCCTGCTCGGGCTATCCGGAATGCAAGAATACCAAAAGTATGAAGGGGGCGCCGCAAACCATCGGCCTGAAATGTCCCGGCTGCAGCGAGGGCGAAGTGGTGATCAGAAAAACGAAAAGGGGTAGGATTTTCTACGGCTGCAGCCGCTACCCGGAATGTGATTGGTCAAGCTGGCAAAAACCAAAAGAGGAATGATGTCGAGACTGGAAACTCTCAAAAATAAAAGCGACTTAGTCCGACGGGCTTATAATTTTTCTAAAGCTGCCCACCTCGGGCAGAAAAGATTAAGCGGCGAGCCTTATTTTAATCATGCCCTTGAAACGGCCGGAGCCTTAGCTGACTGGAAATTAGATGAAGTAACAATAGCAGCCGGCCTGCTTCATGACGTTATCGAGGATACCGAAGTGGGGCCGGTTGAGTTAGAAAAAGAATTCGGCAGCGAAATTAAGTCCTTAGTTCTGGGCGTCACCAAGCTGGGTCGGGTTAAGTACCACGGCTCCAAAGCCCAGGCCGAAAATATCAGGAAATTAATGCTTGCCATGGCCGAGGATATCCGCGTCATCATGATCAAATTGGCCGATCGGTATCATAATATGAAAACTCTCTCCTATTTGCCTAAAGAAAAACAAAGGAGAATCGCTCTAGAAACCGCTGAAATTTATTCGCCTCTCGCCTATCGGCTCGGGATGCAACACTTGAGCGGCGAACTGGAAGATTTAGCTTTTCCATTTATCCATCCCCACGAATACCGCTGGCTTTTAGAAAATGTGAAAGAGCATTACGAGGATCGAGAGGCATATCTCGAAAGAATTCGACCTATCGTTCTGAAGACACTTGAAGATAATAAAGTAGAGGTGATCTCGATCGACTTCAGGGCCAAGCGTTATGCCAGTCTCTATAAGAAACTTGTGAAATACGAGATGGATCTCGATAGAATTTATGATCTCGTCGCCTTTCGCATCATCGTTAAAAGAATTGAAGACTGTTATGCCGCCCTTGGCGCCATTCATAGTCTTTGGCCGCCTCTGCCGGGCAAGATTAAAGACTACATCGCCCTGCCCAAGCCAAATGGTTATCGCAGTCTGCATACAACCGTTATTTGTCTTGACCAAAAATTAGTTGAATTTCAAATTAGAACCGGGGAAATGCACAATGAGGCTGAACAGGGCATCGCGGCCAATTGGATTTATGCCGAAGCAAAGACGAGCAAAGCCTATCGGAGGCGTCGTCCCGTCGAGGCAAGAGCCGAACAATTAAAATGGATCGAAAGTCTTCGAGCCTGGCAGGGAGAACATGACGAACCGAAAGGATTCCTCGATTCCCTGAAATTAGACTTCCTAAAAGATCGGATCTTCGCCGTCACCCCTAAGGGCGAAGTGATTGACTTGCCTTACGGCGCCACCCCGGTTGACTTCGCCTACTATATTCATAGTGAGGTCGGCGACGAATGTATCGGCGCCAAAGTTAATGGCAAAATTGTTCCCCTCGATTATCGTTTAGTATCGGGGGACGTCGTCGAGATCGTAACTCAAAAAAATAAGAAACCCTCAGCTTCCTGGCTAGAGTTCGTTGTTACTTCAACCGCGAAGAACAGAATCCGAGACAGCCTAAAAAAGAAAACTCTTAAATTAAGAGACAATAAAAGGGCTGAGTTGAAAATCGCGGCCGAAGACAGAGTCGGCCTCATTAAAGATATTTCCGGAGTCATTTCCCGCTCCCGTGTCAATATTATTAATTTGACCTCTTCGAATAAAAGCCGAGAGGGCTTTCAATTAATAAGAATTCGCTGTGATACGAGTGATAAGGATAAGGTCTGGAAGATTATCCTCAAGCTCAAAACCCTGAAGGGGATTAAAGAAATTGACTACCGTTTTGTTTAATTATCTTATTATTTTGTCGAGGATGGTGCGGAGCTCCTCTTCGGAATAGAACTTGATGGCCAATTGGCCTTTACCTCCTTCGTTTTTTAGCGAAACTTCGGCGCCCAACAAGCTCTCCAGTTCGTTTTTGAGGGCCATGATCTCTGGGTTTAAGGGCTCGCCGCTGGCCCTATCGTCCCTGTCCCCGGGCGGCGATTTGATTTGCCTAACCCTCCGGCTTACTTCTCGGACAGTCAAATTATCTTTCAGAATTTCCTCGAAGAGCTTTTCTCTTGACTCAATATCCCCAATCGCTAAAAGCAATCTCGCCTGACTCTCATTAATCCTTTTTAGGACGACGGCCTCCTGCATCGCTGAGGGTAGGGTAAGAAGGCGCACAGTATTGGCAATAGACTCGCGGCTTTTGCCAAGCCTCGAGGCAATCTCCCGCTGAGTCAGCCTAAATTCTTCTTGAAGCCGGGCAATAGCCCGGGCAAACTCAATTGGATTAAGATCAGCTCGTTGGATATTTTCGACAATCGCGAGCTCCAGTTTTTCCTGATTAGGAGGAATGTTTTTCACAATTACCGGAACCGTAGGCAAGCCGAGCATTTTAGCCGCGAGCAATCTCCTTTCGCCAACCAATAACTGGTAATAAACTGTCCGGCCGTCTTCTCTCTCTTCTTCAATCTTAGAAACCACTAAGGGTTGAATAATGCCGAATTCTCGAATGGAATCAGCCAGTTCCCGAAGAGAGGTTTCATTAAAATCACGACGGGGTTGGTGAGGGTTAGGACGAATCTTATCTATTTCAATTTGAAAGATGGCCTGACGAGTTTGGTCGGGAAGAGAAGGAAAAGACTCCTCTTTCCCTTCTCGAATGGGCCCAATCCCATTTTCTAATTCCTTATTCCCATTTTCCCCTCCCAGCGGGGGGATAAGTGATTCCAGTCCTCTCCCTAGAGTCATAATTACTAATACTAAAGATTAAAATTACCAAAGCCAACATGGATCGCCTCGTAATATGGCTCGAGCTCAATCAACTCCTCGGCTAAACGGCGGTAGGCCAGAGCCCCGGCTGAATGGGGTTTATAAAGCAGGATGGACTGACTGTGACTGGGGGCCTCGGCCAGGTAGATTGATCTCGGGATCTCGACCCGAAAAACCCGGTGAGGAAAATGGCGCCTTAAATTTTTATTCACCTCGCGCGAGAGCCGTTCCTTACGGCTGTAAAGTGTAACCAGGGCCCCCAAAACAGTAAGCGGATGGCCTAGATTATCCCGAATCAAATTAATAGTCTGCATCAGCTGGCCGAGTCCTTCCAGGCTATAATATTCGGCCTGAATCGGGATCACAACCTCGTCAGCAGCCACAAGACCGTTAATCGTCAAAAGACTTAGAGAGGGCGGGAGATCAATTAAAACATAATCGTAATGATGACGCAGGCGATTAACTAACTTTCTTAAATAGTATTCTCGGCCCGGCAGGTCAACTAATTCGATTAAAGTGCCGGCAAGATCAGCCGATGAGGGGATAAAATCATAATTCAAAATTCCGCTCGGCCGGATGAGCTCGTGGACACCGACATCTTTGTCAAACATCCCGTGATAGATGGTTCTCTTGAATTCTTTCTCCGCCGTTAAAGCTGAAGTGGCATTGGCTTGAGGATCGAAATCTATGATTAAAACCTTCCGGCCAAGGGCGGCGAGATAGGCTCCCAAATTAACGGCGGTGGTGGTTTTCCCCACCCCCCCTTTAGCATTACAAAACGCAATAACGCGGGCCATTTTCTCTTTACTATACCCTCCGGCTATGGCATTATCAATTTCGTCTGCCTCCGGCAGACAGGCCTGCCCGGGTGGCGGAATTGGCAGACGCGCAGGACTCAAAATCCTGTGTCCGCAAGGACGTGAGAGTTCGAGTCTCTCCCCGGGCACACCGCTCTTGACAACTTAATACCGCTGGTATAGTTTAGGCTCTACGTGCGCGGAGGTCTCCCTCCCCCTTCCTCGGAGGGAACTCTCTGCGCACGCCTAAACTCGCGCCGAATAGCGCTTTTTTATTTTCGCGCCCCCACCGGAGGAATTCGAGATTTTATCTTTCTAAGAATTAATTGAGCTAGAAGAAACCCCGCTATCCCCAAGAGAATCCCACCCAAGATATCGCTTGGCCAGTGAACGCCGACGGCGATTCTCGCGAAACCGACAGCAACCGCACCGAAGAGAAAAATTAAACCCGCTTTTTTATTTAAAAACCAGAGGGCCAACCCCAAGGGAATCAAAAAGGCCATATGGCCGGAAGGAAAAGAGCTGTTTAACGAATGGGGAATAAGTGGCTCAATCGAAAGGGCCGCAAACGGCCGGGGGCGATAGTACCAAAATCGGATAAGAGGCGTCGTAATCCCTCGGGAGATAACCGCTCCGATAGTGGCGAGGGAGAAAAAATAAGAACGACGCGGCCAATTTTTTTCTTTGAAAGAAATTACTAAAAAGAGGAGGGTTAAAAAGTAGAATAAATACTTCGCTAAAAAGACGAGAAGAAAATTGAGGGGAAGACCATCGACTAAACGCCAAGTGAGTTCAAATAACCGCTCGTCGGGGAAACCAAGCATTTACTTACTGTCGAACGTAGGGGAGAAGGCCCATAAACCTCGCGCGTTTCACGGCCCGGGCCAAACGGCGCTCGTGTTTGGCGCAGGTGCCGGTATGAATCGGATCAATAATTTTAGCCTGGCTAGAGATAAAACGATTTAAAAGACTAACCTCGCGATAATTAATATCAGCTACGTTCTGAGAACAGAAAAAACACTGTTTCTTTTTCTTAAGCATTATTAAAATGGCAAATCTCCTTCCTTAATCTCGTCGGCGTCTAAATCGATCACCGGCATTTCCTCTTTGGCTGCCTCGGAGGCTTCCGCTCCTCCCGCCTCCTCATCTCTAGTCCCGGGCGCGGCCGTCCTTGGCCCGAGCTGAATCCGCTCACCGATAATTTCGGTGGTCCGTCTTGTCTGGCCATCCCTGCCTTCCCAAGTTCGGGTTTGCAATCTCCCCTCAACTAAAATCAGGGCTCCTTTCTTTAGGAATTGGTTAACAATATCAGCCTGCCTCCCCCAAACGACAACATTGTGAAATTCCGTACTTTCTTTACGTTCGCCGTTTTTATCAGTCCAGTTCCTATTGGTGGCTACCGAAAAAGAAGCAACATGAGAACCAGAAGGAGTGGTTCGGAGATCGGGATCGTTTGTCAGACGGCCGGCAATTAATACTTTGTTTAGATTCATTTCTTATCTATCCTAGCACAAAAGCCCTACATTCGGCAGCGAGCCCGCAAGGAAAACGTAGTTTTATTTGCGGCGAGCGAACCAAATGAAAAAATATTGCGCTCCGTGACATTTTTTACTCGCCCAATATCTCGCCTAATTTCTCCTCGAGGACCTCATTAGACAAAGGAGTGTCGCTTCGTTCGGCAAAAGGGGGACGTTCAACCGGCTTCGCTAACCTCTCCCGCGGTCTTTGTTCCTGACTGGGAATGGGCGGCGTGACAATTAAAAATCGGATAATCTCCGCCTTTAATTTTAGAGCTTCGTTCAAATCATTAATCTTCAACGGGTCGAGGTTAAAATGAAGATAACCGAAATAGGCCGAGTTTAAATGCCGGATAGGATAGGCCAGTTTAATCGACTCAAATTCCCCCGAAAAAACGATTTCGGCCCCGAAGCGACCCATCTCATCAATCACTTTTTTCATTCCCTCCTCGTCTTTAACAAGGAAAGATATCTCATAAAGTTTCATCGAAGGAGACACTACCAAAGGCTTGAATTTAAGTCAATTCAACTGGTTCTGGCTCGACCTCTTCTTTTTCCCGAGGAGCCGTTTCTTCCTCTTCAGCACTATAATGAAGGGCAGTACCGATAGGAATTAAACGACCGAGAATAACATTTTCCTTCAAGCCCCTAAGATGGTCGAGGCGTCCCTCGCTTGCGGCTTTAACCAAGACCCGAGCCGTCTCCTGGAATGAGGCGGCTGCCAAAAAGCCGTCAGCCGAAAGAGCGACTCTCGTCACCCCCAAAAGAACCTCCTCGCCCTTGGCAGGCTCGCCGCCGCTTTCTTTGATTTCCTGATTAATCTCCCGGAGGTGAGATTTATCAACCACTTCACCTGGGACAAATTTGGTGTCCCCCGCCAAAGTTATCTTCACTCGGCCGAACATTTGGCGGATGATTACCTCCATATGTTTGTCATGAACGATGGCTCCTTCGGACCGATAAATTTGCTGAATTTCTTTAACCAGATACCGGGCCGCTTCTTCTTTCCCTCTTAATTTAAGCAGGGCTTTAGGATCAAGGTTCCCCTCGGTCAGCTTGTCGCCGGGTATCACCTTATCACCCTCTTTCACTAAGACGCTGACTGAGGCTGGAACAGTGTGAAGAACAAGCTTTGCCTTCTTGCCGACCGCTCGACTCTTTTTAATCGTTATCCGCCGCATCGTTCCTTCCTCTTCGATTTTCTGAACTTTGCCCTCAACTTCAGCCATAATGCTTTCCTGGTGGGGCGACCTGGCCTCAAAAAGTTCTTCCACTCGAGGTAAACCCGTCGTAATATCCCGACCGGCTAGACCGCCAGTGTGAAAGGTCCGGAGGGTGAGCTGGGTGCCCAGCTCACCGATTGACTGGGCGGCTACAATCCCGACTGCTTCTCCCACCCTAATCGGCTCGTTTCGCCCCAAATCAAGTCCGTAACACCTAGCGCAGATACCGTAAAGCGTTTTACAAGTAATGGGGGAACGTACCGAAACCGATTCAATCGAAGACTCGTCTATCGCGAGCGCTTGATCGCGATTGATAATTTCTCCGGCTTTGACAATCAATTTTCGCCCGATTTTCACATCCTTGAGGGAGGTACGGGAAAAAAGACGATCGGCGAACTTGCCCCCGTAGCTTTCGCAATCCTCGCGATAAAGTTCAATTCCCTGACGCGTGCCGCAGTTTTCTTCCTTAACCACGACGTCTTGAGCTGAATCAACTAGACGCCTCGTGAGATAGCCAGCCTGAGCTGTTCGGAGAGCGGTATCAACCAATCCTTTTCTTGAGCCATGAGTGGAAATGAAATATTCCAGGCTGGTATGTCCCTCCTTTAAAGAGCTTCTGATGGGTAATTCAATATTTTCTCCCTTCGGGTTAGTGACGAGCCCCCGCATCCCGCTCATCTGGTTTGGCTGAGACCAAGTACCCCGGGAACCGGATTCGATAATTATATAAATCGAACTGTCCTCACCTAATTGCTTGGGAACCAGTTCCTCAATTCTGCTTTTAGCTTCCAGCCATGTCTCAATTGTCCTTTCTTTCCTCTCTTCCTCGGTTAAGAAACCTTCTTCGTATTGGCCTCGGATCAAACCCACTTTAATCTCGGCCTCTTTAATGATCGCCTTCTTTTCCTTGGGAGCAACCAAATCATCGATGCCAAAACTAATACCCGAGAGAGTAATATAAGCCAAGCTGACTTCTTTTAATCTATCCAGGATATTTTTCATCTCGCCCATGCCATAACGGCTGATCAACTCGCCCATGAGATGAGTTAAGTTCTTTTTAGTTAAAACATCGTTGAAAAATTCAAAGTCAGCCGGCAGAGCTTCGTTTAAAATAAGCCGACCGCAGGTTGTCTCTATATTTCTTAATTTGATGAGGGTGTTCAAATCCAACCCATCGTTTTCGTAAGCCAACTTCACCTCATCCGGGTCGCTGAAAGTTCGGCCGGTTCCCTTGCTCTCCGGCCTAATCCGAGTTAGGTAGTATGAACCAAGAATAATGTCTCTGGTCGGCACGGCAATCGCCTCCCCCGAGGCCGGTTTTAAGAGATTAAGGCTAGAGAGCATAACTTCAGCGGCCTCCCGCTGAGCTTCGTCAGCCAAAGGCAGATGGACGGCCATTTGATCGCCGTCGAAGTCAGCATTAAAGGCGGCACAGACCATGGGCGGAATTTGAATCGCTAAATCTTCGATAAGGAGCGGCTTAAAGGCCTGGATGCTCAATCGGTGGAGGGTCGGGGCGCGATTAAGTAATACCTTACGATCGGTGATAATTTCTTCGAGAATAGCCCAGACTTCCGGCGGCGCCTGATCAATCAAGCGGTTGGCCATCTTGATGTTGTGGGCCAGCCCCTGTTCCACGATCTGGTGAATAACAAAGGGTCGGAAAAGCTCAAGGGCCATCCTCTTTGGCAGACCGCATTCATCAAGCCTAAGATGGGGACCGACCACAATCACCGACCTCCCAGAGTAATCAACTCTTTTACCTAAAAGATTCTGGCGGAAGCGACCCTGCTTGCCCTTCAACATATCAGCCAAAGACCGCAGCGGCCGCCGGGTTCGAGCTGCTTGACGGGCTCTCGAATTATCAATTAAGGCATCGACTGCCTCCTGAAGCATTCTTTTTTCATTAATCACGATGACATCTGGCGCTTTTAGTTCAAGCAGCTTTTTTAAACGGTTATTTCGGTTAATCACCCGGCGGTAAAGATCATTCAAATCAGAGGTGGCATACCGGCCGCCATCCAAAGCCACCATTGGTCGGAGATCCGGCGGCAGAACCGGTAAGACCGTAAGGATCATCCATTCAGGTCGGATACCGGCTTCGAGCATTGATTTTATTAGCTTTAACCGGCGCAAGATTTTACGAAGCCGGGTGGCATCTTTCGTCTCTTCAAGTTCGGCTTCAATCTCTTTGATCAGCCGCTCCAGGCGTATACCTTCAAGCACTTTCCTAATGCCTTCGCCGCCGGCCGAGACCGTAAAAACATTACCAAAACGGCGACCATAGTCAGCAAATTGCCTTTCGCTTAAAACCTTACCGGGCCTTAAGCCTAAAAGAAAATTTCTCGCTTCGGCTAGAGCGGTGTTTAATTCTCCCTGGCTCTCGTCCCCTTTGCCCTTTCTCGACTTAAACTCTCGGCTCACTTCTTCAAGAGCCGTCTTCCTTTTTTCTCCATCAACTTCGGTGACTATATAAGCCAAGTAGTGGACTACGTTTTCAAGTTGTTTTACGGGCGCATCGAGCACTAAGCCGATAATCGAGGGCACGGTTCTTAAAAACCAGGTGTGGACTACTGGTGTCGCCAAAGTAATGTGAGCCATCCGTTCCCGCCTAACCGCCGAGCGGGTAACCTCGACGCCGCACTTATCGCAAATAATGCCTTTATATCTTATCTTTCGGTATTTGCCGCAATAACATTCCCAGTCCCGAGTCGGACCAAAAATCCTCTCGGAGAAAAGTCCGTCTTTTTCAGGACGTTGAGTCCGATAATTAATAGTCTCGGGTTTGATTACCTCGCCATAAGACCAGGCCAGGATATCATCCGGTGAGGCAATTTTAATCCTTAGGGCGTTAAAATCGGTTTCTCTATTCATCGTCAATTTCTCCTTTTCTATTTCTATCCGACCGAATAGGTTCAACCGAGAGTCCCAAGGCCTTAAGTTCGCTTACCATCACGTTAAAAGCCGCCGGCAACTGCGGGCGTTTAATTTTCTCGCCCCTGACAATCGCTTCATAGACCGCCGATCGCCCTAACACATCATCCGATTTAGTGGTTAACATCTCCTGAAGGGTATGAACTGCCCCATATCCTTCAAGGCCCCAAACTTCCATCTCGCCGAACCGCTGGCCGCCAAGTTGGGCCTTACCGCCCAG
>CAYNZK010000013.1:0-11534 GCA_964401665.1 uncultured Candidatus Saccharibacteria bacterium
AAATGGACAAGGTCATCCTTGAGGTCCGAGCCGGTACTGGCGGCGACGAGGCGGCTATTTTTGCCGGCGACTTAGCTCGAATGTATGAACGGTACGCCATAGGTCGTGGCTGGAAATTCATCGTCCTTGATGAAAACCGAACTTCGCTTCAGGGCTATAAAACTTTAGTCGCTCAAATTGAGGGCCGGGGAGCGCTAGAAGCCCTTAAAAATGAGTCTGGTGTCCATCGAGTCCAGCGCATTCCAGAAACCGAAAAAGCCGGCCGCATCCATACTTCGACCGTTTCGGTAGCCATTATCCCGGCGGTTGAAGCTAAAGAAATTGAAATTAAACCCAAAGATTTAGAAATATCCTTTGCTCGCTCCTCGGGTCCGGGCGGCCAAAACGTCAATAAGGTCTCGACCGCGGTCAGAATCGTCCATAAGCCGTCGGGCCTCGTAGTTGCCTCTCAAACCTCCCGGAGTCAGGCGCAAAACCGGGAATTAGCCATGAACCAGCTTCGAGCCAAACTCTATGAGGCGGAACAAGAGAAAGAAATGGCCGAGGTCGGAGCTTTAAGAAAGGGCCAAATCGGCGGAGCCGAAAGAGCCGAAAAAATAAGAACCTATAACTTCCCTCAAGATCGGATCACCGACCATCGCCTCGGCAAGAAGTTCCATAATATCGAAAAGGTTTTAAGCGGCGACCTCGACCCGATTATTAAGGCTTTTGCGAAAGCGAACTAGACGCTCTCCAACACCTTGATGTCTTCCTCGAACTGGGCGGCTCGGTCAACCACGCCCTGGCCGTAAACATTTGTGCAAACCCATCTCTGCCAATTCGAACCGCAGTAATATTTAGCGGCGGCCATCAGCTCGCTTGAATTTGCTCCCGCATCCCGAAGATAAAGACCACTGGCCACAAAGGCATCTTGATTTCGCCAGGGCGAAGGCGGCCGATTGCCGGTGGCGGCGGCGATAGAATTTTTATAAAGCATCCAGGTTGAAGGCAAAAATTGAGCCGGGCCCATCGCGCCGCCGTAAACGCCGTCAGCATTAGGACAAGAAACTTGGGTTGATTCCGGATCAAGTCCTAATTCTTTGGTGATTTGCAAAAAGGCAGGGATGTCCCTTGTGGGGTGCATCGCCGTTTCGTAAGAACACTTGCCCACATTCCGGCCCAGGGCTGATTCGCGGTCAAGCACGGCAAGGATCAGGGCGGCCCGAACCCCAGTGGCCCGCTCGGCAATCTTGGCCAGCTCATAAGCCTGACCAAAGCTTAATTGTCCTCCGCCCAGAAGCTCGAAAAGCCGATTCCTGATTTGGGCCGCCCGAGCTTGAGTGGCGACGAGCAACCCTTGGTAGGTTGATTCGTTACCTTTAGTTATTCTCAAAAGTTCGTCTTTCTCAGACCGCGTCGCATCAACCGCCTGACGCCGCTGAACCTGATAAGCCCGAAGCGCTTCAACGTCAGATTTCTCCAAAGCTAAAATCTCCTTTTGGGTAATTAGTTCTCCCTTCAACTCGATTAATCGTTCAAGCGAAGCATTTAGACTGTCCTGGACCACCATCAAGTCGTTAACACTGCCGAAGAAATCAGAGAGTTCGGGGTTTTCCAAAAGAATCTCGACCAGGCCTTTCTTATCATTCTCGTCTACCTTACGGATTAAAGTGCCGAGGGCATTTTTATTAACATCAATCTCCTGTTCCACATCAACGATTCTCGAGGTAGTTGTTTGAATATCGCTGCTCAATTTTTGAAGAGCCAAGGTAATCGCCTGAATCTGGGTGTTAATCTTTTTAATCTGGGCCTCAAGAATACTGATCTCTCCCTGGAGGCTGGAGCCCTGACGACGATATTCGGTAATAGTGGCTTCGTATTCCTGCATCTGTTTTTCCAGCTCTTCCAATTCATCCTCAAGCGCGGCCCGTTCCTGTTCGCTTGTTCGGGTCAGCGTCCCGCCGCCAACTGGAGCAAGCACCGGTCCCCAAATAAGCACCGGCAATATCAGAAATGGCAGGAAAGAACCCAAAACTCGCCAAGGGAATTTTTGTCTGGGATGATAACTAAGATTGATTCGCCTCTCCCTCTCGCTAAAAACATCCACTCGGGAAGAGGTTTTTACCTCTAAAAGAAATCTTGGCCTAGGCTTCATTCTCTTTCTCTCTTTCTTCGGTTTCGGTTCCACCCTCTTCGCCGACTTTTTCCTCGCCCTCAACCATAACTTCCTCCGGCGTAATCTCTTCCTCAATCTTTTCCTCCTCCGGCGCTACGGCGCTTACAATAACCGTTTCCGGATCAGCCGCAAAATCGAATTTACTGCTTTTAGGCAAATCTTTGACGTAAATACTCTCGTCGATCTCGACGAGGCGCGAAAGATCAACCCTAATCAGGTCCGGCAAATCAGCCGGCAAGGCCTCAACTTCAATTTCGTCCATATTCTTGACGAGGATCGCCTGTTTTTCTTTAACAGCCGGCGATTCATGCTCAAACTCCAAGGGTACCGCCGCTTTTACTTTCTCATCCATTCGCACTTGGTAGAGATCAACCGAGAGAATTTCGTTTGTCATCGGCTGGAAAACGACGTCGTGAATTAAAACCGGCCGCGAATCCCCCTCGAAGACTACATTTATAATAGCGTGCTCGCCGGCCTCTTCGTAAACCTTGAGAAAATCTTTATCCGGCAGGCTCAAATGAACATTTTCGAAACCATGACCATAAAGTTCGGCCGGGACAAGTCCATTATTTCTTAACTGCTTGACCTTCCGCCCAAAAATATCCCTTTTTTCCGCTTTTAACTCAAGCATCTTCCCTAATTAAGACTAGCTCTAGCCTTAAAAGGTTACAGCAAACGGCTGAACAATTTCAATCGCTCGCTGACTAACTTGTGAATGCTCTCTTCAACCGGCTTCAACAATTTATAAGGAGCAACTTCGGCTATATTTTTCTCAAGACTTTTCCGGAGTTCCTCTCTCCAAATCAGGCGAATTTCGGTGTTGATATGGATAATGCTTGCCCCAGCCTCGATCGCCTTCGTAAAATCTTCATCTTTCAAGCCCGAACCACCGTGAAGCACTAAGGGGACGCCGCTAGCCTCTTTAATAGCCCTAATCCTCTCAGTATCTAGTCGGGGGTTATCAGCGTCTTTAAGCAAACCGTGGATATTGCCCACGGCTGGGGCCAGAAGATCGATTCCGGTTTCTTTAACGAATCGAGTTGCCTCTTCGGGGTCGGTCATCATCTCCGGCGTTACGGCCGCGCCTTCGGGAATCGCCTCGAGCAATTGAGATGATTTCCCGATATAGCCCAATTCCCCCTCAATCAAAATATCGGGATTAGTTGATTTAACATATTCGACCGCCTCTTTAGTGCGTTTGATGTTTTCTTCGAGCGGCAAATCGGCGGCATCAAAAATAACCGAATCATAGCCGGCCTCAACCACTTCTTTTAGTTTTAGGAGGGAATAAGTATGATCAGCATTCAAAAAAATCGGCCAGTTTAATTCCGCCCGCACGCTTTTAACTAAGGCAGCGGCCTGTCTTACGCCAACAAATTCCCGCTCGCCAAGAGATACTCCAACGATTACCGGAAGATTAAGTTCTTGGGCCGCCCTAAAGATTGCCCAAAAAGTAACGAGATCGGAAAAATTAAAATGTCCGATGGCCGCCTTTGACTTTTCAGCTTCGAGAACTAATTCCTTCAAGCTCTTCATTTTTTAAATAAGCTGGGGTTTGTATTCGGGCGGGGCGGCCTTCAGGTAGTCCTCAAGTTTGGCAACCGTTAATAGCCCTTCCCGCGCTCCTACGTATTGGACAACAGACATTGAGTTAATCGGCGCCCTCATTAAAGCCTCGGAAAGACTTTTACCCTGAGCTAGGCAAACGACAAAGGTCGAAGAAAAAGCATCGCCGGCGCCGGTCCGCTCAAACGGCGGCTTAGGATCAGGATAAGGCGGCATATACCAAAACTCACCGCCACCCAAAGCATAAGCTCCCTTTACGCCGTCAGTGATAACCACGACCTCAGGACCTAAGCCGTGCATCATTTCCAAAAGTTTCTTTGGCTCGCCCTCATCGGTGGCCAAAATTCGCTGGGCTTCTTCTTTATTAACTAAGACTACGGCCGAACGTTTATAGATTCCCTGGAGCGCTTCTTTACCAAGACCGATTTGAAAAGTGCCGGGCTGAAAGGCTAGTTTGATATTTGGGTGCTTTAAAAAGTAGTCTTCTAATTCTTTATGCCAGGAGGCAGAGTTGCCGCCTAAAGAGGAAAGATAAACCCATTTTGGCTCGCCGATATCCGCGAGCTCGTACGGATATTCTTCGTGTTTAATCAAAATCGTCCGGTCATCTTCGTACCAGAGCACATAATGATAGTTAGTTTTTAAACCCTGATGGATCTTGATATATTCCGTGCCTACTCCCTCGGCCTGGAGCACTTTCAAGCACTCGACGCCAAAGTAATCATCGCCGAGATTAGAAACAATGGCGCTTTTTAAACCGAGGCGGGCAGCGCTCACCGACGCATTGGCGCTATTACCGACTCCCGGAACAATATAGACATCTTCGTAGGGAATCTTATCAGCAAAGCGCATGCAGATTTCCCGATTGCCTCGATTAATATCAATATGGGCGGCCGCGTCTTCTAATTTAATAAAGGCATCGGTTACCGTATCGCCAATCGCCACCAAGTCGTATTTACTCATTTCCGCTTAATCGCTTTCCCAACCGCTCTTTTAATGTCTCTCGCTCCCATTCCATACTTCTCAATTAAATCTTTGGGCGGGCCGGATTCACCAAAAACATCCTGCATCCCGATAAACTCTTGAGGAACCGGGTGGTGTTTTGCCAGCACTTCAGCCACGGCGCTCCCCATCCCGCCCATTACCTGATGTTCTTCTACGGTTACGACCGCGCCGCACTTTTTAGCTACTTCAATTATTTTTTTCTCATCCATTGGTTTCACTGTGTGGTTATTTAAAACAATTGTGCCGATTTCCTCTTTTTCTAAATCTCGAGCTGCAACTAATGCGTTATATAAAAGAGGGCCAGCGGCAATAATCGCGACTTGCGGTCTTTTCGATTCCCAAAAAACCTCGGCTTTGCCTGGCGTAAATGGCGTCTCTTCAGTAGTGATGACCGCAGTCTTTTCTCGAGCATTCCGGAGATAAAACGGACCCCTAATTTGGGCTGCGGCCACGGTCACCTTCTTGGCCTCAATCGCTTCACAGGGGACAAAAACCTTCATATTGGCCATCACCCGCATGGTCGCAATATCCTCGATCGCCTGGTGAGTGGCGCCGTCAGGTCCAACCGAAATACCAGCGTGATGGCCGGCGATTTTGACGTTCGAGTCGTTATAGGAAATAGTAGTTCGAATTTGCTCCCAATTCCGGCCAGGCGAAAAAGTGGCGTAAGAGGAGATGAAAGGAATCTTGCCCGAAATGCCAAGACCAGCGGCGATGGTAGCCATGTTTTGCTCCGCCACCCCGATCTCAAAAAATCTTTCCGGAAATTTCTTGGCAAAAGCCTCGGAACGGGTTGATTCGGTTAAATCGGCCGAGAGCACGACCACGTTCGGATCGCGCTCGCCGGCGATCAAAAGCCCTTCGCCGTAGCCGTTTCTAATGGGAACTAGCTCTACATCTCCAGAAAAAAGTTTAGGATTAAGCTTAGCCTCTGGGTTAATCATCAGCTTTTCCCTTATCCTTTTGGACTACTCGCCAGTGATAGAGATAAAGCGGCGCGCCGACTAAAAGCATGGCGATTGATTCAGCCGCATCTCTTTGCCGATTCGAATCTCGCTGGTTCTTCTGATACAGCTCAAGCTCTTCTCTGGAAGGCGCTTCCGCGTTCTCTCCGGCCGGCTTCATCGGATACTCGTAATAAAGATCGGCTTTAGTGAAGATAAAAACCTTCAACCCCAAACCGATAATCCTGACTGTTCCGATTGTCACGAGAATCAAACCCAAGGCCGTAAAAAGATAAAGATAAATCCTTCTAATTAACGGATGTTTATTCATGTTCTGATTGAATTTTACCGCCTAAAGTGCGAAGTTCTTTTAGGGCGACCCTTGCCTCTTCTTTATTGGGTGCTTTGCCGTGCCAAAGATAATCACGTTCGGCAAAACTAACGCCCTTGCCCGGAATGGTGTGGGCGATAATGACGGTTGGTCTTTCAAAAATGGCCTTGGCTTCATTGACCGCATCAATAATCTGTTCGAAATTGTGGCCGTCGATTTCCAAAACATGCCAGCCAAAAGATTCGTATTTTTCGCGAAGCGGCTCGAGCGGCATCACGTCTTCAGTATAACCATCAATCTGGATATTATTCCGATCAATTAGGGCAGTCAGGTTGCTCAACCGGTTTTTGCCGATAAACATAGCTGTCTCCCAAAGATTGCCGGCATTATGTTCGCCGTCTGACAAAAAGCAATAGACACGATATTTTTTTCGATCAAGTCTGGCGGCCAGGGCTACGCCGGCGGCTTGACCCAAACCCGAACCCAATGGACCGGAGGTAGTTTCAACGCCCGGAAGCGCACCGCGATGAGGATGACCTTGAAGCCGAGAATTAATTTTTCTTAAAGTTTTTAATTCCTCGACGGGAAAATAACCGGCGTAGCTCATCGCTACATAGCGCACCGGACAAATATGGCCATTTGAAAGAATCAAACGATCCCGTTCGGGCCAATCAGGATTTTTAGGATCGTGATTAAGAATATGGAAGTAGAAAGCGGTGAAAACATCAGCCATGCCCAAGGGGCCGGCCAAGTGGCCGCTGCCAGCCTCAAGCAGAGTCTCAACGATCTTCTCCCGGATTTCGTTGGCTCTTTTTTCCAAGAATTTCAGTTTTTCCTCGAGCAGTTCCATTAGAGCCTCGTTAATTCATAATAAGCCTCCTCGGGATCGTCGCTCAGGAAGATATAATTACCAGCCGCTAAAATATCGGCGCCGGCCTCTTTTGCCAACTTCCCGGTTTCCGAATCAATCCCGCCGTCAACTTCTATTTTAGCATTCGGACTGCGGTCTCTCAAAAATCTGATCTTCACCAAGGCCTCTTTTTGAAACTTCTGGCCGCTGGGACCAGGAAAGACAGCGAGCACGTGAAACGAATTCACTTTATCCAAATAGACGCGTATTGCCTCAACCGGCACGCTCGGATCAACCGAGATCATTAACTCAGCCCTGTATTGCCCCGTGAGTTTCAGGAGAAAATCGAGATCTGTAATAGCCTGAAGATGAACGATAACTCTTGCCGCACCAGCTTTAAGCCAATCTTCGATTACGGCCTCTGGTTTTTCAACCATTAAATGAACTTCGAAATTTAAGTTGTAAGTTGCAAGTTGCAAGTTTTTAAGTTCTTCTGGATCGCCCCAGTTAATGTAGGAAGTGAACTTACCGTCTGCAACATCGAGGTGAAACCAGCCATCGCCTCGCGGAAAAAACGTGGCCGTTTTTTTTATTCGCTCTTTAGCCGTCTCAAAATCGGGACAATTAATGACTGGTATAACCAAGGTCGTCTATTTCTTTGATTCTCCTTTTATATCTTTCCTCGCCGGAAAAGGGGGTCTGAAGCCAAACGCTCACGATTTTTTTGGCTTGATCTAAATCAAAATAATCAGCCGCGAGAGACAAAACGTTAGTGTCATCGTCATTCCGGGAATCGGCCGCCTGATTCGGCGAGAAGCCAAGAACCGAACGGACGCCCCTAAAACGGTTAGCCACGATGTCCGCCCCGACCCCTGATCCGCAGGCAACAACGCCCCGACTACCCGAAGGGTCGGCCGCCACTTTTTCGGCCACCGATTTAACAAAATCCGTATAATCATCTCCCTCTTCATAACGAGTATTACCTAGGTCAACTACGGTATAGCCGCTATCTTTCAAAAACTGCTTAATACTTTCTTTCAAATTAAACCCCCGATGATCAGCGCCAAGATAAATAATCATTACTACCTAATTATAAAGGGCTGAAACTAGGCTGGAAAGCGGGGGAAATTTCGACCTTTATCGTTTCCAAGGAAACCACTTTTTTCTGCTGAACTTTGGCGAAGACGGCCAGACCCTCCCTCGTGGCCTTGGAAAAATTCTGATCAAAAACAAAATTCCCCAAACTATAGATAATCCAGCCATCGCCGTAGGGCTCAATCTCTTCGATCACGTGAGGGTGATGGCCAATAACTAAATCGGCGCCGGCATCAACGAGAGATCGACCGATTGTCTGCTGGACTTGGTTAGATCGCGACCCGTACTCATCGCCCCAATGAAGGGAAACAACGACGATGTCGGCGACCTCTTTCGCCTCAACAATTTTCTTTTGGGCTGAATCAAAATCGCTGATGCCCGGCCTTGATTCGCCTGCTTCGAGCCCCTCGGGGTAAAGGTTGGTGTAAGCAAGGAAAGCGATTTTATTTCCGCTAACCTCTTTAACTACTGGCTGATTAGCTTCTTCATAGTTGCGGCCAGCGCCAACGGTCTCGATGCCGTTTGTCTCGAGAATCGAGACCGTATCAGTCAAAGCCTCGCTGCCCCAATCCCAGATGTGGTTATTGGCCAGAGAGACGACGTCAAACCCGGCGAAAGTTAAGCCTTCAACCGTTCTGGGATCAGCCCGGAAAGAATATTGACTGCCCTGATTCCGGCCCCGAGCGGAAATCGGACTTTCTAGGTTGGCGAATGTTAAATCAGCTTGCCTTAAAAACTCAGCCGACTCGAGAAAGGGATAACGATAGTCCCCGATTTCCTCAATTTTCTCGCCGACGCTCCGAGAAAGCATGATATCACCGACGAATAATAAACTAATGGCCTCTTCGCTTGGGCTTAGCCTCGACTCAATTTCGCTCCCCGTCGAATTCGCTCGAATCAGCGAAGACAGAGTGCGCTCTATATTTATCCGGGCGTACCAAGCAAAACCCAAAGCCAGCGAAAAGAAAATCAGCAAAAACAAAACAAGGATGAGGAAAGAATGCTGTTCAAGAAGTTTCTTCAAACCAGAGCAGCGATACTTTTAACGTGCTTCACCAAGGTTGAAACATAGCCCATCTCGTTATCGTACCAAGAGAGAACCTTCACCAAATCGCCGTCAACCACTTTGGTAAAGCCGAGGTCAACAATCGCTCCGTAGGGCTCGCCCAAAATGTCTGAGGAAACGATCGGGTCGTCCGTCACTTTCAAAATCCCCTGCCAGCGAGAGTCAACTGAAGCCTTTCTTAAAATATCGTTAATCTCTTCAGCCGAAGTTTTACGCTTGGCCAGAAAAGTAATGTCCGCCACTGAACCCGAGACAATCGGGATCCGCAGGGCAATGCCGTCAAATTTATTTTCGAGTTCCTTGATCGCTCGGGTAACGGCAATGGCGGCGCCGGTCGAAGAGGGTACAATATTTTGGGCCGCGGCCCGACCCCGGCGAAAATCACTGCCCCGGGTTGGACCATCAACTAAATTCTGGGTGGCGGTATAACCGTGGGCGGTATTTAAAATCGCTTTCTGAATGCCGGGATTCTCAGCCAAAACCGCAATCACTGGCGAGGCGGCGTTAGTGGTGCAGGAACCGTTTGAGGTTAAAACTACTGACTGAAATTCGCCTTCGTTCACTCCAACCAAAACCGTTTTGCCTTCAGCGCCGTCGACGTCTTTAGCCGGCGCTGTAATTACCACTCTTTTGGCTCCAGCTTGGAGGTGAACCTTAGCCGCCTCATAAGATTCAAAAAATCCGGTCGCCTCAATCGCAATATCAATATTTAAATCTTTCCAGGGAAGCTTCCCCGGTTCTTTTTCCTGGAGGCATTTAACCGCTTTGCCGCCGACCACTAAGTTACCGCCTTCAATCTTTATTTCTCTGTCGTAGCGGCCGTAAACCGTGTCGTATTTCAATAAGTAAGCCAGATTCTCAAGATTGCCCAAATCATTCACCGCCACAATCTCGATGTCTTCATCTTGAAAAGCGGCCCTAAAAAAGAGCCGGCCGATCCGGCCAAAGCCGTTAATCGCTACTTTTGCCATATGCCTTTATTATAACAAGCCCAAAACATCCCGATAGAGCCGGTGGTGATCCCAAATCAACCGAGTGATTAAAAAGTTTCTGAGCACTCGCTCATGGGCGGCCCGGCTCAACTTTTCTCTTAACTTTTTGTCACCAAGCACCTTTACAATAGCCCGTCCCGCCTCGGCCGGACTATCAACCAAAATCCCGCTTTTCCCGTCCTCGATTTGAAAGGCTAAACCACTAACCCTTCCGGCAATCACTGTTTTGCCTTTCCAAAGGGCTTCGGTAGCGGTAAGGCCAAAGCCTTCCCGAATTGATTTTTGCAAAACAACATCTGCTCCGGTCTGCGCCGCGCTTACCAGCATATCGCTGTCAATATTTACAAGGTGGATGTCCGGATCAGCTCTGGCGTGCTTTTTCACTTTTTTAATCATCATTGCTGACTCCGGATCATCTTTAGCCGTCGCATTCCCCAGAAGAATCAACTGCAGTCCCTTAATTTTCTTCCTCGCTAATCGGTAAGCGTCAATTACTCCTATTGGATCCTTCCAAGGATCAAACCGGGAAACCTGCGCCACAATCGGCCGACCGGTATCAATACCCAAATCTGCCAGAACTTTTTTCGCCGCCTTTTGGCTCATTGGTTTGTTTTTTGAGGTCAATGGATCAATCGCCGGCGGGATAATAACCGTCCTTCCTCCCTCAAGTCCTTGAGAAATAAATATCGGCAGACTAAAAATAACCCGATCGTATTCATTTAAAAACGGCAGGAAAAATTTAAGTAAGCCCGGCGAAGGCGTTGAAAGATCAATGTGAATTCGCGAGATGGCCGGTGTCTCTCGATCGCTATAGTGCCGGAGCGCGAGCGGCTGGGGGTCATGAATTACGAGTAAATCTTTCGGCAAGGGATCAAGCGCCAAGGCAAACCGCTCGTTGAATTTGAGGTAATAAGCAAGCTCCTCTTTCGAAATGGGAACGTTCGCTCCCTGAAGGGCATTGTGAAACTTCTTGGTGATTTTAAAAAACGGCGCCGGCGGGCTTACCACGTACCAACGGGCATCAAGCCCCAAATCCTGCTGAAGAGGCACGAGGCTCGTCAAGATCTCGGCCACCCCGCCGCCTCTCGAGGTCGAATTAATATGAATCAGACGTTTGCCTTTAAGCGGCCTACTTAAAGCTTTAAGCCTGTCAATAACTTCATCGCCGACTATCTTTCGGTAACTATCAATATCTTTCCGTCGGACAATAACTTCCTGAAGAATCATCGCTCGAGCGCCTCATTGGCCTCTTCAACCGAACGGAAAACACGCGAAATGTTTCGGCGGGCTCGATAATCAGCGCTAACCTTGCGTAATTCTTCCCAGACTTCGGGTTTAATCCTGGGCTTCCGAGAAACGGTTTTAGCCATATAAATATCGTAAAGACAACGGCTATCGGTTGTCGAGAGTTACAAGCCGGTGCCGAATTCAAAAAAGTATGGACTTCCGAAGTCCATACTCCAATTTTTTATAAGAGTGTTAGATCAAACCGATCTTGCGTCGCGCTTCGGCCAAAGTCGTCTCGGCGAT
>CAYNZK010000014.1:0-11058 GCA_964401665.1 uncultured Candidatus Saccharibacteria bacterium
TGGGCCGGTATCAAGGAAATTACGAGCCCTTTTGATTGGATTGGCTTTGTGCCGATCTGGGTAGATAAATTCATTGACCCTCGAATTTTTTTGACCCTTCACGGAGTCGGTTCGATTGTGATTGCCCTGGGTTTAATCATATCTTTAAACATACGGCACTGGCGAGTTATCTTTGCCGGCGCCGCCTTTCTTAATTTAGCCGGCATCTTGTTATTTTACGGTATAGATGATATCACTTTTAGGGACGTTGGCTTAACCCTCGTCGCCTTAGCCCTATTTTTAAAAGAATTAAGATCTCGCCACCTTAGCTCAGCTGGCAGAGCAGCACTTTCGTAAAGTGAAGGTCCCCGGTTCGAATCCGGGAGGTGGCTCAAGGGTGAAGGTCGCGAGTTTTCCCGACTGATCCGAATTATCGATTTGGTTATCAGTCGTAACCCCGCACTGAATTTATTCTAGTGCGGGGCGATCCTCGCCTCCGGCTCAATTATAGATTAGCGACAACCAAGCATGAAATATAATCCGAACAGCACCATCCTTTCAGTTTTAGCCGGAGCCGGCGGAGAAGACGCCAAAGATTGGGCCGAGATGCTTCTTCGAATGTATGGCCGTTTTGCCGACTCGAGGGGATGGAAAAAGGTTTTAGTAAACGACAATTCTTTAGAAATAAAAGGTGAAGGGGTTTACCCTCGGCTAAAAAATGAGTCCGGCGTTCATCGGCTGGTTCGAATCTCACCCTTTAATGCCAAGAAGTTGAGACACACCTCGTTTGCTCTAGTTGAAGTTTTGCCAGACCTGCCGGAGGTAGAGATCGGCAAACTAGCTATTCCGGAGAAGGATTTGAAGATCGAATTTGCTCGCTCTAGCGGGCCGGGCGGTCAAAACGTCAATAAAGTGGAAACTGCGGTAAGGCTGGTCCACCTGCCCACCGGGGTTTCAGCCTCTTCTCAAGTCGAGCGTTCCCAGGCTCGAAACCGAGAGCGGGCTCTGAAACTCTTGAAGAGCAAACTCGTTAAATTAATGGAGGAAAAACAGATCCAAGGGTTGGCTGATTTGAAGACTAAAGTTAAACCAGAGTGGGGGAGTCAAATCCGTTCCTATATTCTCCATCCCTATAAGATGGTTAAGGACCACCGAACCGGCGTTGAAACGACTAGAGTGGAGGGAGTTTTGAACGGAGAGCTTGATAAATTTATTGAAGCTGAGGTAAGATTAACAGGCGCTAAGTAAAAATTTGATGATTTCTTTCCAGAACGTTTCCAAAATTTACTCAAACAGCGAGAGCCATACGGCTTTGAACGAAGTTGACTTCAAAATAGTGCCTCGGGAGTTCGTCTCCGTCGTGGGTCGTTCCGGGGCCGGTAAATCAACGATTGTTAAGCTCCTGATCGGCGAAGAAAAACCCACTAAGGGTCGGGTTATTTTCGGCCACTATGATATTGGTCAGTTGAAACCGAAGGAATTGCCAAAATTGAGACGCCATATCGGCGTCGTTTTTCAGGAGTTCCGTCTTTTGCCGACAAAGACCGCTTATGAGAATGTCGCTTTTGCCCTCGAGGTGGCTGGCCGGCCCGAAAGAGAAATAGACGATCTCGTTAAGGAAACACTCGACCTTGTCGGTTTAATCGATAAGGCCGAGAACTTTGTTCACGAACTTTCCGGCGGCGAGAGGCAAAGAGTGGCCATCGCCCGGGCCATGGTTAACCGGCCGGACGTGGTCGTGGCTGACGAGCCGACCGGTAACCTCGATCCCTTTAATGCTTTGGGGATTGTCAATCTCTTGGTTCAGATTAACGAATTGGGCACGACCATCATTCTCGCTACTCATAATAAAGACATCGTTAATCAGTTAGGTCGGAGAGTTATCTCGCTTGAAAACGGACGGATTATTAGAGATGAAGAAAAAGGAAGGTATAGTTTAAGCTGAAGATGGTGACAACCATTTTTCGATTATTTAAATACGGTGCTCAAACCTTTTGGCGGCAGTGGCTCTTGTCGATTGCAACGATGGTGGTGATACTGCTCGCCCTCCTCGTCTTCGAAGCCTTGATTATTTTTGGCGTAGTGGCGAAAACCGCTCTCGGCGCCATTCAGGATAAAATCGATATTAGTATTTATTTTAAAGTTGAGACTCCGGAAGATGAGATTTTGGCGACCAAGCGATCGCTTGAAAATCTGGAAGAGGTAAAGTCGGTGGAGTATGTTTCTCGAGATGAAGCCTTGGCCAGATTCCGCGAACGGCACAAGGACGATGAAACCATTACCACCGCTCTGGGGGAACTTGAGGAAAATCCCTTATCAGCCTCTCTAAATATTAAGGCCCAAGACCCGGATGATTACGCTACCATTGCGGCCTATTTAAATAATAATGTGCCGACCGAGAGAGTCGAAAATATTACTTATAATCAGAACCAGGTGGTCATTGATCGTCTGGCTTCGATTATCAGAGTCAGCCGCCAGGTCGGCATTTTCAGCGCTCTCTTTTTAACCGTGGTGGCGATTCTAGTGGCTTTCAACACCATTCTTTTAGGCATTTATTCTAATAGGGAAGAGATCTCGATTATGCGGCTCGTCGGTGCTTCGAACCTCTATGTTCGGGGGCCGTTTGTGGTGATGGGCATTATTTACGGCTTGATTACCGCCGTCTTAAGCATTTTGATTACGGCGCCGATTGTTTATCTTTCTTCGCCTTATGTCAGATTATTCATTCCGGAAATGAATCTGGCTGATTACTTTAGCTCTCATATTGGTTTACTGCTTTTATACCAAATTATTTTCGGCGTCGGGATTGGCGTTATCTCAAGCTTTATCGCCATCCGCCGCTATCTTTCTATATAATAAATCGGCCCCTTGTAACTTTTTCTAGCTCACCCCGTTTTCCTTAATAGTGCGCCGCTCGTGGTGAGTTTATCGAACCATGGATTTCGGCTCACTAGCAACAGTTCTTTATCTTTAAAGGAAGGGGGCGATAGATCAGTTCTGGTCCCGAGTGCTCGTTGGGAGTAACGAGTCTCTGGAACAGAATTGCTGATCTGCCGGTAGGTAGGAGGCGTTTCGACTACCCGGAAGGAGGGAGAAATGAAACGCATTGCCGCTACCGTTGCCTTGAGTTTGGCTTTCGTCCTGTCCCCCGGAACGGCCCAGGCCCATCACGCGGATTGGCCCTGTGACTTTCACTGGTGGAATGGGGTCTGGCAGCGCAAGCAACTCTTGAAGTGCGAACTCGACCGGATCGATCCGCCGGGCACGTTCCAGTACGTGCTCGGCATCGCTCGGTGCGAGTCTGGTCCCGGCCTAATGGACACCGATCCCCCGGATGGCTATGCTGGTCCTTACCAACAGGCCGTCCGTTATTGGGATGCCCGCTACGACTACTACAAGAAGCCATGGGATAAGCACTTGATAGATAAGCCCGGAAACTTCCGGGCGAACGTGATCATCTCGTTCCGGATGGCCAAGTCGAAGGGAACTTGGCAGCAGGACTGGGCCTGCGCCTAATGAAGAGAAGCTTGGTGGAGTCCGACTTGAGTCGGGCTCCACCAAGCCCAGGTTGTGTTGGTTTTTGTGGCCGAAGTGAGGCGGCTTTTTAATTTTACGATAAAAAGATATGGGAAAATAGTAACCAGCCCAGATGCCTTTTAGATTTAGACCTCCTAAAATTAGGCGCCCCAAGATTAGGCTCGGATTTAAGCGGAAAGGGGTCGGAAAGCCTGAGATTATTATCGGTATTCCCTCCTATAATGAAGCGGAAAATATCGGTACTTTAACCCAAATTCTTGACCAGGGGCTTATTAAATACTTCCCCGATAAATCAGCCGTTATTGTCAACGTCGACAATAATTCACCGGATGGTACTAAAAAGGTATTTCTTGAAACAAAAACAAAAACTCCTAAGCATTATATCAGCACCCCTCCTGGCGTAAGAGGCAAGGGGCGCAATCTTCGCAATCTCCTTGAATACTTTTTAAATACCGAATCAGCTGTGGCCCTCGCGACTATCGACGCCGATATTACGGCCGCTGATCCTAGGTGGGTGAAAAATCTTTTAACACCCATTTTCAAAGGTTTTGATCATTGTCTGCCGGTTTATCGCCGGAGCGAAGATGACGGTTCGATTACGAACCATCTGGCCTATCCCATTGTGCGGGGCATTTTAGGGGTGGAAATCCGCCAGCCGATTAGCGGTCAGATAGCTCTTTCACGTAGGGCGGCAGATCGGATTTACAACCGCCCTTGGCCTAACTGCGCCTACGGTTTCGGTATCGATGCCCTAATGACCCTAAGCAGCGTTTTCGGCGAATTAAAAATTTGTCAGTCATATCTTGGAATAATCCATCATCAACCAGTTGAACTGCAGCGCCCTACTATGTTTAACGAGGTGGCAGCCACTCTTTTGGGTCTGCTCAATGCCCAGAAACACCTTTGGCATTGGTCGACGCCGATGCGGGTTCGGCGGCCGCCAATCTTTTTTGAGGTCAACCAATCGGCCGAAGCTCCAAAAATGGGGGTGGGATACCGCGACCTAAAAGAAATTGCCTTCGAGGAATTCGATAAATATAAAAAAGATATTGGGCAAATAGTTGAGAAAAATGTTTTCGACTATTTAGTTGATGCTTTCAGGCCCGGGGGCGATTTCAGCTTGGATGCCAAGCGTTGGGCGGCAGTTCTGATCTGCTTTATTAAAAGCTCCCAGATTTCTGACCGGAAGAGAGCTAAGTTTTTACGCCCCCTCTATCTCGCTCGATTTCTCACTTTTTATAAGGAGTCGCTTGATAAACCAAGAGAAAAAATAGAGGAGGCAATTCTCGATCAGGCTACCCTTATTTTTAAGGAGAGAAAGAAGTTCGTCGAGAGTAATCATTTAGTCGAAGTTTAAAAAAGGTCGATTTGAAATCAGCTTCAATGAAAAAAGAGAACATTCTTATTTTTTCCGCCCTGCTTATCATCGCTTTAGGCATAGCTTGGTATCTTTGGTTTGGCGGGAGGGAAGTGGTTAATGCCGATAGGGTTAGCGTCGTTGATCAACCGGTAACAGATCGGGTGGTAGTCGAAAATGCCGTCCTTAAGGAGCCGGGCTATGTGGTGATCTATAGTGATGCCGGTGGTATGCCGGGCGAAATGCTCGGCAACGGCGAGCTTATAGTTGGTCGGCATAAAAACGTGGTTGTTTTTCTTAACCGCGAGGTTAAGCCGGGCGAGACGCTTTATGTAATTCTTCACCGCGACGATGGCAATGGCGGATTCGAGTTCCCCGGTGCTGATGGTCCGGTAACCGATGAGACCAGTCGGATTATCCTTGATTCACTGGTTGTTTTAGAAGGTTAAAGTCCAATTAAAAGGTCGGGTAAACAGTAATCCATAACGATGCTTAATAAAAAAGCCTTTGGTACCGCCGTCGCTGTTTTCAATGCTCTTTTTTGGTTGATCACCATGTTCTTTTCCCTTGTCACTGGGATAGGCGAGATCACCCTGAGCACAATTGGTTCATTTTTCCCATTTTTCAGTTATTCCTGGCTCGGCCTCGTTACTATTGTGGTTGAACACATATTACTGGGGTTCATTGGCGGCTGGACTTTTGCCTGGTTTTACAACAAGTTCAATAAATCAGCTTAATTATTACTGTCCTCTAGGATGGATTTCTTAAGTGAGCTTAAGCGGGTTATTAAGGGCGAAGTCTTAGCCGAGCCGGAGATTCTCGATAGATACAGCGAGGATGCTAGTCTTTTTCGACTAAGGCCCCAAGCGGTTGTTTACCCCCGAGATCGGGATGATTTAAAAGCCCTGGTGGCTTTTGTGAGCGCGGCTAAAGCGAGCGATCCGACTTTCTCTTTAACTCCTCGGGGCGGAGGGAGTGATATGACTGGCGGTGCTATAACCGAATCAATTGTGGTTGATTTGACGAGGTATTTTAATCGTATTAGAGATATAGAACCGGACCTGCCTGCCGTCGTCTCGGCGGAGGCGGGAGTTTTTTATCGTGATTTCGAAAAAGAAACTCTAAAACATAATTTACTTCTTCCTTCTTTTCCAGCCTCGCGTGAGCTTTGCACTTTGGGCGGAATGGTGGCGAATAACGCCGCCGGTGAAAAAACATTAGCTTACGGTAAAACCGATCGTTATGTTAAGTCGCTTCGGGTAATTCTCCGGGATGGCAATGAATATTTCTTCAAGCCTCTTAATCAATCGGAACTGGCCGAGAAGCTTAAACTAAATAATTTGGAGGGGGAGATTTACCGTAGGGTTTATAAATTAATCAGCGATAATTACGAGGCGATTCAAGCGGCAAGGCCTAAGGTTTCTAAAAACTCCGCCGGTTATGCTCTTTGGGATATTTTGGGCGGTGAGACTTTTGATTTGACTCAACTCTTTACCGGCTCTCAGGGAACCTTGGGCATCATCACCGAGATTGAGTTTAGGCTTGTGAGGCCCAAGCCGTATTCCAAGATGCTTATTGTTTTTCTCCGGGAAACAAAACCCTTAGCCGAGATTATTAATCGCGTGCTCCAGGAAAAGCCAGAGACCTTTGAGTCTTATGATAATCATACCCTGATTTTGGCGATCAAATTTCTGCCGCAGTTTATCAAGTTACTTAAGGGGAATGCAATCTCCGTCGGCTGGAAGTTTTTGCCGGAATTTAAAATGATTTTAACCGGTGGCTTACCTAAATTGGTTTTAACCGCCGAGTTCACTGGCGATAATCCAGCAGAGATTAAGGCAAGGGCAGACAAAGCCAGACAAGCCCTGAATCAGTTCGGGGTCAAGACTCGAATCACTAAATCGGAGAAAGAGGTCCAGAAATACCGCCTGATTCGGCGAGAGAGTTTTAACCTCCTTCGTCACCGAATTAAAGGAAAACAAACCGCCCCCTTCATTGATGATATTATTGTCCGACCGGAGAAACTGCCGGAATTTCTGCCTCAATTGGAAAAGATAATGGATAAATACGGCGATTTAATTTATACCATCGCTGGCCATATCGGCGATGGCAATTTTCATATTATCCCGTTGATGACCTTAGCTAATCCCAAAACTCGAGAAATTATTCCTAAATTAACCGATGAAGTTTATCATTTAGTGCTTCAATTCGGCGGCTCGCTCACGGCCGAACATAATGACGGTCTTATTAGAAGTCCCTACCTCAAACAGATGTATGGCGAGAAGATCTACCGATTATTCGAAGAAGTAAAAAGGATTTTTGATCCGGAAAATATTTTTAATCCCGGGAAAAAAGTTGGAGCGAGTCTTGCATACGCCCTCGACCATCTGAAAAGAGGATGAAGGCCTTTAAAGTTAAAGTTTATGGCCGGGTTCAGGGTGTCGTTTTCAGGTATTCGGCAAGAGAAAAGGCTGAAAAATCGGGAATCAAGGGTTTCGTGAGAAATGAGCCGGACGGCACACTTTATCTTGAGGTCGAAGGAGGCGATAGGGATTTAGAAGAATTTGTTGAGTGGTGCCGAAAGGGGCCAGTCCTATCTCAAGTAAACAGGATGGAGATCAAAGAGACAGAGCCCAAGGGTTTTAAAAATTTCGAGATATTATAGTATAGTTCTTATGAAAAAGGTCGCCATTATAGTAGTCCCGGTCATCCTAGCGCTAGTCGGTTTCCTCGTCTTCTTAAATTTGGGAGACAACGAACGAGAGATCGAAACTTCACTAGGGTTACCGGAACCCGGAGGAGAGAATCAGGATATGAAAATAGGAAGTACGGTTTTCGAGCCGAATCAGCTTATCCCAGCTAAATACACCTGCGATGGTGAGAATATAAATCCGCCGCTCCAATGGAGCGAAGTGCCAGAGGGCACCGTTAGTTTGGTCTTGATTATGGATGATCCGGACGTGCCTAGGTCAATCAAACCAGACGGTATTTGGGATCATTGGTTAATTTGGAATATACCTCCGGAGACAACCGAGATTAGAGAAGGAGAAGAACCAGTTGGAGTGCTGGGTAAAAATACGGGCGGCAATTTCGGTTATCAGGGGCCTTGTCCGCCGGATCGCGAACACCGTTATTTCTTCAAACTTTACGCCTTGGATAAGACGCTCGATTTAGTCCGCGAGACTACGACCAAGAAGGACTTAGAAACAGCCATGCGAGGACATATTTTGGCCCAGACCGAGCTTATGGGTCGCTACGACCGGGCCAAGTGACTTTTGAGGAGCCCTAAAAGCTCTCGGACGTGAGTCTCTTTATCTTCCTCCATTTTTTTCCAGAAACGGTCGCATTCATCACAGCCAGCGCTGTCGGTTAAGTAATGGTTTTTGATCCGCCAGAGGCTTTTGTGCTCCTGGGTTAGCTGGAGCAGGAGATTATAAATGTGGTTACTAAGCACGGAGAGGGCGTTTCATTCTTAATGTTTCTTTCGACCTTTCGATCATTTTACTAAATAAAGTTCGTTGCTCGGATTCAAGGAAATCGATCAAGGCGCCGCTTGACCAGGCCTGGGGATAACAGGGCGGAGTTTTGAGTTCGGCCAAGATGATTTTATTTTTTCGGCTGACCCCATAGTATTCCGGGATAAAGCCGATTTCCCGGTAAGCTCGGAGGAGGCTTGCTTTAATCGCCCTGTATTCTTTTTTGTAGCCGCGTTTCTTAAGGCCCTTGGCAATTAACCAATTGTCATGAGGCCAAACTGAGCCTTGCTGGTAGGCCAAGGGGTCAAAGTCAGTCTCTTCGGTTGAATCGGTTCGAATGCCATAGGGCGTCCAGAGGTCATCCCGGAAGAGTCTTTGGACAATGAGTTTTGCCATTCTACTATTGATAATGTCGGTGAAAAGAAGCTGGCCCGGGTTGCTCGTCACAAATTTAAGCTGTTGATTGTCGCCATCCAGGGCCAGACAGTAGAATTTTTTATCCTTCATCCAAAAGTCTTTATTAAATCTTTCTTTAAGAGTTTGATTGAATTCATTGGCTTGATAAGCCAGTTTTTTATTCCCGGCGAGTTTCATTAATCTTTCCGCAACCTTTACTGCTTCGTAGGCATAGCCTTGGACCTCGACTACTGCTATTGGCCCTTTCTGCTGTTCGAGAGTGTTGCCGATACCGTCTTTCCAGCTTTGAGAAACTAAACCCGTTTCTTTGCTTCTTTCTTTATATCTGATGAATCCATCAATTAACCCGTAGTTAAAAATCCAACTAAGAGCTGATTCGATGTTGGGCCAGAGACTTTTAATGGTCTCGCCGTCTTTAGTGGCGAGATAGTACTTATGGGCCGCAATCAAAAAGAGGGGGGTGCTGTCAACTGAAAAGTAAAAGGGCCTTTCTTTTTTAAGCCATCCGTTCGCCCCCTTTTTTCTTTTGAACCATTTTTCTGGTGTATAGCTCGGATAAAATTCATGTAAAATTTTCCCCGGTTCCTCGCCGGTTTTTAAATCAACTTTTTTGCCCTGGAGTTTGGCTAGAGCCAAGAGCGAATTTTTAAGCAGGGACGAATCATAATCTAGTAATTCCCAGCCTGAAATTAGGGCATCACGACCGAAAAGGCCCCTAAACTCAGGCAGACAAGCGTAGAGATATCCTTCCGGACTCTTCAACAACTCGACTTCCTTCTCTAGCTCCTTTCTCATATTATGTCTTCCAATTTCTCCCGACGCCTAATCAATCGAATTCGGCCAGCGTCTATCAAGACCTCAGCCGGTCGGGGCCGGGTGTTATAATTCGAACTCATGGCAAAGCCATAGGCGCCAGCTCCTAGAATGGCTAGAATATCTCCTATTTGGGGGTTCACGATAAACCTGTCTTTGGCAAAAAAATCAGCGGATTCGCAAATATTACCCACCACCGAGACTTTCACCTTTTTACCTTCGACTCGATTGGTATTAACTATTTCGTGATAGCTGTCTTACATCGCCGGTCGAATCAGGTGATTAAATCCAGAGTCAACGCCGACGAATGTCTTCGAGGGATTACGTTTGATATCGGTAACGGTCACAAGGAGTGTCCCCGCCTCATTTACTAAATATCGGCCCGGCTCGAAGATAAAGGTTAGTCTTCGACCATAATCCTTCTCGAACTCTTTAAGCGTCTTAGCAATAGAGACACCGAGGCGTTTTAGATTAAGGGGCGTATCGGTTGGCCGGTAGGCCACTCCTATACCGCCGCCAAAATCAATAAACTCTAAATCGGGAAATTGACGGGCGGTTTTGAGAAGAACTTCCATCGCGTCAGTAAATATTTTTTCATCAAGGATGCCTGAACCGATATGTTGTTGGATTCCTCTAATGGAAAGTCCATATTTTTTGGCTAATGTTTTAGCTCGGTTAATTTGACTTATGTCAATGCCGAATTTACTCTCCGGGCCGCCGGTAATTACATGTTTATGATCGCCGGCGCCGATTCCCTGATTAAGCCTTAAAGATATTGAGGAGCCCGGTTTCATCTCTCCCCAAGCTTTTATTTGGTTTAGCGAATCGAGGTTGACTCTGATTCCTCTTCTGATTAAGGCTTTAAGCTCATCTTGAGTGACATTGCTGCAGGTATACATAATTTGATTTGGGTTAAACCCAGCCTTTTCTGAAACCAAAACTTCGCCGAGGCTGACGGTTTCGACGCCGGCGTTAAGCTCTCTGAACAATTTTAAAATCTGGAGATTGGTGTTGGCCTTAACGGCGTAATGAATCCGGATGCCCGGATATTTAAAATTACTGACGAGCTCTCGGTAATGTTCCTTAATAATTTTGACGTCATAAACATAAAGGGGCGTCCCATATTTTTTAGCGAGGGATTTAATTTTATTCCTCGATAGATAGAGCCAATTATTTTTTACTTCCATCCTTAAAATTTTAACAGAAATAAAAATAACGACACGAAGGAGTCGTTAAAATCAAGGGGTGAGGCAGGGAGTTCCTGGGGAAGGGAAAGGGAACTCCCTGCCTCGGGCGGCCGCGCGGGGTCAGGCGCGGACGGAGTGACGGATGGGCTCGGGCGTGGAGAAGAACCGGATTCTTCTCCACCAAGTCTTTTAATAGATCAAGGTACGGGCTGGATCGAGGGAAGGCCCACGATTCTTGAGGAGAAGGAGACGGGCCTTCCCTCGATCCAATTTAATTTTGGCCGAAAAGGGG
>CAYNZK010000015.1:0-4757 GCA_964401665.1 uncultured Candidatus Saccharibacteria bacterium
CCCCCATCCTCCTCTCCCCCAAGAATATTTGAAACCAGAGTACTCACTCCGCCGGCGACAAGGATAATCACAAAACCGACCACCCCCCAAAGGATAATTTGTTTTCCTCTTCGCAATCGATCGGGATTACCGGCGGCCGTCAGGATAAAAAAACCGCCAAGCAGAATAACGACGGTGAGAAGGGGGATGGAAGTAGTAAGAAGAAAGCTGGCGACGGCGTCGAGAATTTTCTCAAAACTGCCGACGCCTTTAAGCGGATTTTTAATTTTAATAGGAATAGTTCCCTCCCCTGGTACATCTCCCTCGCCCGGAGTATCTCCCTGGGCCAAGACCGCTTGAACTCCGGAAAATAAACTATTGAGCTTCAACCAGAGAATACTAAGCATCGCTAAAATTTTAACATAATTTAGCCGCATTTAAGATTATTAAACTGCCACCATTTGCCAGTACAGTTAGTAAAACTGGTGATGAGAGTGTTAACTAAAACCCAGGCGGTAAGAACAATCACGAGTCCAACCACGGCGGCAGTAATGGTTTTTTTACCCCGGGCTAAAGTATTAGGCGAGCCGCCGCTAACAAGCATCATCGCCCCGCCGATCATTATAAAGAGGGCGGCGAGAATAAAAGCGGCGTCAATCATAAAATTAAAAACATTGGCCCCGAGCTGGAGCAAATCCTCTTTAGTGCACTTGGTGCCTTCGCAAGGCACAAGCCCGGCGGCCTCGACGACTTTTAGAAAATAGTTCATTTTCGAAGAAGGGTGTTCAGCTCGACCTCGGCTCGACCCAGGGCCTTGGATAAGTCTAGTCGACCGCTTAAAACATCCTCTATCATCTTATCAAATATTAACTTGACTTCATTCTCGTCCGGTTGGGACCAGCTTTTAGCAGTCAAGGCTTGGCCAGCAAAAACTCCCAAGTTCGAATCGTTAAGGTATTGGTTAATGAGAAATCTAAGAGCCGGCGGTCGACTAGTGGCCTCGAGGTAATTGATGGCGCTCGTCTCGTCGGTGGTCGCAAAAATCACGAAATCCCAAGCCGCCGCTCTAGCCTCGACCGCTGAAGTCGAAGAAACGGCCAAACCCCAATACTTAGCAAAATTAATCGGCTCCGCTAGATTAAATTGAGGGGTTCGACTAACCGCTAAGTCGATGAAGGGATTGCGCTCTTTGATTTCGCTAAGCTCATCAGCATAGGCCAAGATCATGGCCACCCTTTCCTTGGCAAAAGCCTCGATTGAAGAATTAAAATTATTGTTCCAAGTATAAGCTGACGACTTGGGATCGGCAAACTTAAGGTAAAAGGCGGCGGCTTCCTCTGCGCTCTCATCGGTTAGCCCAACCCGATCAAAACCTGAATCAACGATAGGCGCCCCTCGCTGAAGAAAAAGCAGACTTAGAATGTCCGGAGCATTGGGGATGTTTTTTGAAGCGTCGCCGATCGAGGCGCCGGCTAAAGTCAAGTTGCCTCCTTCAAAAACCCGAATCTTACCTACGGCTGATTCAAAGTCGCTCCAAGTTTTTGGTGGCAACGCCACTCCTTTTTGATCAAAAATATCCCGATTAAAAACTAGGGCTAGAGTATCCACCGAAACCGGCAGGGCATAAACCCGGTCGTCAGAGACAAAGTCGGCCCGAACCACTTGGGGAAAAAGGCCGGAAACAGTATCGACGCTTATTTTACTTGTCGGAGCTGGATAAAGTTTGTTTTGATGCTTCGGCAGCCAGGTGCTTTTAAACATAAAAACATCTGGTCCCTGGCCGGCGGCCAGGGCATTAACAAGCTCGCTCTCGTAAGAGTCAGGCTCGACTTCGGTATAATTAATACTTACCTCAGGATAAACCCTCCGAAAGCTTTTGATAGTGGGTCCCCAGACATCTTCATCGTCAATGCCCCAAAATTCAAGTGAGACCCGATCGCCGCCACGACGACCCGGCAAAAAACCGATAAGAACCAGGAGTAAAATCAAAACACCAAGGCCGATGACGCCAAGAGTAATAATTTGTTTTCGGCTTAACGACATCAGAGACATACCGTGCCGATGATCTCGTCTCCTTGGCCAAGCTTCATAACTCTCACCCCTTGAGTGGCCCGACCGGCCTTTCTTACGCTTTTAATATCGGTTCTTAAAATCTGACCCTTAGCCGAAACAGCGAGTAATTCCATTTCTTCAATTATAACATGGGAGGAAACAACCGGACCCGTCTTCTTGGTCACTTTAGCGGTTAAAATTCCCATACCGCCGCGGCGCTGAAGCTTATAACTCTTAAGCGGCGTTTGCTTGGCGTAGCCGCCAGCCATCACCACTAAAAAGTTCAGGGCCTCCTTTGGATCGATCACATCAAATGAGCTGACTCGATCATCTTTCTTTAGGTTAATGCCTCGGACGCCGCCTGCGGTCCGGCCCATTTCCCTGATTTCACTCGCCTTAAAACGAATAGCCCGGCCAAAGGCAGTCGTAATAATCACTTCCTCTCCCCGGCCGGCCAGTTTGGCCCAGCCCAAAATATCGCCTTCGTTAAGCTTAAGGACAATCAGGCCGCTTCGGCGAACGTTCGCTAATTTATCAAGGCCGATTTTTTTAATCAAACCCCGGGCGGTGGCCAGCACCAAGTTTTTGCCAGCCTCTTTATCAGCTTCGCCGTAAGTCAGGATGGCCGTTACTTTTTCATTGCCGGGAATCTCCAAGAAGTTATGAATGGCTCGGCCCTTACCGATTCGAGTGCCAGCGGGGATTTCATAAACCCTTGTTTGGAAGACCCGCCCCTTGTTGGTGAAAAAAAGAATGTCATCATGGGTTCGGGCGCCGATAAAATGGGCCAAAACATCGGTTTCGTTCAGGGTGCCGCCCTTTAAGCCCTTGCCGCCGCGACGCTGACGCTTGAAGCTGGCTGGCGGCAAACGCTTGATATAGCCGTCGTTCGACATCGTAATAATCGTCTCCTCTTGGGGGATAATATCTTCGGTTCGGAATTCTTTGAGTCCGCCGGCGACGACTTTAGTTCGGCGTTCATCGCCGAACTCTTCTTTCAACTCCAGGAGCTCTTCTTGAATCACCTCCATAATCTTGGCTGGGCTTTTTAAAAGAACGGTTAAATCTTTAATTAACTTCTTCTTCTCTTTTAGTTCATCTTCAATCTTTTTCCGTTCCAAGGCGGCCAAAGTCGCAAGCCTCATATCTAAAATAGCGTCGACTTGGCGGTCGCTCAATTTAAACTGTTTGACAAGATTAACGTGGGCCGCGGCCCGATCAGCCGACTTCTTGATAACCGCAATTACTTTATCAATGACATCGAGGGCCTTGGCTAGGCCTTCTAAAATATGAGCCCGCTCTTCGGCCCGTTTCAGCTCGAACTGACTACGCCGAGTGACGACCTGCTTGCGGTGCTCGATAAAACCGACGAGCACGTCCCGAACCGACATGGTCTGCGGCTGGAGACCCTCAGCTAAAGCCACCATATTTAAGTGAAAGTCTTTTTGAAGATCGGTGTACTTGAAAAGCTGATTTAAAATCTTTTGAGGCGCGGCCTCGTTTTTAAGTTCAATCACAATCCGGGGCCCTTCTTTATCGAGTTCATCCCGAATGTCTCTTATGCCTTCAATCTTTCTCGCCTGAACCAGTTCGGCGATTTTCATCATTAACTCGGATCGGTTGACCTGATAAGGAATCTCGGTGATGACAATTCTTTTCTCTTCGATTTCGGCGAGACCCCTGATGGTAATACTCCCCCGACCGCTTGAATAAGCCTCGTTGATGGATTTCCGATCATAAATTATGCCGCCAGTTGGAAAGTCCGGGCCTTTAATGAAATTCATTAAATCCAAAGAGGTTGCCCGGGGATCACGAATTAAGTGAGCCGCAGCTTCAATCACCTCGCCCAAATTATGAGGCGGAATTTTAGTGGCCATGCCGACCGCAATCCCATCCGAGCCATTAATCAGAAGATTCGGCGCTTTGGCCGGCAAAACAGTCGGCTCCCGGCGATCACCGCTGTAGTTCGGTATAAAATCAACTGTTTCTTTGTCAATATCCGAAAGAAGGGTCTCGGCAATTTTTGAGAGGCGCGCCTCGGTGTAGCGCATCGCCGCCGGCGAATCGCCGTCAATGCTGCCCCAATTTCCCTGACCGTCAATTAGGGGATAACGAAGGGAAAAATCTTGAGCCATTCGGGCTAAGGCGTCATAAACCGCTGCATCGCTATGGGGATGGTAACGGCCGAGGACATCACCGACGACGTTTGCCGCTTTTTTAAACTTGGCCCCTGAGGTTAGACCGGCCTCCTGCATCGCCCATAAAATCCGGCGATGAACCGGCTTGAGGCCGTCCCGGACATCAGGCAGAGCCCGACCCACAATAACCGACATCGCATAATCAAGATATGATTCGCGCAGCTCGGTCGTTATTTCTCTTTTTTCTACCTTTGGATCAGCCATACAAGTTTGTTTGAAACTTCTTCTTTCAAGAGATCCTTACGTTTAACCACCAACTTCTCTTCGGCCTTGACCTTCTGCCCCAGCTCTTCGGCTAATACCTTAACCATTTTCTCTTCAATGGGAATAATGATCTTGGGATCGATCTGCTTAATTAAGTTGACTACTTCCTTAGCTTTTAATTTGGCTAGATTTGCCGAAAGACATAAAATATCAATTTCTCCTAACCGGTCAAGCACTTCGCTCGTTGGCAGATAATTTAGGCCGCTCATAAAAGCGAGGCGCATCCCATCAAACCCTACTTCATAAAGGCTCTTAAGGTGAGTG
>CAYNZK010000015.1:4857-10526 GCA_964401665.1 uncultured Candidatus Saccharibacteria bacterium
GGGATTGATTTTCAAATTTAACTGACCCATAATGGGACAGTTCAGATGGCTCTAAGCTTGGTAAAAAAGAATAACGCGCCGGAGCTTCAGATGCTAAAAATCGAGCCGGGCCTAATGCCGATTTTAAAAGCCGGCGATTTGATCAAGGCCATCCTGATTGAATCTAACGGCCGGACTGCTTCTTTCGAAATCCCCCAAGCCGGAACCGGAATCCTTTACGGCGTCGAGCTCAGCAATGCCCGGGAGATTTTAAAAAGAATGAAATCTGGAGATGCCGTCACCGCCAAGGTGGTAACGCCGGAAAACGAAAAGGGTTTTATCGAGCTCTCTCTGGCCCAAGCCGACAAACAAAGGGCTTGGCAAGAAGTGAAGGACCTAAAAGAGCGCGGCGAGGTCATCCGGTTGAAAATCACGGGGGCTAATGCCGGGGGGCTCTTAGCTGAAATCGCCGGTCTCCAGGCTTTTCTACCGGCTTCCCAGCTTTCAAATGAACACTATCCGGAAAACGCCGAGGGTAACCGTAGCCGCATTCTTGAAGAGCTGAAGAAATTCATCGACCAGGAGTTAACGGTGAAAATTATTAATGTGAACCCCCGGAACAATAAACTAATCATTTCAGAAAGAGAAATCGTCGCTGAAAACGTTAAGGAGCTGCTTAAAAAATACAATCCGGGGGATGTGATCACCGGCATCGTCTCAGGGGTAGCCAACTTCGGCGCCTTTATCCGTTTCGTTGACCACCCGGAAATCGAAGGCCTGATCCACATTTCCGAGTTAAGCCACAACTTAATTGACCACCCCAAAGAAGTACTCCAAATAAGCGACCTAATTAAGGCCCAGATTATTGAAATTAAAGAAGGTCGGGTTTCACTTTCGCGGAAAGCGCTCGAAGCTAATCCCTGGGATAAAGTTGGCGAAAAGTTTAAAGAAGGGGAAGTGGTTAAGGGCACGGTTTATAAATTAAATCCCTTTGGTGCCCTGATAAAACTTGATCCTGATATTGCCGGCTTGATCCACATCTCGGAGTTCGGTTCGGTTGAAGAGCTAAAGAAAAACTTGATCCCCGGTAATAGCTATGACTTTGTTATCGAATCAATCAGGCCAACGGATAAAAGAATTATTTTGAAGTTAAAAACCGAACCCAAGAAATATGATGAACCCATTAAAGATAAACCAGAAAAAACTGAGACCGGCGAAGCGCTTTAACAACCAGCGCTTCTGGCGGATCGTTCTCTTTATTATCCTTACGGCCCTTACCTTATCGCTTCTTTTTCAGACTGGGGAAAAGCCGCCGGTAATTGATCTTACCACTCTGGCCCAAAAGATGAGGGCCGGAGAAGTGGCGAAAATCACGGTCAATGGCAACGACTTGAAAATCGACCTTAAAAACGGCGAGGTTCTAGCCGCCAAAAAGGAAACAGAAGCTAGTTTAAGCGAAACCTTCGCTAATTACGGCGTGCCGGCCGAGGCCCTTGCGGGGGTGCCATTAGAAGTCAAAGAGCAATCAGGACTGAACTTCTGGCTCGGCATTTTAATCCCCACCCTTTTGCCCCTCTTACTTATCGGGGCGATGTTCTGGTTTATCTTTCGCCAAGCTCGAACCGGTATTAACCAAGCCTTTACCTTTAGTAGGGCTAATATCCATCTTTTTACGAATTTCAGAGAGCGAATCACTTTTGCTGATGTGGCCGGTTTGAAAGAAGCGAAGAAAGAGCTCGAAGAAATTGTCGATTTCCTTAAAGACCCGAAAAAATATCAGGACATCGGCGCCCGCATTCCCCGAGGCGTACTTTTGATGGGGCCGCCGGGAACAGGAAAAACCTTACTCGCGCGCGCCGTGGCAGGCGAGGCCGGGGTCCCTTTTTTCCATCTTTCGGCTTCAGAGTTTGTGGAGATGTTTGTCGGCGTTGGCGCTTCGCGCACCAGGGATGCTTTCCAGACCGCTAAAAAGGCGGCTCCAAGTATTTTGTTTATTGATGAAATTGACGCGGTTGGCCGGGAACGCGGCGCTGGCCTTGGCGGCGGACACGACGAGAGAGAACAAACCCTGAATCAAATTCTGGTTGAGATGGACGGCTTTGATCAGAGTACCCGGGTGATAATACTCGCGGCTACGAACCGCCCGGATGTCCTTGACCCGGCCCTGCTTCGACCCGGCCGTTTTGATCGCCGGGTTGTGCTTGACCTACCGGACATCAGGGAACGAGAAGAAATTATGAAGATCCATAGTAAGGGAAAGCCACTCGCACCTGACCTTAATTTAACTAAAGTGGCTTCGCGCACCCCGGGATTTTCCGGTGCCGACCTAGCGAACCTCATTAATGAAGCGGCAATACTGGCGGTTCAAGAAGGTCAAAAGGCGATTAGCCAAAAACAAATTTATGAATCGATTGAAAAAGTAATCTTGGGGCCGGCCCGAAAAAGCCGTTTGGTTTCAGAAAAAGAAAGAGAAATTACTGCCTATCACGAGGCTGGCCACGCCTTGGTTTCAGCCAGCCTTAAAGAGGCTGATCCAGTCAGCAAAGTTTCGATTGTCGCCCGGGGCCAGGCTGGCGGCTATACTCTGAATCTTCCGCTCGAAGACCGACGGCTCAAAACCAAATCTCAATTTCTGGCTGACTTAACCGTAATGCTCGGCGGCTACAGCGCCGAAGAAATTATTTTTAAAGACATCACTACCGGCGCCTCGAATGATTTAAAACAAGCCTCGCGCCTCGCCCGGCAATTAGTGACCCGTTACGGCATGAGTGAAAAACTAGGGCCCCAAACTTTTGGCAAAACCGAGGAGTTAGTCTTTCTGGGCCGGGAGATAACAACCGAGAAAAATTATTCAGAAAAAGTGGCGACCCAAATAGATGAAGAAGTAAAGAAATTCATTGGTCGGTCCTACGAAAAGGCGAAAAAGATTATTGCCACTAACCGCGGGGCTCTAAAGGCCATAGCCAGGGCTCTAATGGAAAAAGAAGTTCTGGAACAGGAAGAATTTTACGCCATTGTTAAGCCCTTTAAATTAAAGCTGATGAGGGTTTAGCCGCCCCTTGTATCTCGTATTTAGTATTTAGTATCTTGATATAGGGAACGCGCCTGTAGCTCAATTGGCAGAGCATCCGGCTTATATCCGGACGGTTCTAGGTTCGAGTCCTAGCGGGCGCACCAGTAATCTGTTGCGCGTTTAGCTCAGTGGTAGAGCGACTCGTTTACACCGAGTAGGTCCGGGGTTCGATCCCTCGAACGCGCACATTGACTAACTTAATAAATCATCGCATTCTAAAAATGTGCCTCTAGGCGCGGGGTAGTACCAGAACAACCGAATAGTCCAGAGGGGGTGAGCAGTTTTGGAAACTGCAGGTGTGGTCGCATTCGCCTTCGGCGCTCCGAGCACCATCCGCTCAAACCGGTGGATCGCTCGGACCGCCCAAGAGAAGGCGGGGGAACTCAACGCTCCGGTGTACACCCAGCTCGATATTCGTGTCGAGGAGGGCATTCAAGTGGAATACACCGAGGAAGAGCCTGGTAACCCGCCGCCAACTCTTCGGATCGCGAGAGGAGCCGCCGAGTGGGCGAAACGACGCAACTTGACCTCACTGGTGGTGGTCGCGGCAAAACCGCACCTCTGGCGGGCTCTCCGGGACGTCAAGGAAGCGGTTCGCGAAGCTGGAGCTGGAGCGAAGATCGAGGTCCGTGCCTGTAAGGAAGAAATAGAGCAGTACCCGGAAGGTTTGTGGTACTGCCCTGACTCCACCCAGGAACGGACCCGGTCCGAGACAGCATGGAAGAGGAGGGAACGCCTCCTCAAGGCCATGCCGCTCTTCATCTACAAGAGGATCGCGGGCTAGGGAGGCTCCGGCGCGAGCCGCGCAGAAAGGCGGCTCGCGCCTTTCTGCTTTTAAAAAACCTCTTAAACTTATACCCTAGAGGAGAATGAACCCTCCCCTAGAACAAAAACAGATCGTTTTAAATAAGATACTTATCAATTATTACGCTCGAGAAAGCTCTATTACCGGCCAAACCCGCCCTGATTCGACAAGGCAGGCTCTTGTTTTCCTTCACGGCTGGCGAAGCGAGGGCGCAGTCTGGCTTCCCATTATTAACGCCTTGGTCCGGGAAGACCAAGGCAAAAAAAGAATTTACGCCCTTGATCTGCCTGGTTTTGGCAAGTCGGAGACCCCTCCCCGAAGCTTTAACCTCGGCGACTATTCAGAAATATTAGTTCAGTTTATCAAGACCCTTAAGCTCGATAGTGTTTGTCTTATCGGCCACTCTTTTGGCGGCCGAGTGGCGATAAAGCTTGCCGCCTCAAGGCCGGATTTAGTGCAAAAACTGTTTTTAGCCGATAGCGCTGGGATTAGGAAAAAATCTTTGAAACGCGGTTTGCTTAAAGCAGCGGCCAAGACCGTAAAACCGATTTTTAGACTGCCGCCTCTTCAGTCTCTCCGAAAAAAGATTTACCGACTGATCGGGGCTGAAGATTATGTGATGACTCCCGAGCTAAAAGAAGTTTTTCTAAAAACCATTAACGAAGACCTGACGCCAATTTTACCAAAGATTAAACAAAGAACGCTCGTCATCTGGGGCGACCAAGACAAAGAAACGCCGCTTAAGTTCGGTCGCCTAATGGTAAAACAAATTCCCCGAGCAAAACTCGAAGTTATAAAAGGGGCGGGGCATAACAGCTTTATTGACGAACCAGACGGATTCCTCCGAGTTCTAAAAGATTTCCTCAATGAACCCGATTAAGGCGATTAAAAATCAGATTTATTTTCTCCAGCTTGAAAACTATAACCTCAAGCGGTATCTGCGCTTATTCCCGGAGAAAATTTGGCTTCCCGGTTTTAAACCCCGCCAGCCCCTAATTTGGACTGACAAATTGAAATTGGTGGTACTCGGTTCGATTTTGCTCCAGTCTCTAAGCGCCGGGCTTTTGGCTTTTGGGCTCGCCCCTTGGCCGGCTTCACTGCTTGTTTTTCTGATTCTCTCCGCCCTTTTTTCTTTCATCTATTTTATTTTTCTCGCTCTCTCGGTTCTCTGTTTCTATCCCATCGATTACTTGGCTAAATCGAAAGTTATTAAGAAGGCGGAGGATAAAATTTGGAAGCTGAAAAAGCTTCAAGTAATCGCCATCACCGGCAGTTACGGTAAAACGACGATGAAAGAAGTTTTGGCTACTGTCCTCGAGGAAAAATTTGAAGTTTTAAAAACGCCGGAAAATATTAACACGCCGGTTGGTATTAGCCGACTTATTTTGAGCGATTTAACTCCGGAAACCGAGGTTTTTATTGTCGAAATGGGCGCTTATGAGAGAGGTGATATTAAAGCCCTGACCGATCTTGTCCATCCGAAAATCGGCATTTTAACCGGCATTAACGAAGCTCATCTTGAACGTTTCGGCAGTTTGGAAAACACAGTCGCGACCAAATTTGAAATTATTGAAGGAACTGATCCGCAGGGAATTGTTGTTTTAAATGCCGACAATCAATTGATTATCGAAAATTACAAACGCTATGTTCAGCTCCGGAAAGTTTATTTCGCGAGCTCAAATAATAATACGCTCTGTTCCTGGCAAATTAAGGATAAAAAATTCTCAGATAACGATTTGGGTTTCTCCTTCACCCTCCAAAACGGCAGTCAGAAAATCGGTCCTGTTCACATCCCTTTTTTAAGCGAGTATA
>CAYNZK010000016.1:0-8843 GCA_964401665.1 uncultured Candidatus Saccharibacteria bacterium
ACGAGAGTAACAATCTCATTTAGGTTTAAGTCTTTGGCGCTTTTGTTGAAATAAGCTTGGGAGGCGGCCTCAACGCCGTAGAGGTTGGGGCCGTAAGAGACCTGGTTCAGATAGAGGTCGAGAATCTCGTCTTTATTGTATTCATTTTCCAGCCGAACGGCCAAAATTAATTCTTTGATCTTCCGGCTGATGGTCCTTTCCGAAGTGAGAAAGGCGTTTTTGGCCAACTGTTGAGTGATGGTTGACCCCCCCTGGGCGATTTCGCCCCGGAGGAGGTTCACGCTCAAAGCCCTCACGATGCCGCGCCAGTCAAAAGCCGGATGGCTGTAAAACGAATTGTCCTCGATGGCGACAGTAGCCTCGCGAAGACTATCGGGAATTTCTTTTCTTGGAATAACCGTTCTCTTGGCCTCGCCGTAAACTTCATAGAGCAGGACCTCACCCGAACGGTCATAGATTTTAGTTGACTGAGGTATTTGGAGCTCGCCGATTTCTCCGGTTTTGGGCAAGCTCGCAAAAACCCGAAAAGTGAAAATCGCGCCAGCCAGCGCCAGGACTCCCAGGCCGACGAGGATTTGGGTTCTCACCCGCTTTTGTTTTAACCAGCGGAACACTGCTTTAATAATAAATTACCCCCTCCTTTTCAAAAGAGGGGGCAATTTTTAGTAATCTTTTTCCTCCTCGTCGTTAGTTTCTTCCTCTTCTTCGTCTGGCTCATCTTCGTCTCTCTCTTCTTCCTTCTCCTCGCTCTTCTCTTCAGCCCACCCCTCTTCAGCCTCCTCTTCGTCTTCCTGGAGGACTAATTCTTTAAGGTCGATCATGGTTATAAGCTAAAAAAGATTAAATCAGCGACCTTTTAAGCTCATAGGCTAGGGCCAGTATAGCTAGGGGGTTTTTGGTGTCAAGGGCTCGAACGAAGCTCTAATAGCCAGGGCTAAGGCATCGGAAATATCATCCGGTCGAGGCGGACTTTTAAGGTTTAGGGTCAAGGCAACTATTTGGCCAACCATCTCTTTGGTGGCCCCGCCGTCACCGGCGACCACCCGTTTGACTTCGCTGGGACCGAACTCGAGAACCGGGATACCATGATTGGCCGCGACAAGGATCATCACCCCTCTCGCCTCAGCCACGGCCATGGCCGTTTTTCGGTTCTTAGAGAAGTAAATCTTCTCTATGCCGATTAAGGCCGGCTTGTGGGTTTTTATAATTTTTTTCAGCTCGAGCTCGATAGTTTTTAGACGCTCGGCCGGGTCGGCGCTTACAGCTCCAATGAGGCCGCACTTAATGAGGACGAGTTTCTTCCTGTTCGTCTCCACCAGGCCGTAACCAACTCTTGTTGTTCCGGGGTCCAAGCCCAAAATAATCATTAGCGGATGACGATCGAAGAGTAGACTGATTTAATATCATCCCGCTTTTCGAGCGCCTCGATCAAGCGGCTCACCTTATCTCGGGTCGCCTCCGAAACAGGTCGTTCAAACTTTGGCCTGTAGCCACGAGCTTCTTTTTCAAAAGCCCAGCTAAGACTGCCGGGTTCGGCCAATTTAGTTTCGTAGTTTTTGAAAAGAGATTTTAATTCGTTAACAGTCCGGTTTCGATTATCAGTAATCGCCTCGATTAAAAGGCCGGTTCCTTCCGGGCCATAAGCCTCAACGAGGAGCGATTCTAACTCCCCCCCTTCCTTGGCTTTTTGAATTGCCCGCTCAATCGTCGCCTGGGGCAAGTTTTGACGCTTGGCTTGGGCAATGGCATTCCTTAAGACCGGGTTAAATTGGGGATCAGCCCCATCTCGGGCGGCCACCTGGATGATATTCGTCAATTTTGAGAAAAGCCGGCCTCGGTCTTTATCCAGACTCTCTTTTTTGTGTTTGATTTGTTTCCACTTGCTGTGACCAGCCATTTGTTTTGCGAATACTCTTCGCGCGTCTTATTATAAGAGAAAGAAGTGCGCTTTAGTAGAAACCAGGATAGAATTACCGCCTTTCGTGAGGAAGCGGAGGAAAGGGATGCCCAGCGTCGAGCCGAGGTCGAGGGGTTGCCTTATCTTGACTTGGGGGTTGCGACCATTGATCCGGACGCCTTGACGCTCGTGCCCGAGGAACGCGAGCGGCGGGCCAAAGCGGCTCCGATCGGACTAAAAGGAAAAAGATTAAAGCTTGCGGTTTATAGCCCCAAGCTAAAAGAGACCCAAGAGCTGGTCGGGGATTTAGAAGCCAGGGGCTACGAGGTGGATCTGGCGGTTACTTCCGAGCGGGGCCTGGAGGCGGTTTGGGCCCGCTATTTAAAAGAATCAGCTGCCACATCTCGGCGGAAGGAGATTGTTTCGGAGGCGATTTTAGACGAAGCGAGATTTATCGAGATTCAAAAAAAGGTTAAAAGCACGGCGGGAGCCCTTCAACTCCTTAATCAGTTAAAAGAAGCGCCGACCGGCGAGCTTATCGAATCTATTTGGGGAGCCGCCTTGGCTCTGGAAGCCTCCGATGTTCACCTCGAGCCCCGGGCCGAGGGAAAAGTCACTATTCGTTTTCGGATTGATGGCCTGCTGAAGGAGATAGGCGAAATTCCGCTCGCACAAGCAAAATTACTGACGAGTCGAATTAAGCTTTTTTCTAATCTGAAGTTGAACGTGACTGACGCGCCCCAAGACGGCCGTTTCACCATCGGGAGCAGTTTGGGCGATATTGAGGTTCGGACCTCGATCGTACCGGCCGAGTTTGGTGAGGCCGTGGTGATGAGAATTTTGAATCCTAAAAGTATCGCTCTTGATATGCCGAACCTTGGCTTTCGCCCTGATGATGAGAAAATTATTTCGGCGGCCCTCAAGCGGCCCAATGGAATGATTTTGGTGACTGGGCCGACCGGCGAAGGTAAGACCACCACCCTTTACGCCTTTTTAAGGCGGGTTAAAACCACCGCTTTGAAAATTATTACGGTCGAAGATCCGATTGAATATCATCTTTCGGGGATTGAGCAGACCGAGGTCGATTCTGAAACCGGCTACACCTTTGTCATCGGTCTCCGTTCCATCTTAAGACAAGATCCGGATATTATTCTCGTGGGCGAGGTGAGAGACCTAGAAACGGCTGAGGTGGCGATTCATGCCGCCCTAACCGGTCATTTGGTTTTTTCAACCCTCCACACTAATAACGCTTCAGGCGCCATCCCCCGACTGGTTGATCTCGGAGTGAAGCCAGGCGTCATCGGCCCGGCCCTCGCCTTAATCATCGCCCAAAGACTGGTGCGGCGTCTCTGTCCTTATTGTCGGCAAGTGTTTAAGATAGAAGAGCCGACCCGGCTAAAGTTTGAGCAATTTTTAAAAACCTTGCCTCGAAGGGTGGCGCCAGCGCCTCTAAATCGAGAGCTAAAAATTTATCGGGCCGGCAAGGGTTGCGACCGTTGCGACGAAGGCTACCGAGGCCGGATTGGTATCTTCGAGGTTTTGGAGGTCGGCTCCTATCTCGACCTTTTGATGAAACAAGGAGCGACCGAGACTGAGATTGAAGAGGCGGCTCGAAAGAAGGGAATGATAACCATACAGGAAGACGGAATTTTGAAAGTACTCCAGGGAATAACCAGCCTCGAAGAAATAGAGCGGGCGAGCGGTCCGATTAGCTGGCTCGGGTCTCTGAGTTCTTTTAAATAAAAAAGCCGGAAGTCTGCGGGTATTTGGGGTATGGTCTTCTAGACCCGAGTCCGGAGCCTCTCGAGGAACGGTCGAGTCGGAACCAGGCCGCCCTAAGACTAAAGATTCTCCGGCTACCCGCAGGCTTCCAGCCTTAACACCTATCTTAACATACAACTCCTATATTGTCAATGGCAGAAAAAATAAAACAAAAACCGGCTAAATCAGACGTTCAACCCCCAACCCAAATTAAAGAAGATCAAGCAATTGACGTTCTTTTGCGGCCTGAACGCTGGGAAGAATACATTGGCCAGGAGAAGATTAAAAGAAATCTCCAGATTATCATTGAGGCAGCCCGGAACCGGGGTGAACCGATCGACCACCTTTTACTTTACGGTCAAGCCGGACTTGGGAAAACTACTTTAGCTCGCCTCGTCGCCAACGAGATGGCCGCCTCGATTAAAACGACTACCGGACCGGCCATTGAACGGGCCGGGGACCTGGCCGCCATCTTAAGTAACCTCGATGACCACGAGATTCTTTTCATTGATGAGGCCCATCGTCTGAATCGGTTGATTGAAGAGGTGCTTTATTCAGCCATGGAAAGCCGGAAACTTCATATTGTGATCGGTAAAGGACCGGGGGCTAGAACCATTTCGATTGACCTCCCGCCTTTTACCTTAGTTGCGGCGACCACTAGAATCAATCTTTTGTCAGCGCCGCTCCGTTCCCGTTTTGGGGCCACGATTAAGATTGATTATTACGAACTTCAAGACATCGAGGCGATTATTAAGCGATCAGCCAAGATTTTAGGAATCGAGATCGAGCCAAGAGCTGTTGAAATCCTCGCCCTAGCCGCGCGTTTTACCCCAAGAACAGCGAATCGCTTGTTGCGGCGGGCCAGAGACTATGCCCAAGTGAATAGCGAGAACAAGATCACCGAGAGCGTGGCCGAAAAAACCCTGGAGTATTTAGAGATTGACTCTTTAGGGCTTGAAAATCATGACCGTCTACTGCTTAAAACCATTAGTCAGAAATTCGCCGGCGGTCCGGTTGGTCTCAGCACCATTGCCGCGGCCCTCGATGAGGACAAGGGTATTATTGAAGAAGTTTATGAGCCCTACCTAATGCGGCTCGGATATCTGCGGCGAACCCCGGCCGGACGGGTAGTGGAGCCGGCGGCGCTCGAACACTTGGGGCTTAAGCTTGACCAGGATAAAAATGCTCTTCTTTAAAGAAGTTCTGCCAAACCCAGTTGGCCGGGATACCGAAGGCGAGTGGGTGAAGTTAATTAACGGCGGCGGAGAGTCAATTAATCTGGCTGGTTGGCGCTTCAAAGACGCAAGCGGCAAAACATTTAGTCTTTCAGGGACGATTTCATCCGAAGAGGAGCTTGTTTTGCCCTACCGCTTGACCCGAATCAGCTTGAATAACGACGGCGATAAACTCGTTTTAATTAATCCTCAAGGAGAGATAGCTGACGAATTTAGCTACGGGGCGGTTGGCGAGGACGAGATTGTGGTCGCCTCTCGATTTTCGCCTGTCGTTTCCGTCACCTCTAATAATTCCAACGCCTTCGGGGGGGATGAAAATCTAGTGGGTCAGATTAACCAGACCAACTTTGATTCGAGCCCATTCCTCGTTGCCCTGGCGCTGGCCGCGGTCTTTAGCTTCGGCATTGGCTATCTTTTGAAAACCGCCATTTTAGAACCTAAAGAACGATGGGAAAAGTAAAATATCTTTCTGGTTCGGTTCTCCAAACGCGCCGTCTGGCTCGAGTCTTGGCTGAGGAGGTGTTAAAAACCAAGCCCGGAAGGCGAGCGCTTGTTATCGGTCTCATCGGTGAGTTGGGAGCTGGTAAAACTACCTTTATCCGCGCTTTTCTTCATGCCCTAGGAGTGAAGCGTAAGGTGATGAGTCCAACCTTTCTTTTATGGCGCCGCTTCCCCTTACCTCGGGGCCGAAACTTTAAAAACGTTTTTCACCTTGATGTTTATCGACTGGAAGAGCCTAAAGAGCTATACCAATTTGGTCTTAACGAGACAGTCCGAAAGCCTGAAAATATTATCATTGTTGAATGGGCCGAGCGGGCAAGGAGCGTTCTGCCTCAAGGAACAATTTGGCTTCATCTCGAGCACGGCCAAAAAGAAAATGAAAGATACCTTACTCTTAGTCGACGCTAATTCCCTAATTCACCGGGCCTATCATGCCCTGCCGCCGTTTACCTCGACCGACGGTTCGCCGACCGGCGCTCTTTACGGCCTTTCGAGCATCTTAATTAAAGTATTACGGGAGCGGCCACCAGAGTATGCCGCGGCCGCTTTTGACCGGGATGAAATAACGGTCCGAGGGACGGAATATAAAGAGTACAAAGGCAAAAGACCCCCAACCGCCCCGCCTTTAGTGCGACAGCTTATTCGGGCGCCGGAGATTTTTTCCGCCTTCGGCATTAAGACTATTGATTACTCCGGCTGGGAAGCTGACGACATTGTGGCCACCCTAGCCGAGTGTTTTAAAGATAAAAAAGGATTAACCGTCATTATCCTTTCTGGCGACGCTGACCTTTTACAACTCGTCCGAGACGATAAAGTAGTAGTTGAGACGATTAAAAAAGGGATCAGCGAGACTGTTATTTACAACGAGGCGGCGGTGAAAGAGCGGTTTGGCCTCACTCCGTCGCTCTTAGCTGATTTCAAGGGTTTAGTTGGTGATGTTTCAGATAATATCCCCGGCGTGCCGGGCATTGGGCCAAAAACGGCAAGCCGGCTTCTTGCCGAATACGGTTCTTTAGAAAAACTTTTTGAAGAGGTCCGAGGGGTTGGCCTATCTGATATTAAGCTGCAGAAAAAGTTAATGGCTTACGAAGGTCGAGCCTATTTATCAAAAAAACTAGCCACCCTTAATAAAAAATTGCCCCTTCGGATTACTCTTAGTGATTTAAAAATTAAGCCAGCCCCTAGAGAAGAAACAGCAGATTATCTTCGAAAACTAGGCTTCGAAAGCTTAGCCACTCGATTGCTTAAGAACGTATAATTAAATTAATGTTCCCAAAGTCGAAGCTGGGTTATTATCTTGCTCTCCCGGAGCTCCGAGCTTTTTGGTTCTTCCTGATTCTCGCCCTCTTTATTTCCATCGTCGATTTTGTTTACCTTCCCCTATTTTGGGCCGGCCTTACCCTCGCCTCTTTTCTGATTCTGGGGGTTACCATTTTTTGGAGCAGTTTGAAATTGGCCAAGTCGAACGAAGAGAGCCGAACGGTTTCCTTAAGACTCGGGAGAATCATCGCCAATTTAGTTGACGGGGTCGTGGCTTACGATAATAGCTTCAAAATTACGGTTTTTAATGCCGCGGCCGAGCAAATCCTGGGCGTTAAACGGCAAGACGTAATAGGTCAGGTGATCGGGCCGGAAAGGGCAAGCGACCGGGGTTTAAGACTTCTCGTCCAAACCATTTTTCCCTCGCTTGCGCCGGCAGTTATTCGGCGTTCCGAGCCTGGGGTTTATCCTCAGGTGGTTGATCTTTCCTTTACTGAACCCGAAAAGGAGTTAAGGGTCTCGACTGAAAGAATCGTGGATGCCAAAGGCGAAATTTTAGGGTTTGTGAAAGTGATTCAGGACCGAACCCGGGAGGTCGAACTTTTTAAAACCCAATCGGATTTCATTACCGTGGCGGCTCATCAGCTGCGAACACCTCTCACCGGGATTAACTGGGTTTTTGAAACGTTGAGTAAAAAAGAGGATTTAGCCGAAGAGGTTAAAGAGATGGCGAAGAGCGGCCTCTTAGCTGCCGGTCGTCTGCTTAAAACCGTGAACAACCTCTTAGATGTTTCCAAAATGGAAGAGGGACGATTCGGTTACAACTTTACCGAGGTTAATATCATCGAGTTTATCGCCGGAGGTCTTAAAAACGCCGAGGTTCTGGCCCGGGAATATGGAATTAAGCTTTATTTTGATCCTGGCCCAGAGCCGGCGGTAAAAATTCTTGTCGATACCGATAGGCTCGGCATGGCCCTTTCTAACTTAATTGATAACGCCATTAAATATAATGTAACTGGCGGCTCGGTCACAATAAGAATCGAGCGCCTGCCTGATAAGCCTTATCTAAAAATCAGCGTTGAAGACACTGGCGTCGGCATTCCAGCCGAGGATATGGGCAAGCTCTTCACTAAGTTTTTCCGGGCCCAGAATGCGGTTGGTTTAAAAACCGAAGGCAGCGGCCTCGGGCTCTACATCGTGAAAAACATCGTGAACCGCCACGGCGGCGTCATCTGGGCTGAATCAGTTTTGGGCCGGGGCACCACTTTTTACTTCACCCTGCCGACCGACCCCAGCCTTATCCCAAGCAAAGAAATCTCCTTACTGGAGAGTCAGTAAACTGGCGTGCCTGAACTACCTGAGGTTGAGACTGTTGTCCGGGATTTGAGGCGGAAGATTCGCGGCCGGACGATTACGGGAAGCTGGTGGGACCGGGCGAAAATTATAAAAAAACCAACTCCGGGTCTTTTTAAGAAGAAAATTAAGGGGCTTGAAATTAATGACGTTAAGCGTCGGGGTAAGAACATTCTCATATATTTAAGCCGAGACCATGTTCTTCTAATTCACCAGAAGTTAACCGGTCATCTCCTTGTCGGAAAGTGGCGGGTTGCTACTCGGGGCCGCAAGCCATCGACCGTAAGTCTGATAAAAGGAGCGCTCGAGGAAAGAGTTAACGATTATATCCGCTTTATTTTATATCTTGATGATGGTCGAATGGTGGGGCTATCTGATCTCCGAAGATTCGCCAAAGTTATTTTGGTTAAGAAAGGGGAGCTTGATAAACTGCCGGACATTGCTCTTTTGGGGCCAGAACCGCTCGACCCCAAGTTTGGTTTTAAAGAATTTAAGGCGCGGCTTGCAGGACGCAAAGGGCCTATTAAACAGGTATTAATGGACCAAGCCGTGATTGTCGGCATTGGTAATATTTATTCTGACGATATTCTTTGGCAGACTAAAATTCATCCCCTGAAGCCAGCGACCAGCTTGAGCGAGGTGGAACTTCGTAGCATTTGGCGAACTACAAAAAGTGTTTTAGCTAAGGCGATTAAACTTCGGGGCACCTCAATAGCTGATTTTCGAGATACAGCTGGCAAGCCCGGCGGCTACGGCCGGGAGCTTTTGGCTTATCGTCTGACTGGCCAGCCTTGTCAGCGTTGCCAGACGCCGATTAAAAGGCTGAGGGTTGGTGG
>CAYNZK010000017.1:0-8587 GCA_964401665.1 uncultured Candidatus Saccharibacteria bacterium
CCAGCCATATTGGTCGCCACCGTCACCGCCCCCAGCCGGCCAGCTTGGGCAATAATCGCTCCTTCCCGCTCATGGTTTTTGGCATTTAGTATCTCGTGGGGAATACCGGCTTTCCTGAAAACCTGAGAAAGGATTTCGTTCTTTTCGATTGAAACACTACCCACCAAAACCGGCTGGCCCTTTTCGTGCCGTTCCTTAACCTCTTCGGCAATCATTCGATACTTAGCCTCAAGATCTTTGTAAATCACATCCGGCAGATCTTCCCTAATCATCGGCCGATTAGGGGGGATACTGACCACCTCGAGGTTATAAACCTTATGAAACTCCTCGGCCGAAGTCTGAGCCGTACCGGTCATCCCCGCTAATTTTTTGTAAAGTCGGAAATAATTTTGGATGGTAATCTGGGCAAAGGTGCGCGACTCTTCTTTAACCGCCACTCCTTCCTTAGCTTCAATCGCCTGGTGAAGTCCGGCTGAATAGCGACGGCCGAACATCAAACGGCCGGTGAACTGATCGACAATAATCACCTCGCCCCCTCTCACCACATAATCGCGATCTCTTTCATAAAGCGCCTGAGCTTTAAGACAGGCTTCAAGGTAATGAGCTAAACGAAGGTTATCGACCGCGTAAAGATTTTGAACCCCGGTCATTCCCTCAACTTTATCGATCCCAGTCTCGGTAATTTCAACGCTTCTTAATTTTTCATCAACTAAATAATCTTCTTCCCGGACTAGTCGCTTTACGGCTGCGGCAAAAACTTTGTAAAAATTCGAGGAATCCTGATCAGCCACGGAAATAATGAGCGGCGTCCGCGCTTCATCAATCAAAATCGAGTCGACCTCATCAATGATGGCATAATTCAGGGAGCGCTGAACCTGAGCCTCAACGCTCGAGGTCAGGTTATCTCTTAAATAATCAAAGCCGAATTCGTGGTTAGTGCCGTAGGTAATGTCAGCCCGATACGCTTCCCGCCTCGACACTGGCCGAAGAAATTCCTCTTTGACTAAGAAACTGCCGGTCGCGTCTCTTTCCTCGTCTATCTTTTTTCTCTCTTCTTCGGTGAGCCGCCATTCAGGATCATAAATAAAAGCGCCGTCGTGCACTAAACAAGCCACTTTTAGGCCAAGAAAGTGATAAATCTGGCCCATCCAGACCGTATCTCGCTTAGCCAGGTAATCATTGACTGTATGAATATGAACACCTTCACCGGCTAGAGCGTTTAAATAGGCTGGCAAGGTAGCGGCCAGTGTTTTTCCTTCACCGGTAAGCATTTCGGCGATAGCTCCTTGGTGAAGGACTATCCCACCCCAAAGCTGAACGTCAAAATGACGCTGACCTAAAGTTCGGCGTGAGGCTTCCCTCACTAAAGCAAAACCCTTGACTAAAAGTTTATCTAAACTTTCACCGGCCCGAGCTCTCTCCTTTAGAGTTAGACTTTCTTCTTTTAATTTATCGTCGGCGAGCTTTAAAAGTTCTGCCTCTTCATCGTTAACCAAATTTATTTCCCGAGGCGGCTTCTTCGAATTAAAAAACGGCATTTAAAAACTAGCTTTTCTCTTTGTACTTTTCGATTTCACGCTTCAGTTTTTCTTTCACCTGGTCGATAGCTCGACGAAGGTCTTCGTCGTCGTAGGCGGCCCTGATTAAACGACCGGGCAAGGTTAGGTTGACTTCAGCGTGATAAATCTGACCGTGACGATGATGGCGAGTCGACCGACCGACCTCAACCTCGGCCAGAATCGCACCTTCCGGAAAACGCTTAATAAAACGGTCGAGCCCCCCAATTTTTTTCTCGATATAATTCCGGAGCGAAAGGGTCAGCTCAAGGTCAGTGGTTTGAATCTCAAGTCTCACTGGCCATTTATTATAGGCTTCGGAGCCCTTCATATCAAATAAAAAACCGAGCGCCCAAGGGTCGAGCGCTCGGTTAGCCGGGAAAGAAGAGCAGCAATGCTACCTCTTCTTTTTCTTCTTCTTAGCCATGTGGCTTGAGATAATACATTATCTCTACTAACGCGGGCCGCCGACCAGTCAACCCCTCGTTAGCTCACTTTCATTCTAGAACGAATGAATTCTGAAATACACTGTGGATAACCCCAAGAAGGAGTAAGTTGAAAAAGAAATGTCCTCCGGTTTAGACCGGAGGACATTTCCATGAAGAACTAATGAAGTCTATCTTCGGCGCGCTCTTCGACGAGCCGGCGCTTTTTTAGCCGCTGTCTTGCGGGTCGTGCGTCGGCGACGACGAGGTGCTGCCTTAGCGGCGGGTTTTTTAGCCGTCGCTCTTCTCCTTTTGGCAGGCATATTAATTACTTACTTGAGCATCTAACAAGAGTTGTCGACCAGTCAACTCTGTTAGTCAATACACTAATTTAATTCTAGCAAGTTTGAATCAGAAAAAATATGTGGATAACTTAAAATTGCCAATTTTCAGTTTTCAATTTTCAATTATCCTGATTTCTTCTTCGAGTTCGATGCTAAATCTACTCTTAATTTCGTTTTTAACTAGCGAGATTAAAGATAAAACATCGCTAGCGGAAGCGTGTAGAACATTAACAATAAAGTTTGGGTGTTTAGGAGAGATCATCGCGCCGCCCGAAGCGATCCCTTTGAGGCCGCCCTCGGCGATTAAGTAAGCGGTAGGCACCACTGGAAAAGGATCAACTTTAATCGGCGCCTTTTTAAGGACAGAATTGTCCGGATAAATTTGACTAACGGGTACGTTTTTAAAGATACTGCCGATATTCGGATATTCGAGAGGGTGACGCTCTTTCCGGTAATTCATTCTCGCCTCGGCGGTCTCGTAAAGATAACGCTTGTCGCCGGGAGTTAATTTTAGGGTGGCCTCAAGAATAATTTCTTTTCCTGCGTTTAACTTAAAAATGCTCGACCGATAACTAAAGGCGCAATCTTCTCCCCTTCTTTTAAGAATTTTAAGACTATCTCGATCCAAACTGATCACTTCAATTATTAGATCTTTAATTTCTCCGCCGAAAGCGCCGGCATTGCCAAAAATGGCTCCGCCCAAAGAACCAGGCAATCCGCCGGCCCACTCTAGACCAGAAAGGCCCCGCGAGACGGCGACGCTCACAAGCTCTGCCATCGAAACTCCGACCCCAGCTCTCAATGTTCTTCCTTCAAATTTAATTGCTTTCAGTCCCGGTTTTAGGACTAATCCCCGAAATCCGACATCAGACCAAAGAATATTAGTGCCGCTCCCCAGAATATAAATGTCGAACCTATTCTTCCTTCCAAATTCTAGAGCTTCAACTAAATCTTCAATGCTTCTGGCTAAAACAAAATAATCGGCCGGCCCGCCAATCCAGAAGTTGCTGTAATCCCTCAGTTTAATGTTTCGAAGGAACTCCATGTTATAAAAAAGGAGCGGCGGGGTCGACTCCAATGCCTTGCAGGTGTTGAGTGAGTGCCCGTCTTCGCCGCTCCAGTTTTATTCTATGACCCTTTTTCTTACCGCCGCAAGGGGTTAGCGTTATAACTCAATAAAATCGATTCTTTGTCGTTAAATTCACGGGCATTGACTTCGTGAATAAATTCACGGTTCGTCGCCTCTACTGTTTTGAAACCGGGGAAAGCGGGCTGAAGAGCGGCTAAAATTTCTTTAGCCTGATAAGCTGACGGGGCCGAGATAAGGGTCCGCAAGTTGGCCGTTGATTTCTGGCGTCGCCTTTTTTGGATTAAAAGCTGGATCACTACTCCCTCGCCAATTTCATTCACTTTCGATAGATCAAGTTTCTTTAAGTCTATCGCCCGCCAGGACTTAGCTTCAGGCGCACGAAAAGAAACGCCCAAATGGTAGCCGCCATGATGATAAAGATCATAATCTTGAACCTCTTCAAAAGCGGGATTTTTTATTCTCGATGAGCGTGGCGCCAAAAGATAATAATTCACCTTTTGACCAAGGTGATGGACAGCTATCTCCAGACCAAAAGGAGGATTAATGGATTGAAGGAACTCTAGGTGTTCGCCTAGTATTTTAGGATTATCGATTTTTAAAATCTTGAAAGGGGCTCGTCGATGACGAAGGGGAGAATAAGTTTTTAATAAAGAAACAAATAGAACAAGCCAAATACTAAGGCCGAGAACAAAGGCGACGATCGCGGTTGGTGTGAGGGTAGTCGACATTGTAAAATATTGTAAAATAAAGAGGGTGAGAAAAACCTATCTCCTACTCTTCCTTATTATCATTATAGCCGCCATACTCCGACTCGCCAATCTCGCGACCATCCCGCCGGGCCTTTATCCGGACGAGGCGATGAATGGCAATAATGCCTTAGAGGCGCTCAAAGCCGGCGACTTTAAGGTTTTCTATCCGGAGAATAATGGCCGGGAAGGGCTCTTTATTAATATCCAGGCTTTATTTATCCGCTTCTTGGGCAACGAGGCCTGGGTCCTCCGGCTCCCCAGTGCGTTGTTCGGCGTCCTAACTGTGCTTGGAGTCTATTTCTTAACTAAAGAGTTATTCAATAGTGGAGCCGAAACTAAAAACTTAAAACTAAAAAGTAAAAGGTATATAGCGCTTCTCGCGGCCTTTTTACTCGCCACCTCGTTTTGGCATATTAACTTCTCCCGAATCGGCTTTCGGGCTATTATGGCGCCGTTTTTCTTAACTTGGGCTATCTACTTTCTTATTCTCGCTTTTCGTAAAAATCCCCTTTTCGCTCTTGCCGGCGGCATCGCCTATGGTCTCGGTTTTTACTCTTATATTGCCTATCGGGCCACGCCAATCCTTATTCTCCTCATCATTTTACTCTTTTGGCTCAAAGAAAAAGACTCTCTATTCCGGCGGAAAATCATAATTTCTACTGCCTATTTTATACTTCTTAGTTTCATTGTCGCTCTACCCCTGGGTCTTTATTTCATCAAAAATCCGGTTGATTTCTTTGGCCGAACCACCCAAATCTCGGTTTTCTCCTCGCCTAGTCCGCTCAAAGATCTCACGATTAACTCCTTAAAAACTGCCGGCATGTTTAACATTAGGGGTGATTATAATTGGCGACACAATCTTTCAGGCCGACCTGAACTCTTCTGGCCAGTGGGAATCCTTTTTTTAAGCGGGGTGATTATCGGTTTAAGGGAATTGATAAAAAGACCAAGGTCTTCGGGTTTTCCGTTTCTAGTTATAGGCCTATGGCTCGTCGTGGCCGCCCTGCCAGTAGTTATCTCTAACGAAGGTATGCCCCATGCTCTCCGAGCGATTATTATGATTCCGCCGGTCGTGATTCTGGCGGCCGTGGGAGGAGTCAAAATCTACGAGTGGTTGAATCACAAAATAAGCAATAGAAATATTCTCCTATTAATTACTCTTGTCTTTCTGGCTATTCTTGTTTTTGAAGCTTATCAAAGCTATTTTATCCGTTGGGCTAGAAATCCGAACACCGCCGGGGCTTTTACCCAAAGCTACGTCAAGATTGCCGAGGAGCTGAATCGAGTTCCGTTTGAGACGCCCAAGTTCGTGATTGTAAAAGCCGGTGGGGTTGATGTCAGGGGCCTGCCAATGCCGACCCAAACAGTGATGTTTTTGACCGACACTTTTGGTGAAACCGAAAGACAAAAGAAAAACTTCTTCTACCTAACCGCGGCCGAAGCCGAAAAAATAAATATCCCGCCACAGGCATTCCTCGTCACCCTAGAGTAAACTCCAGGAGTCAATCACGGTGTAACTCGGCCCTTGGGGCGATAGTTTTGATTCCATTAATTCCACTGAAGAGACCCTAAATTGGTTAATCGAAAATTTAGGCTTAGGCAATTTAACGCCCCTAGCCGAACTCGGTTCTTTAAATCTCGCCAAAGTCAAATGGGGAATAGAAGCGCTGCGACCACTCTCTTTCTCGGTGAACTCTTTGAGGGATTGAACCATCTTCTTCGCCAGCTCTTCGTACAGGCGACTCTCAAAAACCGCCCAAATCATTCGAGCTCGCGATCCAGGCGGCGCGAAAACTATTTCCTTAAAGAGAAATTTAAAGCTTTTTACCCCCCGGAGGGTTTCAGTTAATCTTGCCTCGAGCGAAGGCAGACGTTCTTCTTCAAGATAACCGATAAAGTGAAGAGTAAGATGGAAATTCTCCGACCTAGTCCAGCGAAACCCGCCCCCCCAAAGCTTCTTCAACTTCTCTTCGTAACTAATTAGTTCTTGGAGTAATTCTCCAGGAAAAGCAATGGCTACAAAAAGCCTCTTCTTCATTAAAACTAAAAGCGGAAGTAATTCCGCCAGTAATCGTAAAGTTCTTTAGTGGCCCGGAGATCAGCGACATTATAGCGGGCAATGTCTAAAAACTTTTTCTCTTTAAAAAGCCGGCCAACATCTTCGCCGGTAATCTCTTCGGCTTTAGGACTCTTGATGCCAAAAACTCGGCTCCAGAGATGGAGATTTCCCTTCCGGCGCAAGGCACCGTAAAAAGTTAACTGATCAAGCAAATCAACATGCTTGGCGCCAAAAGTCTGGCTGGAAAGGTAACGGTTCGACATTAAGTCTTTAGTTGGCCTTATATTGTGAACAGCCGAGCGGACCACTAAAAAGGGCACGTCAAAGCCCCGACCATTAAAACTGATAAATTCATCGTACTCATTCGCGCCGCGCCAAAAACTCTCCAACATTTCTTTTTCAGTCATCTGTTCAAATTTGAAGCCGCCCTCTTCAAACTCTTTGATTTCTTCTCCTGGCGCCTGAAAATAAACCGTCCCGCGATCCCGCTCGTAATCGAGAACCCCCAGGGCCACTACTTCGGCGGTTAAGGGCGAAAAGCCCATTCTCCCCTTCATTTCTTCAAGCGTCTTTTCATATTCAAGTTCGGTCGCGGCTTCTTTTTTAATCCACCAGCTGAGCGCTTCCTGACTCGTCTTGTCGAGCGAGTCAAAGTCTTCGCCAACGGTTTCAATATCAAAAACTAGTCGGGCCATCTCCTTAAATAGCTTTTTCTTTTTTTAAGATTTTGATTTTCAAAGGAGTTCCTCCGGCATAACCACCGACCGAACCATCACTTTTAATCACCCGGTGACAAGGGACCTTCGGATTACGATTTTTATTCAAAATATTGCCCACCGCTCGATAAGCCCTGGGGCTGCCGGCCCGGATCGCCACTTGTTTGTAACTCAAAGTTTTACCTCGGGGAATGAAAGAGACAGCCCTAAGAACCTTTTTCTTAAAATTCTTTCTCACTCTCTGGTTCTCTGAATCAATTCGTAAGTGCCGTCGTTCCGATTATAAATTAAGGCGAAGTCCCGATCCTGATCGTCTTCAAAATAAGCTTCGCCTTTCAATTTCGCGGCATCAAATAGAGTGATCGCCTCTTCACGCTGGAGATCATCCCGAAGATAAACCAAACCGGTGTATCGGAGCGACTCATCAAGATAAACCCAGAAACCGTGAATCATTTCTTTTCTCCGGCCAAGGGGCTCAATAATCATTAGCTAGATTATAAACCATCCTCCTAAAACCTAAAAATCCTCCCGAGAGAGGACTTTTAGGTTCAAAAATGAACTTAAGAATTTATTGAGTTGGGGGCATCCCGCCGCCCGGACCTCCTTTTTTGCCCTTTTTCCGGCTGAACATAACGAGGAGGACCACGGCGACGACGATCACTGCCACCACTAACCACTGAAGCACGGTCATAACTGATTCCTAAATTTCTTTCTTCATTTAAGCAACGACCTTTTGCCTTAATGTGGCAATGCTTGCTTCTCTTCATTATACCTTAATCTCGATAACGTCGCCATCTACCACTGGATAACTCCGGCCCTCGATTCCAAGCCAGCCATGCTCCCGGGCCTTATGCCAGCTACCAGCCTCAACCAGTTTTTCCCAATTTACTACTTCAGCCCTAATAAAATCGCGTTCGAAGTCTGTGTGGATAACTCCAGCCGCCTGCCCAACCGGCGTTCCGGCTTTAACCAGCCAGGAACGAGCAACCGTCTCGTTAGCCGAGAAAAAGACAATTAAGTCAAGTAGTTGTTTAAACTTATCAAACATTTCGGTGAGCTTTTCCCCAGTGGAATCCTCTTCAAGATCCCAAAATAAATAGGGCCATTGGAGTGAGCGCAGTTTTAGAACGAGTTCCGGAGGCGCCTTCTCTACTCCACCGTTTAAGAGAACAAGTTGAGGCTTGAGGCTCAAAAGGTTTTCTTTCTCTTTACTCTCCTCGTCTTTTAGTTTGAGCTCTTCTAAGACCGCCTCAAAATCAGCCACTGGATCAACCCGGCCTTCGAAATGGATAACTTCGAGGCTCGCAAAAGTCCGAACTAAGTGAAGAACGGCATCAACTTCCCGAATCCGGGCCAAAAATTGATTGCCTAAACCCACTCCCTCGTGAGCCCCTTTAACCAAGCCGGCAATGTCCACAAATTCAATAGTAGCCGGCAGAACTTCTTTGGAGCCGATCACTCGAGCCACTTTTTCCAACCGCTCATCTCCGATCGGCACCACGCCGACATTGGGATCAATCGTAGCAAAAGGATAGTTCGACGTATTAACCTGCTTTTTGGTTAAAAGCTGAAAAAGAGTAGATTTACCCACATTGGGCAACCCCACAATCCCGATCGAGAGGTTCACTCTTTATTTCTACTCCACGGT
>CAYNZK010000018.1:0-8233 GCA_964401665.1 uncultured Candidatus Saccharibacteria bacterium
CCTCTAACATATGATGGTTATTAGTACCATACTACAAAAGTCAGGGACTTGGTTGAAGCTTGTCGGGACAATTCCTTTACCCCCGGTTTTTTTGGTTCTCGGTCTTTTCGGAGCCAACTTTTTTTATTTGAGGCAGGCGAGCACGGCCGAACTCCCTCGCGATGGCGATTTCACCCAAACGGGTTCGCTCGAGGTTGATGGCGCGGCCCTTGTCGGCGATGTCTCTCCTTTGGGGGAACTCGTCATGGATAACCCAGAAGATGAATTTCTGGGCTTTGTTTTGGTTGATAAGGCTTCTCTCTTAAACTCAGCCAGCCCATCGAGTAATATCTCGCCGCTTCGGGACGGCCTTCTTACTTATCAAGTTGAAGAGGGAGATTCAGTTTCAACCATTGCCGCCAAATTCGGTATTTCGGTAAATACCATTATCTGGGCTAATAATTTGAAAAGTTCGGGCTTGATTCAACCCGACCAAGAAATCGTGATTTTGCCGGTTTCGGGCGTGCTTCATAAGGTGAAAAGCGGCGAGAGTCTTGAATCAATCGCCGCTCTTTATAATGTCTCCGAAGACGAGATCGCTACCTTTAATAGGGGGGCGTTGAGGGCTGACGAAATCGTGATTGTGCCTAATGGTAAGCTGGCCAGTAGCTCGGGTGGATCTCAAGGATCGAATCTGCCTGAGATGAGCGGCTATTTTGGCCGGCCGGTTTCAGGCGGCTGGAACTGGGGCGCGCTCCACGGCGAAAACGCGGTTGACATCTCAACCTCTTGCGGCTCGCCGATCTACGCCGCGGCTTCAGGCATAGTGATCGCCGTCGGCAGTCCGACTTCTTGGAACGGCGGCCTGGGGGGACTCGTCAGAATCGAACATCCGAACGGCACTAAAACGCTTTATTCCCATAACTCGGAAAACCTAGTTGATGTTGGCGAGGCAGTGGCTCAAGGGAGCATCATCGCTAAAGTCGGCCGCACCGGCCAGGTTCAGGGACAAACCGGTTGTCATGTCCACTTCGACGTTTCGGGCGCGGCAAATCCCTTCGCAAAATAATCTACTCTTCACGAAGTCTTAGCTGGAACGCTTCAGAAACATGAGGCGATTCCACGATTTCACTGCCTTCGAGGTCGGCAATGGTTCTTGCCGTTTTTAGCAATCGATAATAACCGCGAGCGGAAAGGAGTGATTGGTTGAAAATATTTTTCAGCAAGTCGTTCGCCTTGCCAGAGAGCTCGATTAACTCGTCGCATTCTTTAGTCTCAAGTTCAGCGTTCACCAACTTATTAACGCCGGCTTTTTTGAAACGCTCTTTTTGGTTTTCCCGCGCTCGCAAAACCGCCTCTTTTAAGCGGCCGCCATCCTCCATTGGACCCTGGAGACTTTCGAATTTGATTCGCGGCACATTGATTTGAATATCAATTCGATCAAGTAGGGGGCCGGAGATCTTTTTCTGATAACGAAAAACCTCGTAAGCGCTGCAGCGGCACTCCTTTTCGTTATCGCCCCAAAAACCGCAGGGACAGGGATTCATGGCCGCGACCATAATAAAACGCGAAGGGAAAGTGAGATTGCTTTTGGCTCGAGAAACTATAATTTCACCCGATTCCAAGGGTTGGCGTAAGGCCTCGAGCAAATCGCGGCGGAATTCCGGCAGTTCATCTAAGAAAAGAACGCCTCGGTGGGCTAAACTAATCTCGCCGGGCTGGGGGTTGGGGCCGCCGCCGATAATCGAAACTGGCGAGGCGGTTTGGTGCGGTGTTCGGAAAGGCCGACGTCGAACATAATTTCCCTTTAAAAGACCTCGGGCGCTCCAAACCTGAGAAACCTCAATGGCTTCGGTTAAAGTGAGGGGCGGGAGGAGTGAGACGAGCGCTCGGGCCAGCATTGTCTTGCCAGTGCCCGGCGGCCCGCTCATTAAGATATTGTGGCCGCCGGCCGCCGCGACCACCAAGGCGCGCTTCGCAAAATCCTGACCCCGAATTTCGCTGACATCGAGTTCATGGTCATTAATCGGTTTAAAGTCGGTTCGGGGATGAGCTTCGATAATAGCCAAACCAGCCAAGTGGTTAATAAGTTCAGCGAGCGTTGCAATCGGTACAATTTTAACTTCACCGATTAAACTTGCCTCTTTGGCATTTGCTACTGGCAGGAAAAGATATTGTTTCCCAGTCCTCCGGCTTAAAATAGCAGTGTTTAAGGCACCGGGAACCGGTCTGACCGAGCCGTTTAAGGCTAGTTCGCCGATAAAAATCTTGTCTTCCGCGTCAAATGCCCCGATCTGTTCGGTAGCCTGGAGATAGCCAATGGCGATAGCCAAATCGTATTGAGAACCGGTCTTTTTCACATCAGCCGGCGCAAGATTTACGGTGATTTTCCGGTTTTCTTTAGTCGGCGGTTTAAAGCCGGTATTTTTTAGGGCCGAGCTGACTCTTTCTTTCGATTCCGAAAGGGCTTTGTCAGCCAGGCCGACAATATTAAAACTATGAAGGCCGACATTTAAGTCGACTTCGACCTCAATCAATCTGGCTTCAATCCCCTCGAGCTCGGCCGAGTAGACCCGAGCGAGCGATTTGGTCATTTTTTTAGTTTACAATCGCGGCAAAGTTTTGACTCTGGCGCCACCTCGAGCAATTCTAGGGTTATTTCCTTACCGCACTTTTCGCAGCGGCCGTATTTGTCTTGCTCCATTTTTTGGAGCGCTTTGTTAATGTCGTTAAGGCGTTGGTTCAGGGCTTCGGCTATAGCCTCATGAGTTACCCTTTCTTCGCTCTCGTCTGATTCTTCCTCACCAGTATCGTAAGTAGCATCTTCGCCAAAGTCCCGGCTCTCGCGGGAGCGGAGGCTTTTTACTTCCTTTTCTAGACGCGCCTTATCTTTTAAAAGCAGCTGTTTCAATTTTTCCTGATCTGCCGCCGAAATCATTGCTTAACACTCCAATTATCTCACCCGGTTTAATTGAGTCAAGCAACCCCTTATAATTGAAACGCTGTCAGGCGCCGCGGTAGCGCTTATAATAAATGAAGTGATCCACAGCATCTCGGGAATCCTGAAAGAGCGAACCGGCCGGTTCATTATTATTGAAGCGAGTGGTTTTGAATTTAAAGTGGCCATTCCTTTAGTTGAAGCCGGCGGCTTGCCCCAAGCGGGCGAGACGGTCAAGGTTTTTACTTTTCTCCATCTGCGTGAAGGGGGAGCCGATCTTTACGGATTTTTAACCGAGGCTGAACTGCAGCTTTTCGAAGCCTTGATTTCAGTCTCGGGCGTAGGGCCTAAGTCGGCCTTAGCTATTTTAGGCACCGCGCCGGTCGAACAGCTCCTGGGGGCGATTGCTAAAGGCGAGGCCGGATTGCTTGAACGTTCTTCGGGTATTGGCCGGCGGACAGCCGAGCGCATTATTGTTGAGCTTAAAGATAAGGTCCGACCGACCGAAGGCGGGATGGCCGAACTCTTGGAAAAAGATATTGATATTTTAGAAGCCTTGGTTAGCCTTGGTTATTCAAAGCGGCAAGCCCAGACAGCCATTAAAGAGATTGACCCGGGGCTTCTTAAAATTCAGGATCGAATGCGGGACGCTCTGAAAAAAATAAAAAGATAATCCCGTGTCTTCCTGGAAAGTTTTTAATTTGATTCTCGAGGGATTTAAAAAATTCCCCTTGTTTAAGTGGATGTATCGGTTGAGCTGGGCGCCTTTTGCTTATCATTTCACCCTGGGTTTGATTGGCGAGGTTATCTATTTATTTCCTTCATGGAGACTGAGGGTAATTGGCGTCACCGGCACTAAAGGTAAGTCCACCACCCTTGAGCTCTTGAACGCTATTTTAGAGAAGGCTGGTAAAAGAACCGCTCTCCTTTCCTCGATTCGGATTAAACTAATCGAGGATTCGAAAATTAATACTTTGGGCAACACTCAGCCCGGCCGTTTTTTTATTCAGTACTTTTTAAAGCAGGCGGTTAAAAAGAAATGCGATTACGCTCTGGTGGAGGTAACTTCTCAGGGCGTTCATCTTCTTCGCCACCGGTTTATTAAGTGGCGAGCGGCGATTATCACTAACATCGCTCCGGAACACATTGAAGCTCATGGCTCTTTTGAAAATTATCGCAAAGCCAAGCTTAGGTTTCTAAAGTATGCCGCCCGGAGAGGCGCACCAGTCTTCATTAATGGTGATGACGAAAAATCTGAATATTTCCGAGGCGTTTTAGCAAAGAGCCGTCCGATTATTTATTCCAAAGCTGATTTACCGAATTTTTCAAACAAAGTTTTCGAATTACTACCTGGCGAATTTAATAAAGAGAATTTAGCGGCCGCGGTCGAGTTCAGTCGGACCCTAGGGATTAAGGAAGCGATTATTAAAGAAGCAATCGAGGATTTTAAAGGGGTGCCCGGAAGGATGGAATTTGTGCAGCGTGAACCATTCGCGGTGGTAGTTGATTATGCTCACACCCCGGATTCGCTCGAACTGGTTTATCAGACCCTTACCCAAAAAAACCGAAAAGGGGGACTCGTCTGCGTTCTTGGTTCAGCTGGCGGCAGTCGGGATAAATGGAAGAGGCCCAAGCTTGGCGAGATCGCCAGCCGCTACTGCAAAGAGATTATCTTGACTGACGAAGATCCATTTGACGAAGATCCGGCCGCAATTATTGCTGAGATTAAGGCTGGGGTTACGATTCCTGATGTTTCGGAAGTTCTTGACCGCAAAGAAGCCATTTTTAAAGCAGTCGGAATAGCAAAACCTGGAGACACGGTTGTCGTCACCGGTAAGGGGAGCGAGCCCTACCTCCGAGTGGCCGGCGGTAAACAGATCCCCTGGTCTGACAAGGCCATCGCCCTCGAAGCCCTTCGGTTATAATTACCTTAATGAAACTTACTTTTTGGGGCGGGGCCAAAATGGTGACCGGCTCCAGTTTTCTTTTAGAGAACGAGGCCGGGAAAAGAATTTTGATTGATTGCGGCCTGCATCAGGGGGCTCGTTATTGCGAGCGGCATAACTTTGAACCCTTTCCGCTTGACCCAGCCTCGATCGAGGCAGTTTTTGTTACTCATGCTCACATTGATCATGTCGGTCGCCTCCCTCAGCTTTATCGAGCCGGTTTTCGAGGGAGGGTTTATTCAACGCCGCCGACCAAAGATTTTGCCGAAACCCTTTTAATTGATTCGGAGCACATCTTGGCTATTGAGGCTCGCGAACTCGGCCTGCCCCTGATTTATGAGTTGGCCGATATTAACGAAACCATGAAGCTTTGGCAAAAAGTTTCTTATCACGAAAAGATTGAGGCGGCCGGGTTTGAAGTCGAGTTTTACAACGCCGGTCACATTTTAGGTTCAGCCTCGATTTTGGTTAAAGGCGACGGCCAGAAAATAGTTTTTTCTGGCGATTTGGGCCATCCGGTTACGCCTTTAATTAAAGGCAGAGAAGAGATTAAAGCGGCGGATTATGCCTTGATTGATTCAACCTACGGCAGCCGAGTTCACGAGGACCTAACTCAAAGAAAGGATTTGCTCGAAAATGTGATTGAAGAAACAGTGAAAGCCGGTGGGGTTTTAATGATCCCAGCCTTTGCCCTTGAGCGAACCCAGGAATTACTTTTTGAATTCAATGACTTGGTTGAGAACGGTCGGATCCCGCGGACGCCGGTTTTTATCGATAGCCCCCTAGCTATTAAATTGACCGCGGTTTATAAAAAGTATTCCCAAGACCGAGCTTATTTCGATGAAGCGGCGATTGAACTTTTGCGGGCTGGTGATGCGATTTTCGATTTTCCCGATCTTCACCTGACTCTAACCACCGAGCAGTCAAAGCAAATTAACGGCATCGCCCCGCCAAAGATTATCGTTGCCGGCGCCGGTATGTCTCAAGGCGGACGTATTCTTCATCACGAGCGGCGGTATTTGTCTGATCCTAAAAGCACCATTCTTTTTGTTAGTTACCAGGCGGTTGGTTCTTTGGGCCGGCGGATTTTGGATGGAGCAAAATCAGGTAAAAACTTCAGCGTTAAAATTTTTGGTGAGGAGGTAGCAGTCAAAGCCCGGGTTTTGGCTATCGGCGGCTATTCTTCTCATGCTGATCAGCTGGCCTTGATCGACTGGCTAAGGCCAATGAAGCTGGGGCTCAAAAAAGTATATCTTGTTCACGGTGAGGAAAAGGAAATGGGGCCGCTCGAAGACCGGATTCGAGATGAGCTGGCCGTTCGGCCAGTTGTTCCTAACTTGGGCGAGGAGGTGATATTATAAGGTTATGTCTCCGTCCCAACTGAAGTATAAAATCTGTGTTTCCGGTGCATTCGAAACCGGTCATTGCGGCGAAGGAGCTTTCCAGGTAGCTGAAGAATTGGGCCACGAGATTGTGCGGCATAACGGCATTTTGGTTGACGGGGCGACCACTGGCTTTCCTTACTGGGCGGCCAAAGGGGCCAAAGCCGAAGGCGGCACCGTGGTCGGCTTTTCGCCGGCCAAAGACGAGGCTGAGCATATTAATTTTTATAAACTGCCGACCGACTACCACGACCTGATTGTTTACACCGGCTTTGAGTATTCGGGCCGAAATTTGCTTCTGACTAAAGCGGCGGATGCCGTCATTGTCGGCTGCGGCCGCATGGGCACGATTAACGAATTCACCATTGCCTTTGAAGATGCAAAACCAATTGGTATCCTAGAAGGCACCTGGGAGACGGATGAGCTTCTGAAACTGATTCTCGAGAAATCCCATCGAGCCGAAGAACGAGCGGGGAAAATCGTTTTTGCGACAAGCCCCAAAGAGTTGCTGGATAAGCTTGTTCCTATTATCGAAAAAGGTCGAGTCCAACAATTTTAATATGGAAGAAAAACCAATTGGCGAAGTCACTCACTACTACTCCCACTTGGAGGTGGCAATCGTCAGATTCAATCGAAAAGTAAAAGTGGGCGAGACGGTCCATTTCAAGGGTGCCACCACCGACTTTACCCAACCGATTGAATCAATGGAATTTGATCATAAATCAGTCACCGAAGCCGAATCGGGCAAAGAGGTCGGGATTAAAGTGAACGATAAAGTGAGAGAGGGTGACGAAGTTTACGCAGTGGTATAGGGAGATAATCCTGCCGACCGGGCTTCTCGCCTCGATGATTATTGGGGCGGGAATGTTTGCCCTGCCTTATGTTTTCACCGCGGCCGGCTTTTCACTCGGCCTTTTTTATTTGGCGGCCTTTGCCGCTGTTTTTACCGCTATTCATTTGATGTATTTGCGGATTATTGATAGCACTGAAGGCCAGCACCGTTTTGTGGGTTATGCCCGGATATATTTAGGGGATTTCGGTTTTTGGCTCGCGGTTTTAACCACGGCCACTGGCCTTCTTCTGGTTTTAACCGCCTACTTGATTTTGGGAGTCAGTTTTATGAAGATTGCTGTTCCGTTTCTTTCAAGTTCGGCTGCTCTTTATCTTTTTTGGTTCTCCGGAGTATCAGCGCTGGTTTTCTCCTTGAAACGATTGGCTAATTTCGAGTTTTTGGTGGCCGTTGCCATGGTTACCATCATTCTTGTTCTTTTTGGTTTTAGTCTAAGGGCGCCTTCATTGACCCTCTCTAAGTTTAACCCTCAAGCTTTCTTCTTGCCCTACGGGGTAGTCCTTTTTTCTTTGGCTGGCCGGGCGGCTATTTCTTCTTTGCGCGACTACTGGCAGGGGAGGAACTTGCCTGAGAAGGGATTGCGCCGGGTCGTGGTTTTGGGAACCGCGGTTCCGGCTCTGGCCTATCTCCTTTTTGTGATTGCGGTCATTGGGCTCTCGCCGGCTGGTATTACGCCGGATGCGATCGGCGGCCTCAAGCTTATTCCTTCGGCCCTCCTCGTCTTAATCGGTATTCTCGGTGTCTTTAGTCTTTGGACTTCTTACTTCTTTTTAGGGCTCGAGGTTAAAGACATTTTCATTTACGATCTCCGTTTACCCGGTTTTCTTTCATTTCTCGTCGCCAGCTTCTTGCCGCTTCTCTTATATTTCTTTGGCTTCAATAACTTTATCGGCTTGGTGGGATTTATCGGCGGGGTTTTTCTCGCCCTCGAGAGCACTATGGTGGTTTTGATGTATCTAAAACTCCGGCAGAAGTCCGTTCTCTTATACCTGCCCCTGATTCTAGTTTTTACTCTCGGCGCCCTTTATGAAATCTGGCGTTTCTTTTAAACTTGAACGGCAGTTGTGCCCGTAGCTCAGCGGATAGAGCGCTTCCCTCCGGAGGAAGAGGTCGCAGGTTCGATCCCTGTCGGGCACTC
>CAYNZK010000019.1:0-7463 GCA_964401665.1 uncultured Candidatus Saccharibacteria bacterium
AGATTTTCTGCGGCAGATGCACGAGAATATGGGTAAAATGGTCGTTTCAAATCAATCAAATCAAAGTTGGTCTTATATGATGAATATGATGGGCGGTAATTTGAGCTATGGTTACAACCAAATAATGGGAGGTGGCTGGGTCAGCGGTTGGGGTTTGGTTTTCGGAATTCTTTGCCTCCTTTTCTGGCTCGGGCTTTTTATTCTCATCATCTTGGGCGTGATTAGGCTCTGGCAAGTGATTCAAAAAGAAAAGAAAAAATAAATCATGGCCCTAAACAAAACTGAAATAAAGTGGCTATTCCTTAGCCGATTAACTTTAGGCTGGCTGATGTTCTATGCCGGTATCACTAAAGTAATTGATCCGGCCTGGACGGCCGAGGGCTACGGTAAAGGCGCTAAAACTTTTCAAACTCTTTTTGAATGGTTTGTCTCGCCCGCTAATATCGGTTGGGTTAATTTTGTTAACGAGTGGGGGCTCACTCTTTTGGGCGTTTCGCTGATTCTGGGGATTGGGGTGCGGTTAAGCTCTATCTTGGGAGCGGTTCTGATGCTTTTTTACTATTTCCCGGTTCTCGAATTTCCCTATGTAGAGCATGGCCTTATTGTTGACGAGCATATCATTTACGCCTCGATTCTGGTGTTTTTCGCCGCCGTAAAAGCCGGCCGTTATTACGGCCTAGATAACTGGTGCGTCAATTTGCCGATTTGCAAGCGATATCCCCGTCTCCACAAAATTTGGGGCTAGGGCTAGACCGGGCGCTGGTCGCCCTAGGGCTAGCCCAACCGGTCGTTCTGGATAAAAAGCCTCAACCCTTTGAGCCAAATTTTTAAAGCTTTCGTATTTGGCATAATTGAAAATAAATAATTTAACTCTACCAAGCCCTTTAAAATCCAGCCTCCAAAGCCGGCAATTACTAAAGGCCCGATTTTACAAACGGCATATTTGCCGCCGATCGGAATAATATAAGGATATTTCCTCGGCCTGTATTTTAAGTCAGGTTTTTCTCCCCTTGTTTCCCTAACGATGTTTTTAGCCGCAATGGTTGCCTCGGAAATGGCTGCTCGGGCCACCATCGGCGTTGGTCTGCCGTCTGAATCATAAATACAGACAATGTCCCCGATGCCATAGATTTTGTCGTTTATCTGCATATTGCCCGAAGCTTCAACTCGGCCCTGTTTATCTTTTTTAATCGGCAATCGGTCGGAAATAGCATTAGCCTTAACTCCTCCGGTCCAGATCAAAACATTGCAGGAGACAATCTGGCCGCTCTCGAGAAAGACTTTACCGTCCTCTACTTTTATTATCCTCTCCCCGACGAGGAGATTAGTTCCCAGTTTTTTGAGCCGTCGGTTGGCGCGCTTAATGACTTTTGGTTCAAAGTTGTTAAGAACGGTAGGGGCGGCGTCAATTAAAGTAACTTTAGTGCCGCAGCGATAGCCTTCTTTTTTCAATTGGCTTATCCATTCCTGAATCTCTCCGGCTAGCTCGACTCCGGTTGAGCCAGCTCCGCCAATCACAATATCCACCACTTCATTATTATTGGCGGCCTCAATCTTTTCCCAGATGGTATCTCTAATTTTCAAGGCGTCCATTAAACTCTTAAGCTCTAGGGCCTGTTCTTTAAGACCAGGAATGTTAAAGAAATTAGTCTCCGCACCCAGGGCTAAAATTAAATATTCATAATCTATTGTTTCCCGTCCCTTGAGCCCGATCTTTTTATTGACTACATCAATATTGCTGACTTCGCCTTGAATTGATTCAACGGAAGTTCCCAAAAGCACTCCTTCCAACGGGTAAGTAGTAACTGATTTTAGGTCAATATAGTTAGCCGTTGCCTTGGAGGTGGTGCTAATTTCGTATAAAAGAGGGGTGTAGGTATGATATCGATTTTTATCAATCAGCGTTATGCCGTAATCTCTTTTCGTTAATTCTCTGCTTCTTTTCCCTAAAACAAGGGCGGCCCGCAATCCGCCAAAGCCCGCTCCCAGAATGACAATTCGCTTCATAGCCCTATTATACTACTTGACTTATAATTAGTGGGCCATGGAGATCCTGCTTATTATCGCTAACTTAATTCTTTTGGGAATAATTGCCTTTTTGTTTTTGAGGCGCGAGCGGGGAAGCGCGATGGTTCTCCTTCAAAATCAGATTAACGAAGTGACCCGGACCTTGGATGAAAAGCTGGGCGAGTCAACTAAAGTTCTTCAACAGCAATTCGGCGAGAGCGCCAAAATTATCAAAGAAATCACTCAAGAACTAACCAAAGTCGGCGAAGGCCAAAAGCAAGTGGTCGATATCGCCAAGCAACTCGAGAACCTCCAGGATATTTTAAAAAATCCGAAACAGCGCGGCGTTTTGGGCGAGTATTATTTGGAAACCGTTTTGAAAAATGTCCTGCCGCCAGGGTCGTTCGAGATGCAGTATCGATTGGGGATTGATGAAAATTCCGGCAAAGAACTGATTCCAGATGCGGTTATTTTTGTGAAAGACCGGATTATCCCGGTTGATTCGAAATTTAGCCTTGAGAATTACACTCGGATTTTAGAAACTAGAGACGAGGCCGAACGCCGGCGGCTAGAGTCGCTTTTTCATGACGACCTCAAGGCTAGGATTGACGAGACCGCCAAATACATCCAGCCAGCCAAAGGCACGATGGAGTTTGCTTTTATGTTTATTCCATCAGAGGCGGTTTATTACGATCTTTTAGTTAATAAAGTGGGAGCGATTAAGTTAGCCACCCGCGATTTGATTCAGTACGCCGCGGGCGAGAAAAAAGTAATGATTGTTTCGCCCACCACCTTCTTGGCTTATCTCCAAACCGTGCTCCAGGGTTTGCGGGCGCTCCAAATTGAAGAATCAGCCAAAGAAATTAGGAAGCGGGTCGGTGAATTGGGCCGTCACCTCGGCAGCTACGAAACTTATATGAAAAAACTGGGCAACCATTTAACTACGAGTGTTAATACTTACAACTCGGCCTATAGGGAGCTGGGGAAAATTGATAAAGACGTGCTCCGGATTAGCGGTGAGGCGGCTGGGATTGAGCCTAAGGCTCTGGAGAAGCCGAGGAACGAAGATGAGGACTGATGGAGAGTGAATTCCTCAATAAGCTCAAGGTTGAAAAGTGGCAGAAATTTTTAAGACGAGTTAAAGTTTTTCGCTTCGTCCCATTTATTGATTTTGTCTTGGCTGCCGGGTCGCTCGCGACCGGCAAACTTCACGAGAAATCTGACTTTGATGTTATTCTTAGTGTAAGAAGCGGTCGAATTTTCACCGCCCGATTTTTTGCCGTTGTCTTTTCCGACCTCTTTGGTTTCAGGCGAAAAGGCACTGATCATAAAGAAGAAGCGGCGGATAAACTCTGTCTTAATCATTTTGTGACTCGCGAGGCTTATTGCCTTAAACCGCCCTATAACGCCTACTGGAACGATCTTTATCAGAAGCTGGTGCCGGTGATGGGGGACGAAAAGGCAATTAGTGATTTTTTTAAGGCCAATGATTGGCTTCGGCCTCCCCGACAATACCCCGCTTCGCCCTCCGGGCTTCGAGGGGTAAGTGAGCGAGATTCGCGGTACTTGGGTCGAGGCAAGTCTTTTATTAAATCAATTTCGGAATTTATCTTCCGCGGCTGGCTGGGCAATAAACTTGAGCAGGTTCTAAAAAAACTTCAATTAAGGCGAATCGAAAGAGCTCTGCCTCAAGCTTTGGGCTATAAGCCGAGATTCATTGCAAGCGACCTCGAACTTGAATTTCATATGGACACCAAAAGAATCGAAGAGATGTTATTGTTATAGTCCCTGAGGAACCGTAGGCGAAGTTTCCGTCCTCTTACGAACGAGGTAAGATCATCATAACTTCTACTTTACGTCAAGTAGCCTCTTGACATAAGGGATACACTTATCTATATACTTTTAGGCGAACTCGCATGGAAGGAATAAAACCGCTTTCAAATCACGTTTTTATCGAACCAATCGAGGAGGAAAAGACAACCAAGTCTGGCATTGTTATTCCCGAAACAGCTGAAAAAGAACGGCCGATTAAAGGCCGAGTGGTGGCTGTTGGTCCGGGCAAATTGAACGAAAAAGGGGAGCGAATAGCGATGACGGTTAGGGTTGGCGATGCGGTCCTTTTTAAAAAATACGGCCCAGATGAGATTGAAATTGGTAATAAAAAATATTTAGTCGGGGATGAGGATGACATCCTCGCGATTATCGAATAACTAAGACATGGCAAAACAAATCTTATTTAACGAAAAAGCCAGAGCCGCGTTGAAGAACGGTATTGATAAGCTGGCTGAAGCGGTCCGGATGACCTTGGGACCGCGCGGCCGGGCCGTGGTGATCGAAAAGTCTTACGGTGCGCCTCAAGTTACTTTTGACGGCGTGACCGTGGCTAAAGAAATTGAACTTGAAGAGAAGTTCGAGGGATTAGGGGCCGAACTTCTAAAACAGGCAGCCGATAAAACTAACGACGCCGTCGGCGATGGCACCACTACTTCGGTTGTTCTAGCCCACGCCATGATTGATGAAGGCGAAAAACTGATTAAAGAAAAAGGGTTTAATGTCATTCTTTTGGCTGAAGAATTAAGAAAGTCGAGCGAAGAAATTGTAAAATCGCTTGAAGGCCAAAAAGAGGTCATTGACGACAATAAGAAGATTGAAGAAGTCGCTTCGCTTTCGGCCAAAGACGAAGAAATCGGGAAACTAATCGCCGAAGTAATGGGCAAGGTTGGTAAAGATGGAGTGGTCACGGTTGACGATTCAAACATCATTGGCAGTTTTTATGAGATTGTCGAGGGAATGCAGTTTGACCGCGGCTTTATTTCTCCTTATATGATTACCGACCAGGAGCGGATGGAGGCCGTGCTTGAAAATCCTTATATCTTAGTCACTGACCAAAAAATCTCAGCCATTGCCGATTTATTACCCTTGCTTGAAAAAATGATGCAGGCCGCCAAAAAGGAACTGGTGATTGTGGCTGATGAAGTTGAGGGCGAGGCGTTAGCCACTTTGATTGTGAATAAGCTCCGGGGCGTCTTTAATGCCTTGCCGGTTAAGGCGCCAGGCTTTGGTGATCGCCGTAAAGAGATGCTTCAAGACATTGCCACTGTCACCGGCGCTGATTTCATTTCCGAGGAACTGGGCCGGAAACTGGAAAGCGTTGATTTAAATGCTTTGGGCCAAGCCGGTCGGGTAGTGGCCGATCGGGATAAGACCACGATTGTGGACGGCAAGGGCAGTAAGGAAGAGATTCAAAAAAGAGTGGCCCAGATTAAAGCCCAGCTTGAGAAGACCGATTCTGAATTTGATAAAGAGAAATTAGAGGAGCGGCTCGGTAAGTTGGCTGGCGGGGTGGCCGTCATTAAAGTGGGGGCAGCCACCGAATCAGCCCAGAAAGAACTGAAAAGCCGGGTTGATGACGCGGTTCATGCGACCAAAGCCGCGATGGAAGAGGGGATCGTGCCGGGCGGCGGGATTGCTCTTTTCAATGCCGTTCCGGATAAAAAAGGGGAAGGTTCACCTTTAGCCAATGAAGTCGCGACCATCCTTGATACTGCCCGCGAGGCACCCGTCCGGGCCATTATTGCAAACAGCGGTGAATCACCCGAAAAAGTGATTAGAGATTTGAAGAAAGTCAAGGAGCAGAATGCCAATCGATGGCTCGGTTTCAACGCTAGCACTAACGAAATCGGCGATTTGAAAGAGGCGGGTATTATTGACCCATTGAAAGTGGTCAAGACCGCTTTCATCAACGCTGTTTCCGTCGCCAGTAACTATTTGGTGATCGGGGCGGCTATGACTGAACTACCGGAAAAGAAAGGCGGCCGCGGCCTGGGCGGCGGTATGGCCGGAATGCCGGAAGAATACTAGAATATAAGCGATGAATATCTGGTACATTGTTTGGGCGGTTCTCGCCCTTTTAATTCTTTGGCCCATTTTCGGTTACAACCGCTTAATCCGGCTTCGTTATCGAGCTCGCGAGGCTTTGTCAGATATTGAGGTTCAGTTGAAGCGGCGCTTTGATTTAATCCCTAACTTAGTTGAAAGCGTGAAGGGTTATATGGCGCACGAGAAAACCGTGCTTGAGAATGTGACGAAAGCCCGGGCGGCGGTGGCCGGCGCTTCAGGCGATCCGCTCGAACGGGCCGAGAAAGAGAATATGCTTTCGAGCACCTTAAAGACCCTTTTTGCCGTGGCTGAAAATTATCCGGACTTAAAAGCTAATGCTAACTTCCTTGATCTTCAGCGAGAGTTGGCTGATACCGAAAATAAGATTCAGGCCGCTCGTCGATTTTATAACACGACCGTTCGAGATCTTAACACTAAAATTGATACTTTCCCCAGCAACTTAGTCGCCAAGCTCTTCAAGTTTAAAGAAGAACCATTTTTTGACATCCCTGAATCCGAAGAAGCACCAATTCAAGTTAAATTCTAATTTCTTATAAATGGCTTCACTTTATACTCGGAAGAGTGAAAACATCCGAAAGACTTGGATTCTTTTTAGTGCTTTTCTGATTATCGTTATCGGTTTGGGTTGGATTTTTTCTCAGGCCTACGGCAGTCCGGTTATTCTTTGGTTCGCGGTGATTTTCAGCACCTTAATGAGTTTCTTAAGCTACTGGTATTCGGATAAAATCGTGATTTCGCTGTCCAAAGCCCGGCCAGTGACAATGGAAACTGCGCCTGAACTTTATCGGGTGATGGAGAATCTGACTATTACGGCTGGCTTGCCGATGCCGAAACTGTATCTTGTGCCGGACAAGGCCCCCAACGCTTTTGCGACTGGTCGCGATCCGGAGCACGCCACGGTCGCGGTGACCGAAGGTCTGCTTGAGAAATTAGATCGAACCGAACTCGAAGGAGTTTTGGCCCATGAGCTTTCGCATATCGGCAACCGGGACATTTTGATCAGCACGGCGGTGGTGGTTTTAGTTGGTTTTATCTCCATCCTGGCTGATATTTTTATTCGTTCAGTTTTCTGGGGCGGCGCGAGAGCTCGGGACGACAGGGGCAATGCCGGCACCATCCTTTTTCTAATTGGTTTTGTTCTTTCGATTCTGGCGCCGATTGCGGCGACCTTAATTCAACTGGCTATTTCTCGACGAAGGGAGTATCTGGCTGATGTTTCCGGAGCGATGCTAACCCGCTATCCTGACGGCTTGGCTTCGGCTTTAGAAAAAATCTCGGCTGACCCAACGCCGATGCGAACAGCCACTGCTACTACGGCCCATTTGTGGCTGGCTGACCCCTTTAAAGACAAAAGAAAAACTCCTTGGTGGCAGAGATTACTCGCCACTCATCCGCCGATTCAGGAACGGATTAAAGTTCTCCGCGATTTGGCGATTTAAGCTCTCCGGGGCTAGAATTTAGAAACAGTCGGAGAGGTGGCCGAGCGGTCTAAGGCGCACGCTTGGAAAGCGTGTTGGGGGCAACCCCTCGCAGGTTCGAATCCTGTCCTCTCCGCC
>CAYNZK010000020.1:0-7226 GCA_964401665.1 uncultured Candidatus Saccharibacteria bacterium
GAGGTGGCAAATCCATGGTTCTAACCGAAAAAAGAGAGATAAAACTAATAATCGGGCTCGGCAATCCTGATCCCGAATACCACGAGACTTATCACAATACTGGCCATCTTTTCATCGACTATTTGAAGAGCCGGGGGCATCTCGCTGGGCCGAACTCTGAACTTTTGAAAACCGATGTTTATATGAATCAATCGGGTAGATATGTAAAAGAAAGGCTCAAAAAGGACAAATTGCAACCAGAGGAAATCCTCATTGTCCATGACGATGCCGACATCCCCTTGGGAATGTTTAGGCTTTCTTTTGGCCGCGGTTCAGCCGGTCACCAAGGAGTGGAGAGTATCATTAATGCTCTCGGTACCAAAAACTTCTGGCGTCTCCGTCTCGGCATCAGGAAGAAAAGGGGCAAGGCCGGAGAGTTTATTTTAAAGCCGATCGGCCGTAAAGATTATTCCCTGCTTGAAGAAGCTTTCACGGCGGCGGAAAAAGTGGTTTTTAGTATCTAAACTTAGAACTCTAAATTATTAACCTTAAAGCTAAGGTTGAAAAAGATCTGTCCTTCCTTAGTTTTAGAGATGCTTGATAACGGGAGGCTCACTTCGCTAAATTGAGACAAAGCGGCAATGCGATTTTTGAAGTCGACCGCTGCATTCTCGCTTGAGGCGACGCCGTTAATCGAGGCGGGGCGTTCCGAAGAAAAACTAAACCGGGTCAGGGTAATTTCGGGTCCAGCTAAATCGCTCACTTTTTGAACGAGCGGATAAAAATTACGGGTACCTGATTTAATCTCGCCGATAAGGGCCACTAGGCGATTAAACTCCTTGACTTTTTGTTTAAGCTCGGCGAGTTCGGCCGTCTCGGGCTCGCCCAGCCTAATCCCTTCCTTCAGTGAGGCCTCGGCGGCAGTCCGCCGTAAAATAAAGTTTGAGGCCGAAAAAAGCATGAGAAGAAAACCAACAAGAGTCAGGATGATGTTCCGCCAGACATTGACGAAGTTAATGAGCTGGGATCGCTCAAAAACTCCTCGAGCACTAAGGTTCGCCAAGCTGATCTCAAAATCTTCCGAACGAGCAGCCAATCCGCGCCTCGCCGCACCCGCCACTGCGTTTACCTCATTACTTTTGAGGAATTTAAATTTAAATTCACTAAATTCAGCCTGAACCAAGCTGCTTATCTCTTCTTCAAGGACGGGAGTAATAAAGATAATCTCGGAAAGCTTCTGACCGCTTCGGTGAGTGGCATAGAAATTCAAAACTCGACGCATTTCGGATTCAAGATTCCGCTTGAACTCTTCGAGGGCGATAACCCTCGAATCACCCTGAATTAAGTTCCAGGGGTAAAAATAATGGAAGGTGGGAATTGAAGACGCGGTCAAAATGAAATTCAACCCTTGGGGACTAAGCTCGACTATAAAATAGGAATCCGTGGGGGTAATAATTTTTTGAGCCAAAAGCTCCCGCACCAAACTTAAGCTTGAGAACTCGACCGCCGCCGTACCGAATCCGGCCTCTTCGAGCACTCCGACGAAGTCGTCAACTACTTTTTGGTAGGCAAAGGCTCCTAAAATCTCGATCTGATTTTTATTATCTCTCCCGAGAATCTCCTGCCAGTCATAGTAGGTTTGAATAACATCAATGGGTGAACTCATTTTGAGATTTAAATCGACGGCTTCAGCCAGATTCTCTTCAGCAATTTGGGGCAGAGTAAGGGTCTGAATATAAACATTATTAATGGGCAGGGTCAAAACAACGTTGATCGGTCGACGCCGACTAGAAACCGCCTGTCCGCGTAGTTTCAAAAGGAAATTAATTAAGGTCTTTCGGTCTTTAATGATCCCCGCCTCGATTACGCCCGGTGGTAAACGGTAAGAAATTGTCTGTCCCATTTTTAAATCCAGAAATTTAATAGCGGAGTCGGTAAACTCAAGCCCTGCCACTCTTAGAGGCGAAGATAGTTTTCGGATAAACCCTTTTAATCCTTTAATTCCTCTCATGATGCATTTTATAGCGCTACTTCTTCAAAAGATTGAAGCTTGACCTCGCCGGTAGTGGGGTCAACCCCTAAAATTACTTCGACCTTCTTTTTTCTGGTAAAAGCAGTGCCAGTTGAGTCGATAGTAATATGCCCCTGACCGTCACTAGCGATGGTCACATCGGCGGTTCGCGAGCCAACTGCGATCGAATAAGAAGCGGGGCAGCCAGTAGTGGGGCAATTTTTGAAGCGGACTACTCTCAAAATAGCGTCTTCAGCACCGGCTCGGGCGGCAGATAAAGCCTCGCTTGCCATCCTTTCGCCGTAAAAGGTATTGCTTAAACTGGCGGCGGTAAGGGCCACCGCTAAAGCCAATTCGAGAATAATAATCGAGATTAAAAGAACCGTGGGTAAGGCCGAGACGCCATTTAGCTCAAGAGCTCGAGAGCCAGTTGGCTTATTAGCCCGATGACGAATAACGGTCATAGTTTAGCGTAAAAAGAGGACAGCATTTTAGCCATTTCCTCTAGCTTTAATAATAGCGCCTGACAAACTAAAAGCTAATAGCTAACGAGCTGGTTACGGTGAGTAGTTAACAATTATATCTTGGACGACTGGCGTGGTGGATGCGGCGTCCTTATCCAGAAAAACCTTATAACGGAAGTAGCGCTTGTTGTTATGCTGGTTCGTGGAAATAACCGCTGGGGTATTAGGGGCTACTGGCCCGTAATAAGTGGTGGATGTTCCATCCGAACCAATAAAGGCGCCGTCGCCGCTTGTCTTTGCGCCGCCCCAACCGACACTCGTCGTACAGGTTGGAGCATTAGTGGCGCCGTTTGAACAATTGGCGGTCGCGATTTGAAACTTAACATTATTAGTACCGCCGCTTCCTAAAGAACCTCGCCAAAGAACCGAATTAATTTTTACGCCGCCTGAAAAACCGGTATCGAAAGTACTTGAAATTAAATTACCCGAGGTGGCGCCGCTGCCCGAAAGCCCTATCTGGCCTACGGTTGAAAGAGTGAGACCGGTAGCCGAAGAATAGTTTCGATCAGGCGAAGTAATCGGACCTTCTGATCCGGAAGAACCGCTCCAATCAGTGAAATTGACCACGGCGTTTTTCGACCAGCGGGTAAAGTACTCGACAATTTGAGCCTGACCAGTACCGCCGGTACTTGGCCAGGTCACAGTAACCGTCACTTTTTGGGTCGAGGTATCTTCGGTGCCGCCACTTGAGACAATATCGCCGTTCGAATCTCGATTAACGTTTTCGGTAATAAAGGAACGAGTATAGGTGATGCTGCCGACTACCACGTTCTCGGTTCCGCTAGCAGTTACGAGTGTCGGCGGACTGCCACTCTCAATCAGGTGATAAGGGTTGCCCGCTCCTTTAGGGCTTAAATTGTACAAATCCTGCCACTCGCCCTCAGCCACTGATCTCACGCCGTCTAAAAGTTCTCTTCCCAAAGAACTAGCGGTTTCACTGTTGGTGGCCAGTTTATTGGAGCGAAGGGTAACGACAATAGCGGTGGCGGCGGCGCCAATAATTAAGGCAGCGATGGCCGCGCCAACCACAATTTCAATCAGAGATTGACCGGTCTCACTTCCGGTTTTTCTTCTCACTCATCAATATTATACCTTATACCTAATTTATCGAATAGCTAACCTGCCCCTGAGTATCTATTTGAATAGTGCCCGAAGCCGAGGTAGCCGAGGACTGAATAACGATAGTTGAACTGACGGTGGGCAATCCGGTGGTTTTGGAGAAGACGGCGTCTTTCGAGGCGCCGGCAGCTGGGTCAGTAAAGTTAAGGCCCGGGCTTAAATTCACCCTTTCGGCAATCGTCCCGCCAGCATAACTGGCTCCGTACCAGATTTGATAGAAGTCGTTGCCCGCGCCAGTGGGATTGTCAAAATGAACCCCCCATTGATTACCGCTTTCCTGAGTTCGGGATCGACCCATGGTCTCCCGAATATCCGCCACCATGATCTCTACCTGCTCCTCAAGCAATCTTTTACTTCTAAAAGAGGCATAATTAGCTGAACCGATGACCCCAAGGACAATAAAAACAGCTAAAGCCAGCAGGAACTCGACTAAAGTGAATCCAGAAGACGAGTATCTAGTATTTTGCCCGTCTCGCTTAGACGAGCTCGGCGAGTCGAGGCTGGGTATTTTGTATTTTGTATCGGAACTTTTCATCTTGGATACGGCGCTAAAGAGCCAACAGGCTAGGGGACTAAAGAGCTATCGAGCTAGATGCTAGATACCAATTGGTAAACTGGGATGATGATGGCGAGGGCGATTCCCCCAACCACCAAGCCAATAAAGAGAAGGAGAAACGGCTCTAGGAAAGAAACCAGGGTTTTGATCGAAGAATCAATCTCAGTCTCATAGAAATTAGCCAGAGTCTCAAGCACTTCTTCTAAATGACCGCCTTTTTCGGAAACGGCAATCAAGTTAACTACCACCCGGGGGAAGTAGGCCTCTCGTCTGAAGGCTTCGCCCACGGTTAATCCTTTCGCGATTCCTTCGCGGGAAACGCGGCGGAGAGAATTCTTCAATTCGCTTGAGCCAACGGCATCTGCTGTTATCTCAAGTGCCTCGAGAATCGGCGTGCCGGAACGGATAAGCGAAGAGAAAACAGAAGCAAATCGCTGAAGGGAAATTCTCATCATCACTCCCTTAATCACGGGTAAACGATAAGTCAGTCTTTCGATAAGTCTCCGACCAAGCAAGGTTTTTCGCAAGAAAAACCAGGTACCGAAAACTATAAGGATAATAAGGGGTAGAATCAACCACATAAAATCTTTCAGAAAAAGGCCGACAGTAAAAACGATCCGTGAAAAGAGCGGCGGTTCAAGCCCGCCACCCAAAAAAGTCTCGGCAATCTTCGGCAGAGCAAAGGAAATCATCAGGAATAAAACGGCCATCGAAAGACTAACTAGAAAGATCGGGTAAACCAAAGTGCTTTTGACTCGACTCCGAAGAGCCCACTCTTTTTCGAGATCAGTACTTAACCTCTCGAAAACCCTATCTAAACTACCCGAGGCTTCGCCGGCTTTAATCAAGTTAACGAAGACACCGGGAAAATATTTAGGATATTTAGCAAAGGTGGTATAAAAAGGTTGGCCCTTAGCCAAGTTGTCTCTCACCTCGACCAGGAGGGCCTTAATCGCCGGTTTATCAAGATCGGCAATCAAAATATCGATAGCCCGGAAAAGATCGGTCCCGACCCGAAGCATTAAAGCTAAGTATTTCGTCAGGAAAACTTTGTCTTCAACTGTAATTCGTTCGCCAAAAAGACCCAGCCATTTTCTTTTGACCTCGACGCCGCCGAGCGCCTTAATCGAGACCGGCCTCAAGCCCTGGTTAACCATCCATTCAAGGACCGCGGCCGGGCTCTGGGCTTCGATATTCCCCTCCACTACCTGACCATTGGGTTCTGACGCGATGTAATAAAACCTCATAACTCTATTTATTCTTGGATGACTCGAAAAACCTCGTCAATAGTGGTAATGCCGCGACCAACCTTGCGCAAGCCATCTTCAAACATACCGATCATCCCCTCCTCCCGGGCCAAAGACTTTAGACTATCAAGAGAGAAGTTAGGGTCGATAATTAATTTCCTGATTTCCTCGCTCACACGAAGCACTTCAAAGATACCGATTCGACCGCTATAACCCGTGAAGTTATCGGCCGAACACCCCTTGCCTCGATAAAAACGCGAAGGCAAACGGGCCTCGATTTCTTCGGGCGATAGACCAAGTTCGGTCAACTGCCCCCTAATTAACTTCAGGGTCTGTTCGTCCGGTTCATATGATTCAATGCAATCAAGATGGATTTTCCTCACCAATCTTTGGGACAAGACAGCATCCAGGACGGCGGCCACTAAGAACGGCTGAATCTCCATATCAAAAAGTCGGGGCACGGCCGTCGGCGCATCATTAGTGTGCAAGGAGGACAAAACCAAGTGGCCGGTTAGAGAGGCCTGAACCGCGATCTCGGCTGTCTCCGAATCTCGGATCTCGCCCACAAGCACTATATTGGGATCCTGACGGAGAATAGCCCTTAAGCCACTGGCAAAAGTAATACCCGCCGCCGGATTAACCTGGGTCTGGTTAATGTATTGAATGTTGTACTCAATCGGATCTTCGATCGTAATAATGTTAACCTCGGGCCGATTCAACAGTCCCAAAACAGCATAAAGGGTAGTGGTTTTGCCAGAGCCAGTCGGACCACAGACAAGAACCATACCGTAAGTTTTTTTAATATTCTCTTCGAGAGATTTAATAGTATCCTCGAGCATGCCAAGTTCAGCGAAAGATAGGGGTTTTGTGGCTGCGGCCAAAAGCCTCATCTCCACTTTTTCGCCCGAGAAAGTCGGCATCACCGCCACCCTTACATCAACCACATCGCCGGCGATCTGATAGCGAAAACGGCCATCTTGAGGTTTGTAGTGTTCATCGATCTTTAATCCGGCGAGAAGCTTGATCCTCGCTACAATAGCCGGGTGGATCTGTTTGGGAATTCTCAAAATTTCGTGAAGGATACCGTCAACCCGGTAGCGAATCAAAATAAAATCTTCGAAGATCTCAAGGTGAATGTCCGAAGCCCTTAAAGAGATGGCGTATGAAAGCACATTATCAACAATAGCCACGATCGGCACATCTTCGGCCGCTTCGACCTCCGGCTTCATTCTGCCTCTAACCGAGGCATTAATGTTTTCCTCGATTACTTTCTTAAAGTTCTCGGCCGTAAGTTGTCCGTAAAAAGAAAAGGCCTTATTCAAGTCGTCCTCAGAAGCCAAATAGGGTTTGATTTTAGTTTTGAGATAATTTTCCAGGAACTGAACCAGGTTTAAATCGCTCGGATCCTCCATCGCCGCCGAGACAGCTCCATCGGCTTCCCGGTCGAAAAGGATTACTCTTTTTTGTCGGGCCAAATCTTCGGGCAAGAGCTTGACTGTTTCCGGATCGAGCTGTTTGTCGCCGAGAGACGCAGGCGCTACCCCTAAAAAACTGGCTATAACCTGAGAGATGTAGTATTGAGGGACCAACCCCCGAGAAATAAGAACATCGGTGACACTCCTACCGATGCGCCTCGCTTCTTTCAGGCTGTCGTCAAAATCTCGAGCCGAGATAACTCGCTCTTTTAGCAAAAGCTCTTTTAATTTTTCTTCAGGAAGGCGAAACATCAAACCGTTAAAAGACTCCACCAACCGGTTTGGGAAAACCAGTATTCACTAACGAGTATAACA
>CAYNZK010000021.1:0-7200 GCA_964401665.1 uncultured Candidatus Saccharibacteria bacterium
ATTTTGTTCCCGGAAAAAGAGGCCATTAACTCCTGCCTTGATTATTTCGAGAGCGCCGCCAGCAGCATAAGCAATCACCGGCGTACCGCAGGCAATAGATTCAGCCGCGCTTAGACCGAAATCTTCGAGTTGAGGGAAGACAACAGCCCGGGCGCCATTGATTATTTTTCTTAACTCATTTTCGTCTTTAATTTCCGGAATCATTTCAATGTTGTCTGATTGAATCATTTTCTTGATCTCTTTTTGTTCTGGTCCGGAGCCAATAATCTTTAAGGGTAACTCGAGCTCGTTAAAAGCAGTCACTGTTAAATCAAATCTCTTGTAGTGAATCAATCTGCCAAAAGCGAGGAAATAGGATTCTTTCTTCCGATCGAATTCCGGATAAAAAACTTGATTGTCAACCGGCGGATATAAAACTTTGGCCTCGCGACCATAAAACTTTTGGATTCTTGAGGCGGTGTGATAAGAATTGGCGAGAAGCAAGTCCGGTTTCTGGGCCGTTTTTTTATCCCAGCGTTTCAACCAAGAAAAAATAGGAGAGGCCGCTTTAACGAGCGGCTTAGGGAAAAGAGTATTGAGATATAAATCCGGCTCCCAGGCGTAACGAAGAGGAGTGTGAATATAGGCAATGTGAATCGCGCCGTTTGAATGAACCGCTTTAGCAAATCCAGCTGAATCAGAGAGTACTAAATCGTATTTTTCTTCAAGCTTGATTTTTTCAGCCGCTTTAGCGAAAAGAGGAATAAAAAGGCGATGATTGCGCCTCACAAAGGGGCGATCGAGAAAAGTGGTTTTAATTGTTTTTTTCTCCAGGCGGTGGTTAAAACCACCGGGCTCGTAGAAAAGAGTATAAATCGGCGCTTCGGGGAAAATATCGGCCAAGGCGAATAAAACCCTTTCTGCTCCGCCAAATTGGTTAAGATAATCGTGAACCAGAGCAACTTTCATATCAGTAGGCCGTGTTATAATTTTAGCGTGTCCTACCCTTTTTGGAAGAGAATAATCGATATGGGGGTCGCCTTGATCGGCCTTTTAATTATTCTGCCGTTTACGCCCTTTATTGCCCTGGCTATAAAAATCGAAAGTCCTGGCCCGGTGATCGTGAAACTTAATCGGGTAAGTCGCGGCAAAACAGTTAAAGTTTATAAATTTCGTTCCATGGTTAGGGGAGCGGAAAAAATGAAAACCAACCTTCTAATGTTTAACGAAAGAAATGACGGGCCGTTTTTTAAAATGAGAAACGATCCGCGGGTTACCCGGGTCGGCCGGATTCTGCGGAGATTCAGGATCGATGAATTTCCCCAGCTCGTCAATGTCTTAAAAGGCGAGCTGGCCTTGGTCGGGCCGCGGCCCCACGAACCGGGAGAGGTGATCCATTACCCCGGCGAATATAAAAATCTGATTTTAGCGAGGGCCGGGGTAACCGGTCTTTCTCAGGTGAACGGCGCCTCGAGTTTGTCAGCGGCGAGAGAGCTTGAACTCGACCAGTTTTATCTAAAAAATCTTTCTTTCGGGCTTGACTTAAAAATCATCATTAAAACCCTAGCTATTTTATTTTTTAATCCAACCGCCGTATGAATCCAAAAAGAAATATTGATTTTGTTCTCCACGATGTTCGTCACCCTCAAAGAACAATATCGCCGAAGCGAAAAGTAAAAGAACGTCGGCCCAACCAAACCTTAAGGCGGTTGGCCCCGGTGGGCTTGACCCTCCTTGTTCTTGTCGGTTCAGCTGGGCTCGGCGTTTATCTCCGCGACTTTCGAGCTAGAGGCAATACCGAAACCGCCTCCACCGACGGCCTCTCGGGGATATTCGGCGATATCAGCAATTTGTTCAGGGCCGTTGGCGGCCTGAGAAGTAATCTCTCCGATCTGAAATCTCGGGGATTGAAACTGGCTTTTAATGGCGGCGGCGAGGAGCTAATTGGAATTTTAAAATCACTTCAAAGTAATTTAGAAACCTTGAATTCTTCGAGCGACTTTTTAAGTAATTGGTTCGTTCAATTCGCCGTACCTCAAAATAATGTTTTTGCCTCGAATCAAATCTCTACTGACCTTGGCGCTCTCGGCGAGGGCCTCGGCACTTTAATCCGCTTTTTAGACACGCCGGACGAGAGACATCTTATTTTGATTTTCGAAAATCCTTCGGAGATAAGGCCAGCTGGCGGTTTTGCCGGCAGTTATGGCGAGCTGGTTCTCGAGCGAGCTAACGTTAAGAAAATCGAAGTTAATGACATTTATTATCCTGATCGATTTCTCGATTTAAAGGTGGTGCCGCCGATTCAACTCCAGGCATTGACGCCTGATTGGGGAGCCCGGGACGCTAACTGGTTTTTCGACTTCCCGACCTCGGCTAATAAGTTAGTTGAGCTTCTCGAAGCTTCGGCTGTTTACGCTGACCAAGGGATTAAGTTTGACGGGGTAGTGGCAGTGAATGTTCGGGTAATTGAAGATTTGCTTGAAATCACCGGGCCGATTGAGCTTAAAGAATATAATCTTACTCTAACCAAAGACAATTTCCTTCGCGAAGTTCAACGGGAAGTCGAAAGCGGTCGGGATAAGGTGCCGGGCCAGAATCCCAAGCGGATTTTGTCGGTGATGACGCCGATTCTCCTTGAGCGAATCAGTAATCTTAATGAAGGCGATCAAAATAAGCTTTTTAGCCTTATCTTTGCTCGGACGGCTAATAAGGATATTAAATTCTATTTTAAAGATCCGGCACTGGAGGGTTTCGTCGACAAGCTGGGCATCGGTGGCCGGATTTTTGAGATCCCCCAAGATTTTTCAGGCGATTATCTGGCGGTGGTTAATACCAATGTCGCTGGCGGCAAAACCGATGTCTTTATTAATCAAGCGATTAAGCTGGATTCGGAGATTGGACAAGATGGCCGGATTAAGAATCGTCTGACCATAACCCGCGAGCATAAAGGGGCTAATGAGCCAGAAGTTTGGTATCGAGCCAGAAACCAGGATTTTATTAAGATTTTTACCCGGCCCGAATCAGAATTAGAAATTTTCGAAGGTGAAACACCTAAAGAAATTGAGCCGATCATAGGGGATTACGGGGCCGCCGGCTATACTATTGATCCGATCCTTTCCGGGATTGAGGGAACGCGTGAGATTCTAGCGAATTTGGGAGCTGAGTCATATCTGGAATCCGGTAAAAAAGTTTTCGCTGGTTGGTTTAATTTAGATCCGGGCGAGAAGAGAAATCTGACAGTTGGCTATAGCAGCGGGCCTATCTCGCTTCAAGCCAACCAAAAATATACCTTTGTCCTTGATAAGCAATCTGGTTCGGAAAGCAGTTTTCTGTATAATTTGACCGCACCCGTAGGGTTTCATTGGGCTGAATCCGGCAATTCCCAGTTTAATTATCAGACCGACAAACTATCGGCGCGACTAACTATCGAATTAACTCTAGTTAAAGATGAATGATCAGATTAGGAATTTTGTTATTATCGCTCATATCGATCATGGTAAATCCACCCTGGCCGATCGTTTTCTGGAGGCAACCAGCACCGTCGCTCCTTATAAAATGAAGGAGCAATATCTTGACGCCCTTGAGCTTGAGAGGGAACGGGGGATCACCATCAAGATGGCCCCAGTAAGGATGGCCTACCGGCACAATGAGGTTGATTATATCCTTAATCTTATTGACACTCCTGGCCACAGCGACTTTTCCTACGAGGTTTCTCGGGCCCTGGGAGCAGTTGAAGGGGCAATTCTCTTAGTTGATGCCGCTCAGGGCATTCAGGCTCAAACCTTAGCTAATCTCGAGGCTGCCAAAAACGCCGGCCTAAAAATTATCGGCGCTCTCAACAAGATCGATTTAAAACCACCCGATTTAGAGGAACTGGCGAAGGAGCTCGCCCGGCTGATTAACGTCTCGCCCCGGGAAATTCATCGAGTTTCGGCAAGAACAGGCGAAGGCGTCAACGAATTACTCGAAGCGGTAGTAAGAACAGTCCCTCCACCAAAACCGATTTCCTCCAAAGCCGCTCTTATTTTTAGCTCTCTTTATGATGAACATAAGGGCGTGATTGCTTTTGTCAGAACTTTCGGCGGTGAATTTAGAGCCGGCGAGACAACCCAACTTCAGGCGGTAAAAAAAGATTTCAAAATTAAGGAAGTCGGTTATTTTTTACCCCAGCTTGGCAAGACCGATTCTCTAAAACCCGGTGAAATTGGCTATCTAGCGACCGGTATCAAGGAAGCGGATGCGATTAAAATCGGCGACACTATTGGCGAGAAGGCCCTCGCTGGTTTCAAAATACCCCAGCCAGTTGTTTTTGTTTCTCTTTATCCCGGACTTGAAAACGATTATGAAGACCTGAAGAACGGTCTTAATAAATTAAAGCTGAATGACGCGGCTTTAAGTTTTTCGCCTGATTCTAGCCAAGTATTAGGTAGGGGATTTCGTTCCGGTTTTCTAGGTCGGCTTCATTTTGAAATCACCGTCGAAAGATTGAAGCGGGAATTTGGCCTTGAACTTATTAATAGTTTCCCTTCGGTCGTTTACGAAATAAAGTCGAGGGAGGGAGAGAAAATTGTCGAAGACCCGAAAGATTTCCCGGATGATTATCTCGAAGTTCGGGAACCGGTCGCTAAAATTAGAATTTTGACCCCTTCTCGTTTTCTGGGGCCGATCCTCGAGTTGAAAAACATTTTCCGTTTGAGTGAGATTGAAACCACTCCTTGGGATGGCCGATTCCGGGTTACTGCCATTCTGCCTTTAGCTGATTTGATTCTCGATTTCGATGATAAGCTAAAGTCGGTGTCTCAGGGTTTCGCCTCTTTCAGTTACGAGCTTGTCGGTTACCGTCCCGTTAAAGTCCAAAGGCTTGATATTCTGGTAGCTGAAGAAAAAGTGCCTGGGTTAAGCCGAGTCATTCCCGAAGAAAATCTGGAAAGTGAGGCCAGAAAGATGACGGCGAAACTAAAAACCCTCCTTGCCCGCAAGCAATTTGCTCAGGCCATTCAGGCAGCGGTCGGGACAAGAATTATCGCCCGGGAAACAATTCCGGCCTTGCGCAAGCATGTCACCGGTAATCTTTACGGCGGTGATCGAACCCGCAAAATGAAACTCTGGCAAAAACAGCAAAAAGGTAAAAAGCGGCTTAAAGAGCGGGGCCGAGTCGAAGTTCCGCTCGAGGTCTTCCGGGAACTGTTGAAAAAATAGCTCCCTCCTCTTATTCTGGAACTAGATGAAGAGGCTGATTTATTTTGGTTTCGCCGTCATTTTTAGCCTGCTTCTGCTCCAGTTTTATCGGATAGATAAGGAGAGGCGGGAGCTAAAGCGAGAGACGGCTGAGGTGAGCGAAGAGATGGCGACGGTCGATGTAGACAACGAAAGTTTGGTCGAAAAGATCGAGTACTACTCTGATCCTCGGAACCTTGAAAAAGAGCTTCGGGCTCGGTTTAACTTCCGACTGCCGAATGAAAGGTTAATTATCGTGGTCCCCCAAGATGATTCGACAAGCCCATCAGGGAGAGGGGAATGAGGCGGGTATGGTTCAGTGGTAGAACGCGACCTTCCCAAGGTTGAGACACGGGTTCAATTCCCGTTACCCGCTCAAGCGATCCTGGCTACAGTTTTTATCACTGGTGCCGCGGTTCTGGTGATCGAGGTGTTGGCTTTTCGGATTCTTTCACCTTATTTCGGCAACACCCTTTTTACTGCCTCAAGTGTTATCAGCGTCATTCTCGCCGCCCTAAGTCTTGGTTACTATTTTGGCGGTAAGCTGGCTGACCGTCAGCCTTCGCTGATCTGGTTTTACGGCATCGTCTTTTTGGGCGGGCTCAGCGTTCTTTTTCTCCAAATTCTTAATCTGGTTATTTTGCCTGTCTTGGGTTACAACTTGCCGGTTACGAGCGGCCCGCTTGTTTCGGCAGTTATTCTTTTTTTTCTGCCCGCCTTTTTGTTGGGAATTCTTTCGCCTTTTGCTGTTAAATTACAAAAAGCAGAAGTTCCCGACGAGGGGATTGGCACTGCGAGCGGAAAAGTTTTCTTCTGGTCTACTTTGGGGAGTATCTTCGGCAGCCTTCTTGCCGGTTTTGTTTTAATTCCTAATTTCGGTATCAATAAGATCCTAACCGCGATTGGACTCTTCTTAATTGCCGCGGGCCTCCTACCGCTCCTAAAACTTAACTCTTTCCGTAAACTCAGTCTCTTCTTTATTATCGGAATAGCGGCTTTATTGGTAATCAGCTCTGTTTTAATACCCTCCCAAGAGGCTAATCTTGTTTACAGTGAAGACGGCGTTTATGAGCGGATTACTATTTACGACGGTCTGATTGAAAATCGGCCGGCTCGTTTTTTAAAACAGGATCGGAGCCGGGCCGGAGCCATGTACCTTGATTCGGAGGGACTCGCCTATGAGTATTTAAAATACTACTCTCTCTATGAGCTTTTCAGGTCGGATCTAAAAGAGGCTTTAGTCATCGGCGGCGGCGCCTATTCGGTGCCTAAAGCCATTCTAAAGGAAGGACCCGAAGTTAATATTGATGTGGCTGAAATCGAGCCTGAACTTTTTAAAATCGCGAAGCTTTATTTTGGAGTGCCGGATGATCCAAGACTCAAAAATTATGTTATTGACGGCCGCCGCTTTCTCCACGATGTGGATAAAAAGTATGATTTGATTTTCAGCGACGTCTATTTTTCTCTTTATTCTGTTCCGACTCATTTCACCACTAAGGAGTTTTTCGCTTTGGCAAAAGGTAAATTGAGCGAAGAGGGAGTGTTTGTTGCGAATATTATTGGCGACCCCTCGCCTAAAGATCCTTCATCTCCCTCGCTTTTATTTGCTGAGATGAAAACCTTTCAAACAATTTTTCCCAACAGTTATTTTTTTGTTGTTTCATCTGGTTCATCCGGACCCCAAAACATTATTTTTCTTGGCGCGAATTCCTCTAGAAAAATTGATTTTGAAAGCCCCGAGATTAAGGATTCGCCAAACCCTATTGTTAGAAATTTAAGTAGTCATATAATTAAACTAGAGGGAGTTAATTGGTCGGCCCACCCTGTCTTGACTGATAATTTCGCGCCCACTGATTATCTCGTCGCCCAAATGCTTCGCAATGCCCGATTCTAAAAAAGAAAAAATTGAAATTTGGCTTTTGTGTCTGGCCGTCGCTTTCCCGCTAGCCTGGGCCGGTATCAAGGAAATTACGAGCCCTTTTGATTGGATTGGCTTTGTGCCGA
>CAYNZK010000022.1:0-3379 GCA_964401665.1 uncultured Candidatus Saccharibacteria bacterium
TCCGCACTTGCGACAGGGCGCGTACCTAACCGTGGGGTTCGATCGGCTGTTCCCGGAAGTCCTCGACGACTTCGCCCCGCCATCGCCAAACGACCTCCTTCGATCTATCGTCAGCGACCTCGATGAGGTCCGACGAGTACTTGGAACCGGGTTCGACCTCCTCGCTCCGGAGCCAGCGGACGGCAAAGGCTATCGCCTCGTCCGCATCGGCATGTGGAGAAACCACCAGGGAGCCATTTCTCACCCTGATCCGACACACAAAGCCCATCTTTTCACCTCCCTCGGTTCAGACTGCTCCGGTAGAACAAGTTTTTAAGGTGTAGCTCCTTATAGCCTATCAGAAAGGATCTGTCAAACGATAATCTACTTCCTCGCGTTGTCGAATTCAGCCATCAACTTTTTATAATCTTCAGCAAGGGTATTTAGTTTCTCAGCCCGCTTGATTGATAAAGAAAGCTTATTCTCGATATTTTCACTGGCTTCGGCGGTTCTTTCTCCTCCAGCCCACTTTTTAGCTGCCTCAAGATAGTCATCGGTATAGCTAGTGTAGTTAGTTGAAGTTTCAAATGCGTTTAGGCCTTTTTCGATTGCCCTGAGACCGATTTGGATTGCTTCGACCGGCTGCAGGTTACCCAGGTTCTCAGCTATAACTTTTAAATCGGCCGGCAAGACATATCCTTTTTCTTTGACGTTATTGTTTCGTTCGGATTCAATGGCGACCAACTGAAGCACGGCGTCGTAATTCCCGGCCTGCCTTTCTTTCTCGATTGCGCCGAGAGCCTCTTTTGATTGGTTCGTCATCGAGACTACTTCCTCAAGGTTAGAATCAAAACTTCCTCTCGCTTTATTAAAATTTTTCTCAGCTGATGATCCCAGAAAGCCGCTCGTGTAACTAAATACCAATAAGAAAAACAGAACAAGGGCGGAAATTAAAATAATCATCGGCCACTCGTGGCGATATTTTTGGTAATATTTTTTAGCCAATCCGAGGAAATTCTTAACTTCGGGCTTCTTTAATTTTTTAGCTCTTGTCGGCATGGCAAGATTAATATCTTACCCGACGGGGCTTTTTTAGTCCAACTTTGTCTCTCAAAAACGAGACGCGTCTTGCTTATAAATATTGCAAAAACCGAACTGCCGATCTATAATCAAATCAGGTTATAGAACGGCAGTTCGATTACTATGAGAAACGACAAGCATCTCGCCATCGAGATGAGAAAGCGTGGTAAAAGCTACGGCAAAATTAGTAAAGAGCTGGATATCCCCAAAAGTACTTTATCTGGGTGGTTTTCGGCGCTTAAATGGTCTAGAGAACTAAAAGAGGAACTAACCCGGAAAGCAAACTACGTATCTAGAAAACGGTTGTTGCGGGTTAATAAAGCGCGGCAGGAGGGCTGGGAAAAATGGCGGGAGGAGTTCAGAAAAGCGGCTAGAAAAGAATTTCCGCGGTTGCTCAAGAATCCCTTATTCGTTCTCGGCCTCGGCCTCTATTGGGGCGAGGGGGATCATCGGCTAGAAAATGGCAAAGTGAGTCTTGTAAACACTGACCCAAAGATCATCCGCCTGTTCGGCGAATTCTTAAGAAAAGTCCTCGGGGTACCGGAAGAAAAAATTCGCGCTTGGCTCATCCTTTATCCCGATCTCTCGGAGAAGAAGTGTAAAAATTTTTGGAGTGAGGTATCCGGTGTCTCGCTGGAAAGATTTAGGAAAACTCAATTTATTAGAGGGAGACACCCGACTAGAAGAACGACTCATGGAATGTGTACTATCCAAGTTAATAGTCGTGGGTTAAAAGAAAAGATATTTATTTGGACGGGGCTTCTTTACGAACGCTATAATTCGTGAAATAATAGCGTTGATTGCGGGAGTAGTGTAATGGCAACACGCTTCCTTGCCATGGAAGTAAGTGCGGGTTCGAGTCCCGTCTCCCGCTCCGGGAGTTTAGTTAAGTGGCATAACAGCGGTCTCCAAAACCGCGGTCGGGGGTTCGATTCCCTCAACTCCCGCTGAAAAAAGAAGCATGCCATTAAAGGTATGTTTATTTTTTGTGAGTTGAGGGGCTAGAAAAATCGTTACCTCGTGATTTTAACAAACTTTCTTTTGCCTACCTGGAGGATTATCCCGCCTGCAGGCAGTTTAATAATCAGTTTAGGGTTAGAAATCACTTTTTGATCCACCCTCACTCCTCTTTGTTTTACAAGGCGAGTGGCCTCGCTTTTACTCGAAGCCAAACCTCCTTTAATGATAAGTTCAATGACCCCCATACTTCCGCGCTTAACTTGAATTTGAGGAATTTTTTGAGGCGCCTCTTTTTCTTTAAAAACGTGGCTAAACTCGCGGGCGGCGGCTTCGGCTTTAGCCGCGCCATGATAAATTTTAGTCACCTCCAAAGCCAGAATGCGTTTAGCATCACGAGGATTAATCGTCTTTTTCTTTAACGCTTGTTTTAATTTATCAATCTCTTTTTGGGGATAAAAAGTCCAGAGTTCGAGTGCCCGAGTAATGACCTCGTCGGACAGAGCCATCAGCTTACCGTACATTTCTTCGGCCGGAGTGCCGAGGCTAATGTAGTTACCGGCGCTTTTTGACATCAGCTGGCCTCCGGTTTTCGGATTAGCCAGAATGGGCTTGGTAATCACAAATTTTTCTTTATGACGATAGATTCTGACCAAGCGACGACCAACCAGCATATTAAAAGTCTGATCGGTGCCACCAACCTCGGCGTCAACATCCATCGCCACTGCATCGTATCCCTGAAGGACTGGATATAACAATTCAGGGAAGCGGATCGCCTTTTTCTCTTTAATCCGGCGCTCAAACATATCCCGTTCGATGAGTTGAGCGTGAGTGAAATTAGAGGTTAGGTTAATGAGATCGGCCAGGCTTAATTTTTTAAGCCATTGGCTATTAAATTTTATCTCGGCCGGATTGGTCTTCGAATTAAAATCTAGAATTTTAGACGCCTGCTTCTTGAGGCCTTGGACGTTTTTTGAAATTTCCTTGTCCGAAAGCGGCGGCCGAGGATTTAGACGGTCGGTTGGATCGCCAATACGACCCGTGAAATCACCGATGAGGAAAATAGCCCGGTGACCTAGTCTTTGAAACTCCCGAAGAATAAAAAGAGCGTTTGAATGATCAAGGTGAAGATCAGGCGCGGTTGGATCTGCTCCCCAATAAATGGTTAGCCTCCGACCCAAACGCAGGGCCTCTTCAAGCTTGGCGGCGCTAGGATAGATTTTATCGATAAAACGACTGCTTACTAAATCCCGAATATGCCCTAGGTCGGTGATTACCTTCATTTAGCCTTCTCAATCACCTCGTCAACAATGCCGTATTTTTTAGCTTCTTCAGCATTAAGCCAAAAATCCCGGTCAGTATC
>CAYNZK010000022.1:3479-7060 GCA_964401665.1 uncultured Candidatus Saccharibacteria bacterium
TACTGCATCGTGTCATAAACCGCCATCCCGGCCGTGACCGAACCGCCTAAGGAGTTGATATAAAGCTTAATATCCTTACCCGGATCCTGACTTTCAAGAAAAAGCATCTGGGCAATGACGGCATTCGCCACCGGGTCACTGATGATACCGCCCAGGAAAATAATCCGGTCTTTCAAGAGGCGGGAATAAATATCATAAGCCCGCTCGCCAAAAGGCGATTTTTCAATCACGGTTGGGATAAGGTACTGATCCCAAAGTTCTCTGTCTTCGGCTTCAGCCATAAACCTTATTTAATTATAGACTTCTCTAGACTAAAGAAAAGGAACGAGCAAGAGGGCAATGATGTTAATGATTTTAATCACCGGGTTAATAGCCGGCCCAGCCGTGTCTTTATAAGGATCACCAACCGTGTCGCCAGTCACAGCGGCCTGATGAGCCGGTGAACCCTTGCCGCCGAGGTTACCTTCTTCAATATATTTTTTAGCATTATCCCAAGCAGCGCCGCCTGAGGTCATCGAAAGGGCCACAAAAATACCAGTTACAATCGAACCAACAAGCACGCCGCCAAGCGCTTCTTTGCCAAGGAGAAAAGCGACGGCGATTGGCATCGCTACTGGCAAAAGAGCAGGGACGAACATTTGGCGAATCGCCGCCCGGGTCAAAAAATCAATGCAACGCGCATAATCAGGTTTGGCTTTACCCTCCATTAAACCGGGAATTTCTTTAAACTGACGCCGTACTTCTTTGACCACGCTCGATGCCGCCCGACCTACAGCCCGCATTGAAAAAGAGGCAAATAGATATGGCACAAGCCCGCCTAAAAAGAGACCAATAATAACCCTTGGATCGCTTAGGTCAAATCGAAGGTTAAAAAGCCCGCCTTCGAAAACCGCCTTTTCTTCCAGGGCTTTAACATAGGAGGCAAAAAGGACAACCGCCGCAAGGCCAGCCGAACCAATGGCATAGCCCTTGGTCACGGCTTTAGTGGTGTTGCCTACGGCATCGAGCGGGTCAGTGACTTTTCGGACCTCGTCGGGAAGGCCTGCCATCTCGGCAATGCCGCCGGCATTATCAGTAATCGGACCAAAGGCGTCAATCGCCACCACCATACCGGTCATGCCAAGCATACTCATAGCCGCGAGCGCTACTCCGTAAATGCCGCTTACGGCATAAGCTGCTAGCACCCCGCCGGCAATTACTATGACCGGCAGAGCGGTGGCTTCAAGACCGACTGAAAGACCGGCGATCACATTGGTGCCGTGCCCGGTTTCAGAAGCCTGAGCGATTGAACGAACCGGTCGAAATCTTTTTGAGGTGTAGTACTCGGTGATAATGACAAGTAAGAGAGTGACGAGTACCCCAATCGCCAACGAAAGGAAAATAGCGCCACCGGATAGAGTTTGAAAAACTTCGGCGAACCGCCCCACTATCAAAGCAAAGCCGAAAAGAGTCAGAGCGCTCGAGGCCGCGAGCCCTTTGTAAAGCGCGGCCATAATCCCTTGATTCTTACCTAGACGGACGAAAAATGTCCCGAGGATCGAAGCCAAAGCAGCGATGCCGCCAATAAACAAGGGGAAGAAAATCGCCTGCTCCTCGCCCGGGAAAGTCAATCTGCCCAAGATCATGGCGGCAATGGCCGTCACCGCATATGTTTCGAAAAGATCAGCCGCCATCCCGGCATCATCACCGACATTATCACCGACGTTGTCGGCAATAACCGCCGGGTTCCGAGGATCATCTTCCGGAATACCGACTTCAATTTTACCGACGAGATCCGCACCAACATCTGCGCCTTTGGTAAAAATGCCGCCGCCAAGCCTGGCAAAAACCGAGATTAAGCTGCCGCCAAACCCAAGACCAACGAGAGCCACAACATCTCTGGTCACGGCGTAAAATACTGAAACCGAAAGCAAGGCGAGGCCGACAACCAAAAGTCCGGTGACTGTTCCTCCTTCAAAAGCTACTTTGAAAGCCTGATTGAGACCTGATTTAGCCGCCTCCGCGGTCCGGACATTGGCTCGAACCGCGACATTCATCCCAACGTATCCGGCTAAGGCCGAGGCTATGGCCCCAACGAGAAAACCGGCCATCGTTACTAAATTAAGAAAGAAGCCGATCAAAACGGCAATAGCCAAAGCTACGAGAGCAACGGTTCGATATTGGCGGTTTAAATAAGCCCTGGCTCCCACCTGAATAGCCTGGGCCACTTCAACCATTTTCCCTTCCCCTTGGGGATAACGGTTAATCCGAAAAGTCAGCCAAAAGGCAAAAAGAATAGCAATGATGGCAGATCCTATGGGGAATAAAAGCATCATGGGTTATTCGTCGTCATCCGCAACTGGTTTATGGTAAACTGGCTTCTCTTCTGGTTCAACTTCTTTTAGTTCAACTTCTTTCCCCCCTCCTTCGGCCTCGCTGTTTTTAGCTTCAATTACTTCAGCCACGCCGCCCTCTAGTTTTTCTTCGGGCCTTACTTCAGATCGGACATCAATTTTCCAGCCGGTCAGTTTAGCGGCCAAGCGAACGTTCTGGCCGCCCCGACCAATGGCGAGGCTCAACTGATCGTCGGCCACGAGCACCTTAGCTTCCCGATTACCGGTGATTTCCACTGATCTGACTTTAGCCGGATTCAGGCTATTAGCGATAAACTCCTCGGGTTTTTCCGACCAGGGAACAACATCTAATTTCTCCTGTCCCAGTTCATTTGAAATCGCCATAATCCTCGTTCCTCGCTGACCAACGCAGGAACCAACCGGATCAATCTCCGGTAGGTTTGAGGCAACCGCCACTTTGGTCCGTGAACCCGGTTCCCTAGCGATGGCCTTAATCTCCACAATGTTTTCAGCCATCTCCGGAATTTCCATTTCAAAAAGTTTAGCCACAAACCGTGGATGAGCCCGGGAAAGAATAATACCCGGAATTCTGGTCTCAGATTGAACCGCTAAGACATAAAACCGGAGTCGCTCGCCAGCCCGGTAATGCTCGCCGGGAATTGATTCATTGGCAAACATAATGCCGTTCGTCCGGCCTAAATCAACATAGATATTACCCCTTTCAAAACGCTGAACAATACCGCTTACGATCGTGCCTTCTTTATCTTTAAATTCGGCCATAATCGAGTCCCGCTCAGCCTCACGCAAACGCTGAAGAATAACCTGCTTGGCGGTCTGGGCCGCAATTCGACCAAAATCATTTTCTTGAACCAGGGGAAAAGTTAATTGATCACCCACTTTAGCATCGCTTTTTATCTCCCGGGCTTCCTTAATTAGGAGATGGCGGTCAGGGTTGTACCGGGGGAGTTTTTCCTCCTCGGTCTCGGCTGCTTCAGTAGTTTCGACGACCGCCTCTTCGTCAATAAATCGAACTGAATTCTCATCAACCACTTCTTTAACTTGGTAAAATAGAACTTCGCCGGTTTTAGGTTCAAGTTTAACCCGAACTACTAAAGCTCGGTTGCCTGATTCTTTGCGGTAAGCGGCGGCTAAGGCATCCTCAATCGCCTCGAAAACTTTATTCGATTCAATGCCTTTTTCTTCGGCAATCTGATTAACAGTTTGAACTAATGCTTTTAAATCCACGGT
>CAYNZK010000023.1:0-1631 GCA_964401665.1 uncultured Candidatus Saccharibacteria bacterium
AAGCGGCAGGGCATCACTTCGGGAGATAATAGCTCGATAAAGTTTTTCGGCCTGAGCAACATCACCCTCGTTCTCATAAATTAGGGCTAAATTAAAAGTGGTGGGGTCAGCGGCCACCGCTGAATTCGCTCGGTAAATATGCTCGTAGAGATCTTTATTCGAACGCCAAATATTCTTACTTTGGTAATCCTCCCGAACAAAAAGGGAGCCGAGAATAAGGAGGGCCGCAGCTGCGGCAAGCCTTGCTCGCTGGGTTCTTCTCGGCGACCTGAACCAGTTCGAGGCATAGCGGCCGAAAAGCAAAGCCACTCCTAAAATCGGCAGGGATAGATAGCGATCGGCGATCGCAAAATCGCCTTTTACGAGCGAAAAAAAGACGGCTCCAAGCGGCGGCAATAAAAAGGCGAGATAAAGGGAAAGCCCGAAGCCTAAAAATTTCTTTTTTTTCATAATCGCCCAGGCGGTAAGACCAACGAGGAAGACTAAAATTATTAAAGCGGCGATAACCTTTGTATCCGGCAGCCCAATCGCCGTCAGTGGACTTAACGGCCCGGGAATGAAAATCTTTTTAAAGTACATTCCAAAAGCCAGAATCGCGGCTCGAAGTTTATCGAAAAATGTGATGCGAAAATCAAAAGGAATTTCTTTACCAAATCCGATAACGCTGAAGCGCAAAACGGCATAAAGAAGGGTGGGGATGATAAAAAGAAGATATCTCCTTAATTTCAGGTCTCGCCAGAGATAATCATAGACGGGAATAACGATAAGCAGAGCCAACGCGGTTTCTTTGGCGAGGAGAGCTAGAAAGAAGAAGATAGCGGTAACCCAACTTCTCGAATTCGAGTTGTTGGAAACGTAAAACAGAAAGGTGGTGATAGCGAAAATACCAAAAAGTAGTTCTGGTAGGGCCGAGATCCACATTACCGGTTCGGCGTGAACCGGATGAAGCAAAAACAGCCCTCCCCCAAGAATCGCCGCCAATCTATCCCGGGTTAACTTCAGAAGCAGGAAGAGGACAAGAAAACTAAAGATAATGTAATAGATAATGTTTGCCAGGTGGAATGCCCAGGGTTTGGCCGAAATCGCATAAGTGAACATTACCGATAGAGTGTGGAGCGGTCGGTAATAGTTGGTTCTATCCTTACAGGTCTCGAGATGCGGCCCCCAGATACAGGAAGTAAAGGCTTGGGGAATATTTTTTAAGGAAGTGACTTGGGAATTATTGACGATGAGGGCTTCGTCGTCATAAACAAAACCGTTTTTGAGGGCCGGACTGTAAATCGCAAAAACGACAACCGTTATAAAAAGCGCGGCCAGGGTAAGAAATCTTTTATCGCTCGGGGTATTCAAGTTTGGTGGACCCGGGGGGAATTGAACCCCCACCTGCGCAATGCGAATGCGCTATTCTACCGTTTAACTACGGGCCCGGATCTAGCCGACCGTGACAATCTTAGCGGTTTCGGCGGCTTTTTGGATAACGATTTCGTCGCCCTCGCCAATCTCAATCGAATCTTCCCAATTATCAGCATAAACCATGGCTGGACCTCGGGCAATCTTGACTTTAATTAGGCTCTCTTCTTTCAAAATCAGATGGTCCGAAGACTCGGTGCTGTTATTAAAAGCCACTCCAA
>CAYNZK010000023.1:1731-7025 GCA_964401665.1 uncultured Candidatus Saccharibacteria bacterium
AGGGTCCTCGCTAACTACCGCTGCCTTCATTCTTGTGTCTCTAGTTCCTAAATCCTAATTCCTGTTTTAAAGCCAACGATTTTTAATAAAGACGATAAAAAGAATGGCGGAGATTAAAGCCGTGGCCATAATCACAAAAAGAAAGGCTCGGGGCTCATCAGCTCCGGGCAAGGACACGTTCATACCGTAAAGACTGGCGATCATCGTCGGTACGCTTAAAATGACCGTGAGGGCTGTAAGGAGTTTAATCACCCGATTCAGGTTATTCGTCATAATCACGGACGAAGCCTCCCGAATATTAACGATTGTTCGCAGATTCAACTGGCAAGACTCGATTAACTGCTCGCTCCCCAAAAGTAAATCCTCAACCAGCTCCCGATCTTCTTCGTAAAGCTTCAAGGATTTGCCTGAAAGTAGATTCCGAAGAATGGTGCTTGTTGGTAAAAGGGCTGAGATAAAATCATTTAATACCCCCTCAAAAGCAACAAGCTGAACAACGTCGCGGTTGGTAATGTTCTCAAGCCTCGGACCGCCGCCTCTTACCCGCCGACCAATGTTCGTCAGGTGCTCGTTGTAAAGTTGAATAATCCGGGAAAAAAGTTGGATGAAAAACTTGGTCTTTTGAGTAGTAAAAAATTCGATTTTTGAATGAATAAAATCGTCGAAAAGCGGTACGGCCCTTTCCGAAACCGTTACCAGGAAATTCTCGCCTAGAATAATCAAAAGCGGGACGGTAATCGTCTGGTTGCCCTCGGCGTAAGGAACCCGGGTGAAAATATAAACCGCGTCCTTGGCAACCTCGATTCGCGGTACCTCATGGACGTCTAAGGCGTCCCTTAAAAGGGAGGCTTTTAATTTTAAGAGGTCCGCCACTTGTTCTATTTCCGCCTCAGTCGGTTTCTCGAGATATAGCCAAGAACCGACCCGAAAACCATCGATCTCCCGCAACCCCTTGTCTTTTATTGTCTTCTGGTAAATCTTAATCATGGCTTCAAAAGCTTTTAGAATATAGCATTCAATTATTCGAGTGGCAAAAAAGAACGGTCAGAATTCCTCTTCGGGCCTCATTATAAAGACGAGATTATGGGGTAAATATCACTAGCCGGGAATTGAGCCCGGTCTTTACAATTTCGCTTCGGCGAAATTCCAGTGAATTCTTTAACTCTTCGGCTTCGCCGAGAGAAGAATTCCCGTTAAGGGCCGTGGTCGGGGTGCCGAGAATCGAACTCGGCCTTCACGCACCCGAAGCGTGCGTACTGCCGATATACTACACCCCGACCACGGCCTTTAGCCCCGAAGCGCACGTACTGCCGGTATACTACGGCTCGCTCGAACCATTAAATTCTAGCCTGTTCGACTGGACTAATCAAAATGCTACGATACCCGATGCCTACGTTTAATCTCCTCCTCTACGCCTGACTCGAACTCTTCCTTCCGCTCTTTTGCCTTCTCAGCAATTTTTTTCAGCTCTTCATCCTTGAGATCCCCTAGATTCTTAGTTCTAGATACTAGATACTGCCGCTTATTACGGGTCGGATCATCAAGCACCTCCTCAAGGAGAATGGCCAAAATCCAACCGACCCGAGGCCCAGGAGCAATACCCAGAATCTCCATTACCTCGTCGCCTTTTAAGGCCAGCATCTTGGGACTGATCGGGTCAGTTCGGACCTTTTCGATCATAAATTGCAAATGGCGCAGTTTATAAGGAAAGGCTTTGGGCACGCCAGAACCAATCCGATCAGCCTCGCGCACTTTTAAGAGGTCATCGATGTGTTCAAGCCCGACCCGGCTGATAAAGCGTCTCACCCCGGCTTCGGTCACCTCGCCGACGTTGTAATAGAAAAGATGCCAGCGGACGAGATGAACCACCTTATCAATAACTTTATTAGGAAAATGAAGTCGCTCGAGAGCGGCCCGAGTCATTTTAGCGCCAACCACCTCGTGGTTATAAAAAGTGGCTTCCTCACCCTCGCCTCTTTTAGCCCTAGGTTTCGCCACATCGTGAAGCAGAGAGCCCAAACGCACTTCTAAAGAGTAGTTTTTGCGGCTGGCATAATCCAAAGACAAAAGATTATGCTCCCAGACGGTATAAATATGATGCTTGGCTTGATTAACCCCGATGCCCTCCCGTAGTTCCGGCAGAAAATACTTTAAGAGACCAAAACCCTCGAGCTCGATAATACCGAGGTAAGGACCGCCATTGGGGCTCATTATAATTTTTACAAACTCGTCCCTAATCCGCTCTTGGGCAATGTGTTTAAGCCTGCCGGCTGATTCTTTGATCGCCAAAGCGGTCTTTTCTTCGATTTTAAATCCGAGTTCAGCCGAGAACCTAACTGCCCTCATAAGACGCAGGGCGTCTTCTCGAAACCGCTCTTCAGGGTCTCCCACGGCCCGGATCAGCTTCTTTTTTAAATCAATTTGGCCATCGAAAGGATCGATGATTTTATCCGCCATCCCTTCGATTGCGCTCAAGGCAAGCGCGTTAATCGTAAAATCGCGCCGAGCTAAATCCTCCTCGATCGTCCCCGCGAACTCGATCTTATCCGGGTGACGAAAATCAGAGTATCGTTCTTCTTTCCGGAAAGTAGTCACCTCGATAATGGCCAATCTGGAATCAGTCGAGCCCGTCTTGACAGCCACGGTCCCAAACTCGTTTTCGTAAATACTGTCCGGGAAAAGGCGCTGAATCTCTTCGGGTTTAGCGTCAGTGGTAATATCCCAGTCCTGGGGCTCCCGGCTTAAAATTAAATCGCGAACGCACCCGCCAACAATGTAAGCCTGAAAACCGCCCTTCGTTAAAATGGTAATAACCCTCCTGACTTCTTCTGGGATCTTAAACTTGTCCATAGGAGAAGCTTATATTTTGTACCCTCGCCAGGATTCGAACCCGGAACCTTTGCTCCGAAGGCAAATGTGATATCCATTTCACCACGAGGGCAAACATGGTGGTCCGCCCATCAGGAGTCGAACCTGAAACCTTGGGATTAAGAGTCCCCTGCTCTGCCGATTGAGCTATGGGCGGATGTTAACGGCGCGTGATACTTCGGTGAGTTTCGCCCAACGCCTCTGCGTAAATTCTACACCCGGAGCCACGTCTTGCAACGTCGCCTGAACCCAACCAAACGTTTTGTGCCTCCAATCTGTACCTCTGGGAACGGTAATTCTTATAGTACCGTAATAAAGATTGTTCTTTTTATATCCTTTATTCGGCGGCTTCACAAAGCTTTTACAGAAATTATTAATTGGGATGCCAGTAATTTCTGACCAAAATTTCTTTATCTCTTTCTCGTCCTGCTGAGGATAAATATTAAGACCCGCCTTCATTTGGCTCGGCTCTGCGCCAAAAAACAACTTGAACCAGCTAACCATAAAAGCGATTAAATAAGGATCAGAATTAGTAACGCGGAATTGATTATTTTTGTTCCCTTCGGCCCAGTAGATCGCGGCTCCGAATAATTTTAATGCTTCTTATATCACACAGAAAAATCGAACTTATAGATGCCCGGCTGATTAACGCGTAAAATATAATTAATGGCTGAATTAACCCTCGAAACGCCACTTGAGACTATCCCCCGCATCCAGCGGCGTTTCTTAACTAAGTTCCAAAAGCTCGGCTTAAAGACGGTCAAAGATTTACTCTGGCATTTTCCTTACCGCTACGAGGACTGGCGGGAAATTTCGCCGATTGCCGGACTTCGACCCGGAGACGAAAAGACTATTCAAGGCGAAATTATTAAAACTAGCCTCAGACGAACGCCGCGCAAAAAAATTTTTATCACCGAGGCCTTGATTTCGGACGAAACCGGCTCGATCCGAGCGCTCTGGTTCAACCAACCATATATCAGACACTCGCTTCAAAAAGGGAAATTAGTCAGCCTCGCCGGTAAGACCGTTCCCTATCAAAATGAGCTTATTTTACAAAACCCCAATTACGAAATTTTGGGGATTAAAAAAGAGGCAAATCATACTGCCCGACTCGTTCCGATCTACCCCGAGACCAAAGGCCTAACCTCAAAAGGAATCCGTTACCTAATTAAACCGATTTTAGAATCGTTGGAAAAAATCCCAGAATTTATTCCAGCAGATATTCTTGAAGAATTAAAATTGCCCGAGATTAATACCGCCCTTCGGCAAATCCATCTGCCCCAAAAGGCTAACGAGGCCAATCAAGCCAAAAAAAGATTTTCCTTCCAAGACCTTTTTTTGCTCCAACTGAAAAATGCGGAGGAGAAAGCGACGCTTAAAAAAGAGCGGGCGCCAATTATCAAATGCGATCTCGAAGAAGTTAAAGTCACGCTTGCGACCCTGCCCTTTGAGTTGACCCCTTCTCAGAAAAAGGCGCTCTGGGAGATCCTCCAGGATTTAGCCGAAGCCCACCCGATGAACCGCCTGCTTCAAGGCGATGTCGGTTCAGGTAAAACCATTGTCGCCGGCATCGCCGCTTTAGTTGCGGCACGAGCGCCGAACAATCTCCAGGCTGTTTTTATGGCCCCAACCGAGATTCTGGCCCGCCAGCATTTCCAGACCCTTACCAAATTTTTCAAAAACTTTGATGGCGGCATCGGCCTTCTGGTGGCTAAAGAAACGAAGGTTTTTTACGGCGACGAGCTTGAGACGAAAATCACCAAACAAAAATTCCTGAAAGCAGTAGCGGCGGGCAGGGTAAAAATCTTAGTTGGCACCCACGCCCTGATTCAGAAAGGAGTCGGGTTCCAAAACTTGGGCTTGGTCGTTGTCGACGAGCAACACCGTTTCGGGGTTAAACAGCGCGCTCTCCTCCTCCGAGACGCTCGCCTTGCTCCTCATTTTTTGAGCATGTCAGCTACGCCGATTCCCAGAACCCTGACCATGACCATTTTCGGCAATCTTGATTTATCAATTATTAAAGAACTGCCGAAGGGAAGGAAAAATATCATTACCAAAATTGTGGCGCCGGAAAATCGGGCTAAGGCCTATGCTTTTATCCGAGGGCAGGTCAGGCGCGGTCGGCAAGTATTCGTCATCTGCCCGCGCATCGAAAAAATTGAAGGAACATCTTGGAACGAAGTTAGGGCGGTGAAGGAAGAATACGAAAAACTAGCGAATCAAGTTTTCCCCGATCTTAAAGTGGCGATGCTCCACGGTAAGTTAAAAAGCGCGGAAAAGGAGAAAATTATGTCCGCCTTCGCTAAGGCTTCGGCGGATAAAACCGATAGAATTGACGTTCTTGTTACCACTTCGGTGGTTGAGGTCGGCGTAGATGTGCCAAATGCGACCATTATGATGATCGAGGGCGCTGAACGATTCGGCCT
>CAYNZK010000024.1:0-6809 GCA_964401665.1 uncultured Candidatus Saccharibacteria bacterium
GGAAGTCGACCCTAGTAAGAAATTGCTACTTTACGGAGAAATCCGTAATGACAACGCGGCTCATAACGGTGGAGCCTTCCTAGCTTTTCTGGTTAGTACTGGGAAGTATTTGGCCTCGGTCCGCCAAATATGGTAAACTTACTTGAGGACCAGAAGGCTAAAAGGTAATACCGTGGGAAGTCGATCTAAAGTTGGTTTAGCTTACATTGCTGGTTTTCTTGATGGCGACGGGAGCTTGATGTTGCAGATCAAGAAACGTAAAGACGGGAACATTTCCCGGAAGCGTTTCATGGCTACTATCTGTTTCTATCAAGATTCTCGTCATGATAAATCTCTTTTCTGGATTCAGCAGGTTCTCGGTATCGGTTACATCTCAAAACGGAATGATGGGATAACCGAGCTAAGAATCAACGGCTACGGACAGATAGAAAGAATACTTAAGTTGCTTTCGCCCTACATTAGATTTAAAAGCGTACAGGCGAAATCATTGTTAGGCTCGGTAAGGATTCTCCAGCGGCCGCATTTAAGCGAGAGAGACTTAAGAAGATTGGCTGCTAATATTATTTCTATCCAGAACGAGAATTACACCACAAAAAGGAAACGCAGCAAAGAAGAATTGTTAATAGCTTTAGGTTTGACCCCGTAACGACTCAGCCTTCTTGAACTAAAAAAGTTAAAGAAGGCGGACTTGTTTGACTTTAGGTCGAACAGGTAATACGCCGCCCCCTCCTCTTTTATAAAGAGAGGGTGAAGGTATAGTCTGCGCCTCTAGAAATAGGGGATAAACGTGACGAGAGGACCGGGTTGAACGAACCTCTGGTCTACCGGCTTTGGCACCAGCTGAAGCGCCGGGTAGCTATGTTCGGCAGGGATAAGCGCTGAAAGCATCTAAGTGCGAAGCCCATCCCAAGATTAGGTGTAGGTCCCTGGAAGATGACCAGGTCGCCGAAAGGCGAACCTCGCCAAAGCTCGCAAGAGCGGAGGCGGGTTGATAGGCTCTAGGTGTAAGATCCGCAAGGATTTTAGCCAAGGAGTACTAATAGACCGAAAATAAAAAGATCAAGAAACTGGTCGCTGAAAAGACGATTGTCCATTAAAAAAATTCCCGTTGAATTCCCGGTGACTTAGTTTCACGTGTCCCACCCGTTCCCATTCCGAACACGGAAGTGAAAGCGCGAAGCGCCGATGATACTCGATTTCGGGGAAAGTAGGTCTCGCCGGGATTTCAACGGGAATTTTTTTGCTATAATTCTTTATAGTGGAAAGATTCTCTAAGCGTCTGGGGTTCGGGTTACTGTACTTATCAATTCTGGGAGCCATCGGTTTTGGTATCTATTATTTTTTCTTTCGGCCAGAGCCAAGTTGTTTTGATAATCGGCTTAATCAGGAAGAATCAGAAGTTGATTGCGGCGGTCCCTGTATTCCCTGTGAGGTTAGGGGTCTTTCATTAGAACAGCGGCCGGTTCAAGTCATCCCGGTCGGCGAAAATCAAATAACGCTAGTGGCCGAGATTACAAACCCCAGCCCCGATTATAGCGCCTTTTTCTCTTACCGCTTTGAAGTTTCGAGCAAGGTTGGCGGGCAGCTGGGTGAATTTCAGGGCAAATCATTTATCGGAGCGGGCCAAATTAAATATTTAGTCGTGCCGAGAATCGAAACTGATCCGGATGATCTAAGTCGGGTGAACCTTCTTATCTCTAGTTTAGGCTGGAATTTAAGTCCCATCCTGGCCTCTTACCAGCTCAGGGTTGAAGAGCCGATAACCATTGTTGAGGGCAGCCGATTTAAGGTATCGGGTAAGTTGGTTAATAACTCTGCCTCGGCTTCACCCGAACTCCGATTGGTGACCATCATTTTAAACAAAGAAGAGGAAATTATTGCCGCTTCAAGTTCGCTGATAAGCAATGTCGGGGCCTTCAGCGAAAAACAATTTACTGTTTTCTTGCCCCTGCCTCTATCAGGGAAAATTCCCCCTCTATCAGAACTTGAAACTAAAATATTCTGGGAGGAGGCGCTGCAATGAGAATATTAGCTCGCCCAGACTCAACTCTCGTAGCGATGGTGCTGCTTCTCGAGGCCGTCGGCCTTATTACTCTGGCTTCCGGGGATCAGTCGCTTTTTGTTCGTCAACTGGTTTGGGTTCTCGTCGGACTCATCTTCTTTTTTGGTTTGGCCCTCACGAACCTAAGAGCGATTTTTAATTACCGTTGGTTAATCTTAGGTATCTACTTTTTCGTCTTAATTTTGCTTGCCGTTACTTATTTCGTTGCTCCCGTTATTCATGGAGCTAGGAGTTGGTTGGTGTTGGGGCCCATCCAACTTCAGCCGGCTGAGTTTATGAAGGCGGCTTTTATCATTCTTTTTTCGAGTTTCTTCGCTGTTCGGCACGTAGCTATCGCGAGAGTGAAAGTTATCGTCGCCTCGTTTATTTATTTTATTATTCCCGCCCTCCTTGTTCTAATTCAACCGGATTTGGGTACCACTTTGGTCTTGTTCGGTATCTGGTTCGGTTATCTTTTGGTTTCCGGTCTCCCTCTACGATATTTACTTATCGCTATTACCATTGCTCTTCTTTTAGGTGTTTGGGGATGGCATTCGTTCCTCGCTGACTACCAGAAGGACAGGATTGCCGGTCTTTTTAAGCCAAGCGAGGATCCTCTGGGCGTTAACTATAGCGTTTTCCAATCAAAAATTGCTATTGGTTCAGCTGGATTTTTCGGCAAGGGATTCGGCCAAGGGACCCAAGTTCAACTCGGATTTTTACCGGCCGCCCAGACTGATTTTATCTTCGCCGCTTTTGTCGAGGAGTGGGGAGTCTTGGGTGGGATTATTCTTCTGGCCGCCTTTCTTCTTTTGATTTATCGGGTTCTGCAGTTGGGATTAAAGAGTCCCAATAACTTCGGGAGGTTTCTCTCTCTCGGAATAGTGATTTTTTTACTGCTCCATTTCGTGATTAATCTCGGTTCAGTCTTGGGGCTCCTGCCAGTCATCGGGATAGGCCTCCCCCTCGTAAGTTACGGCGGCTCCAATCTCTTGACTTCCCTGATTTTACTCGGTATTCTTCAGGGCGTTGTGTTAAGAAAAGGGGGTTTTTGATGCGGCCAGTTCTTTTAATCATCGGGGTTGTGGTGGGTCTCGTCTCCATCCCCCTAGTAGTTTTGGGCACTCCATTTATTCCCCAACTTTTATTCGACAGAAGGACGGTTGAGGTAACTATTCCGGAAGGGATGACGCTCGGTGAGATCAACGCCCTTTTAAAGGAAAAAAAAGTGATCCGGGACGAGGAGCTGGATCAGGGGCTTGAGGGATATCTTTTTCCAGACACTTATGAATTTTTTGCCCCTTCATCCTTAGAAGAGGTGAGAGCTAAATTTGAGATGAACTTTGAGGCCAAAGTTAAACCGGTCATTCCGCCGGAAATAACCGAAACCGAACTCAAGCAAGCCATAATTGTTGCCTCGCTTATTGAAAAAGAAGTATCTGATCCAGCTGACAGGAAGCTAATTTCCGGTATTATTTGGAAGCGACTCCGGAGCGACGTGCCGCTTCAAGTTGACTGGTCGATTTGTTATTCGAAAGATAGAGATCCCTGTCTGCCGATTAGCGAAGCGGACAAGCAGATTGACTCACCCTACAACACTTATCTTTATCGCGGTTTGCCTCCCGGACCGATTGCTAACCCCGGGCTCGATGCGATTTTGGCGAGTTTGAACCCGGTTCGATCTCCTTATTGGTACTATCTCTCCGATCCCAAAACCGATAAAACGATTTTTTCCAAAACCCTTGACGAACACAACCAAAATATTATTAAATATCTAGGCGAATAAGTTTGATTTAGTAAACCGTTTTAACCGGCCTTTTTCTTTTGATGCCTGAAACCGAAACAAAGATTTTTTCTTCTCACCCCGGGGCGTTTACTAAACAGCCCGATTTGGCCTTGATCCAAACGAAGTCTTACGAATGGTTTAGGGATAAAGGTCTGAGAGATTTATTTAACGAGTTTTCACCGATCCGGGATTATTCTGATAAAAAATTTGAGCTCCACTTTCTTGATTATTATTTTGATGAGCCGAAATACACTGAAGAAGAATCGAGATTCAAAGGTATTACCTACGAAGCTTCTTTAAGGGCTAAGGTTAGGCTGGTCAATAAGGAGGCCACGACCAAAAAAAACAGAGAGAAGGAGCAGGAAGTTTACCTTGGCGATTTTCCGGTGATGACGGGACGGGGAACCTTCATTATTAACGGCGTTGAACGAGTGGTCATCTCCCAGCTGGTTCGATCGCCCGGAGTCTACTTTATTAGCGAAACGGTTCGAGGACGAAGACTTTTTGGCGCTAAAATTATTCCCGCCCGAGGGGCGTGGCTCGAGTTTGAAACTGACGTCGCCGGTTCGATCGGGATTAAAATTGATCGTCACCGAAAAGTGCCGGCCACGGTTCTACTTCGAGTTTTCGGCCTGATGCGAGAGGAGATTGAAAAAGCCCTTGGCCGGGAAATCGAAGCCACCCTGAACGAGGATCCGGTAACCAATCTTCCCGAGGCGTATTTAGAAATTTATCGCCGCATCAGGCCAGGCGATTTGGCAAGTGCTGAAGACGCTAAGCGTCTAATCGATTCAATGTTTTTCCACCCCGATCGTTATGATCTTTCAGCCGTTGGCCGATTCAAGCTGAATCAGAGATTGGAGCTCGACCCGAAGTCGTCGAGCCGCTTACTGGAAGTTCAAGATTTTCTGGCCGTGATTCGGGAAATTGTCCGTTTGAATAAAGACCCCAGAGCCGAAGACGATGATATTGATCACTTGGGCAATCGCCGGGTGAGATCTGTCGGTGAACTCTTAGAGGCCAGATTGCGAGTCGGCTTCACTAGGTTGCGTCGGACTATTCAGGACAGGATGTCGACAACAGAGGCCGAAGAGCTGACTCCGGCTCAGCTCGTCAACCCCCGGTTGCTTGTCGCCGTCGTTCGCGAGTTCTTCGCTTCATCTCAACTTTCCCAATTTTTAAGCCAAGTCAACCCCTTGGATGAGCTTGAGCACAAACGAAGGCTTACCGCTTTGGGTCCCGGCGGACTGACGCGGGAAAGAGCCGGCATGGAAGTGAGGGATGTCCACCGCTCTTACTACAGCCGAATTTGCCCCATTCAAACTCCGGAGGGTCAAAACATCGGTCTGGTTAACCACCTGGCCAGTTTTGCTGAGGTGAATGACTACGGTTTTATCATTACGCCCTACCTGAAAGTGCAAAAAGGGAAATTGACTAGGGAAGTTGTCTGGCTTGATGCTAAAGAGGAGGAAAAATATAAGATCGCTGAGGCGAACACGGCTATTGATAAACGAGAGGCAATTATCGGCGACCGGGTGGGGGCCAGAGTTAATGGCGAACCTTCGACTTGCGCTTCCAAGGAGGTTGATCTTATTGACGTAGCGCCTCATCAATTGGTGAGCGTGGCCACTTCTTTGGTGCCTTTTCTAGAACACACTGATGCCACCAGGGCCTTAATGGCTTCTAATATGCAGCGGCAGGCTGTGCCGAGCGTGAGACCCGAAGCGCCGCTTGTCGCCACTGGCGTCGAAGAAAAGTTAGCTCGGGATTCGGGTCGACTCGTCATTTCTCCTATCGATGGTGAGGTTTCTGAAGTTGATGCGGCTCATATTGTGGTTAAATCTTCGGCGGGCAAGAAATATGATCTCCCACTCGATAAGTTTAAGATGTCGAACCAATATATGGCGATTACCCATAGGCCCTTAGTGAAAAAGGGCGATAAAGTTAAAGCCGGTCAGGTTTTGGCCGACGGCCAGTCAACCGATAAAGGAGTATTAGCCCTGGGCCAGAATCTGCTCGTTGCCTTCATGCCTTGGGAGGGAGCCAATTTTGAAGATGCCATTATCCTTTCGGAACGGGTTAAGCGCGACGGTCATTATAATTCGATCCACATTGAGGAGTACTCGGTTGATATCCGAGATACTAAATTGGGGGTGGAGTTGACCACGCCGGATATTCCTAATATTTCTGAAGATAAGTTACGCAATCTTGATGAAGAGGGGATTATTAGAATCGGGGCCGAAGTGAGAGGCGGCGACATATTGGTCGGCAAGATCTCGCCTAAAGGAGAAAGTGAGCTAACGCCCGAAGAGAGATTGCTTCGGGCGGTTTTTGGCGAGAAGGCGAGGGATGTCAAAGATACTTCTTTGGAATTGCCCTACGGTAAGTATGGCCGAGTAGTCGGAGTGAAGGTTTTTTCGAGAGAGAGAGGAGACAAATTAGACCCCGGTGTGATCTCCCGAATTTATATCCAGATTGCCACTATGCGGAATATCCAGGCGGGCGATAAAATGGCTGGTCGTCATGGCAATAAGGGGGTAGTTTCGCAGGTAAGACCAATTGAAGATATGCCCTATCTCGAAGATGGCACACCGGTCGATATTATCTTAAATCCTTTGGGGGTGATTTCGAGAATGAATTTGGGGCAGATTTTCGAAGCTCATCTTGGTTGGGCTGCGAGCCGCCTGGGCTATCGGGCTATCAGCCCGGTTTTTGCCGGAGCCACAGAAGCTGAGATTAAAGCCGAGCTTAAAAGAGCCGGGCTCGCCGAAGAAGGTCGAGTCACTCTTTACGATGGTCGGACCGGCAAGCCCTTGGATCGGAAAGTGGCCGTTGGCGTCATTTATATGATGAAGCTTAATCACTTGGTGGCTGATAAGATTCATATGCGCTCGATCGGTCCCTACTCTCTAATTACCCAACAGCCCCTGGGCGGTAAGGCCCAACTTGGCGGCCAGCGGTTCGGCGAGATGGAAGTTTGGG
>CAYNZK010000025.1:0-6052 GCA_964401665.1 uncultured Candidatus Saccharibacteria bacterium
AGTTTCTGGTTTACTCAGTCTCATTTTAGGCGTGACCCAAAAGCCCAGCCTGAAGCGGCCGCCGAGCATCAACCGAGTTTGAGATTCAAGGGCCGGGATGGCGCCGAAAATAATCAAAGTCAAGGGCATTAAGGCCCACTGGATGAGGTAAAGAAAATAGTGTCTCGCCTTAAACCAATCCGGTTTAGGCGGCAAAAGAATAATGCCCAAAATAGCCGAGCTCACGATACCAATACTGGCCAAGGTTAAAATAAATCTGGTTATCTCCGGCAAACTAAAAGACAAGAGAGTGTAGTTAAATTCCTCTCCCCCTAAAAAGAGCGGCAGCCAGCCTAGAGCAAAAATTAAAATGGCATTAGTGGCCCAAGAATGAAAAGCCTCGATGGTATTAAAAGTCCAGTAAATTTTTTTGCTCAAAGGAATCCTTCTGTTTCTTGAAAAACCGTAAAAAGTATAGGGCAGGTTTTCGACTCCCCAGCCCCAACGGCGCTGCTGACGATAGATATTCCACATCGTCCGCCAAAAAGTAGGGGCGACATTGGCGTCCATTGAAACCGGATAAAAAAGCGGCACCACCCGCCAGTCGCCGTCGTAGTGAAGATAACACTGCCAAAAAATACGCGAATCCTCCGAAACCACATTTTTCTGCCAAAAACCAATCTCGACCAAAGCCTTAAACGGCATTGAGTGAGAAGAAAAAGTGGTCAATCGTTCGGGCCGCGACTGCTGCATCAGATGCCAAAAAGTGGCTGAGAGGGCCACCACTCTTGCAAAAACCGGCGCCTCATAAATGTTGTTATTGAAAAGCGGAACCGGCTGATAGCTTGAACGCTGGGGGTGAGGCGCGTTTAAAAAAGAGTGGCTGAGCCGACCGAAATAGTCCGGCAAAATCTGGGTATCAACATCAAAAACCGAAACGAGAATATCCTCATAGGGAATTTTTAATGGATCGATAACTTCAGTTTTAACTTTTAGAGCGGCGTAAGCCTGGTTCGAACCCTTGCCCGGGATTTCGTTGGGCAATCCATCCGGATGATAGATAACCAAAAACTTGAAAAACTCTTGGCCGAATTCGGTTTCGATTCTTCGGGCCACCTCTTTGGCTGGCTCGCCCCCCCGTTCTTCCGGCGCCAAGACGATAATAAATTTATTCTTAGGGTAGTTCGCCCGGCGCAAACTCTCGAAGGTTTCTTTAACCACTTCGTAGGGTTCTTGAGACATCGGCAGGATAACCAGATGATAGATCCGGCCCCAATCTCCGCCGAGCTGTTCAAGCCAGTTAATTTTCAAATTCTTTCTTACTTTTTTAAACGAAGAACGAAGATGGAATGATAAAAAAAGAGTTTTGAAAAGCCAGTAGGTATCGAAGAGAATAATAAAAACGGCCGCGCCGGTGGGGAGGAACCGCGCGGCAACCACCATTAAGACGAGCGTCAGCCAAGATAGCGCGCCGGGAACTAGCTCAAAAAAACGAAGCATTAGTAGTAAATAAAGGGCCAGAGATTGTCGAGGGCATAAATGCCGCCGCCAGAGGTGGCAAGAACAAAACTCATAAAGGCCAGAGCCAAGTCTAGCTCGTAGCCGCTAACAAATGGCTGGTTTTTGGAGAGCTTCCAAAGAGCAGCTACCACCATTTCGATCGCGATAAACAAAGCTATCGGCTGGGTCAAAAAGCCAAGGATGAGGGCGATGCCGCCGAAAAACTCCAAAAGGGCGACAATTGTGCCCCAGAAAATACCGGGCCTAAAGCCCAGGCCTTCGAATTGAGCCCCGTTAGCCTTCAAGTCTTTAATCTTCGGCCAGCCGTGAATCAGAAAAAGAATGCCGAGAAAAACGCGGGCCAGAAAAAGAGCCGCACCATTCCAGATAAATAAAATGGGAATCATGATAAACTTAAAAATACAAATTAAGAGAACGACCTTTTAATTCAGTTCTTATTATACTACAATTGGATGCTAAAAGAGTTCAGGCCCCATCTTCTAGTGGTTAGGAAGCCGCTCTTTCAAGGCGGAAACGCGGGTTCGATTCCCGCTGGGGCCGCCATAAATAACTTATTTATTTATGAAGATTTTGGCGATTGAAACTTCTTGCGATGAAACCGCCATTGCTATTGTTAAGGGAACGGGTACCCTCCGTCATCCCCGCTTTAAAGTTTTAAAAAGTATTATTTCTTCCCAAGTCCCGGTTCACCGTCCTTTTGGCGGCGTGGTGCCCTCTCTCGCAAAGCGCGAACATCTAAAAAATCTTCCGATTGTCCTCAAGCAGATACTAGATATTAAATACCCGGCCTCGACGAGCCATCGAGACGAGGCGGGCAAAATACAAGATATCGACGCTATCGCCGTGACAGTGGGGCCAGGGTTGGAGCCGGCTCTTTGGACAGGTATTAATTTTGCGAAAGATCTGGCCAAGAAACACAAAAAGCCCTTGCTCGGCGCCAATCACCTCGAAGGCCATCTTTACAGCCCCCTTTTAAGCCTTAAAGAAAAAATACCCCCGCCGGCCATTGGACTTGTGGTGAGCGGCGGTCACACCATCCTTCTTTTGCTTGAAAAAATTGATTCCTGGAAAAAAATTGGCGAGACGAGAGACGATGCGGTGGGCGAGGCCTATGATAAGGTGGCTCGCCTCTTGGGGCTTCCCTATCCGGGTGGACCGGAGATCGAACGAATCTCTGGCGGAGTGAAACCGAAAATTGAATTTCCTCGGCCGATGATTAAACAGAAAAATTATGACTTCAGTTTTTCGGGCTTAAAAACTTCGGTTTTCTACTATCTTCGCAGCCATCCTCGAGCCAGTAAAAAACAAGTGGCGGCTTCTTTCCAGCAGGCGGTAATTGAGGTTCTAGTCGCAAAAACAATGAAAGCGGCGATGAACTATGGGGCTAAATCACTGCTTCTCGCCGGTGGCGTAGCGGCGAACAAACCCTTGCGCCGGGCCCTTCGAGGAGCCTGCCACAAGCAGGGACTAAAATTCTTTGTTTCGGAAATTAAGTATTCAACTGACAACGCGGCCATGATTGGCGCGGCCGCCTATCTAAATCACCTCAGGGATAAAAGATATCGCCCCGTGGCTCAGGCGAATCTTAACCTCTAGGGTTATAATAAGCTTAATGGAGACGAGATTCGACCACCAGAAAGTAGAGCCGAAAATTTATCGAAGCTGGGAAAAGTCCGGCTTTTTTAATCCGGACAAATTACCTAAGAAAGGCAGGCCATTCACTATTATTATGCCGCCGCCGAATGCCAACGGCTCGCTTCATATCGGTCATGCTCTTTTTGTAACTTTGGAGGATATTATGATCCGATTCTGGCGCATGCGCGGCCGGAGAACGCTCTGGCTCCCGGGCGCCGATCACGCCGGCTTCGAAACTCAAGTTGTCTTTGACAAAAAATTAGAGAAGGAGGGGCGCAATCGCTTTAAAATTCCTCGGGAGAAACTCTGGGAGGATTTGTGGCGCTTTACCCAAGAGAACAAAAAAATAATGGATGGACAATTAAGAAGTTTAGGCGCTTCTTGCGACTGGTCCCGCGAAAAATTCACGCTTGATCCGGATATTATCGAGAAAACCCAGGAGACATTTATCAAAATGTACAAAGAGGGGCTGGTTTACCGAGGGCGAAGACTAGTGAATTGGTGCGTTAAACATCAAACCGCCCTCTCGGATTTAGAGGTCGTCCATGTCGAGCGAAAAGATCCCCTTTATTACATTAAATATGGCCCTTTTACTCTGGCGACCGTTCGGCCCGAGACGAAATTCGGCGATACGGCTGTTGCGGTTCACCCGAAGGATAAACGCTATCAAAAATATATTAGTAAGGAGATCGAAGCCGAAGATCTCTCGGGACCGATTAGGCTAAGAGTAATCGCCGACGAAGCGGTTAATCCGCGTTTTGGCACTGGAGTGGTTAAGGTTACGCCGGCCCACGACCAAACTGACTTTGAAATTGGTTTACGCCACGAGCTTGAAGTAAGACAAGTAATTGATAAGCTCGGCCGGCTAAACGAGAAAACCGGACCATACAAAGGCCTAAAAGTCGCTGAGGCCAGAAAAAAAGTGGTCGGAGACCTTAAGAAAAAAGGTCTTATCAAAAAGACTGACGAGAATTATGTTCACTCGGTTGCCGCCTGCTATAAATGCGGAAGCGTACTTGAACCCCTGCTTCTGCCCCAATGGTTTATTAAAATGGAGGGCTTGGCCAAAGAGGCAGTTAAAGCGGCGGAGGCTGGTAAAATAAAGTTTTATCCCGAACGTTTAAAAAAAGTTTATCTTCATTGGCTCAAAAATATCCGCGACTGGAATATCTCAAGACAGATTATCTGGGGGATCCGAATTCCGGCCTGGCGCTGTCGGTGCGAACCGGAAAACTGGCGAATGGGACTAAAAGCGCCGAAGGGAAAATGTCCTCGATGTCGAGGTGGCTGGACCCAAGATCCTGATGTTTTCGATACTTGGTTTTCTTCAGGCCAATGGCCATTCCTTGCCCTCGGCTACCCCAAATCTCGCGACTATAAAACTTTTTACCCCACCGACGTCATGGAAACCGGCTGGGACATTCTCTTTTTCTGGGTGGCCCGAATGATTATGCTTAGTCTTTACCGCACCGGTAAAATTCCCTTTAAGGTGGTTTATCTTCACGGGTTGGTCAGAGATAAAGATCGCCAAAAAATGTCGAAGTCCAAAGGCAATGTGATCGATCCCCTCGGGGTGGCCGACATTTACGGCACCGATGCGGTTCGAATGGCCCTCACTATCGGCAGTCTGCCTGGCAACGATCCGATTATCTCCGAGGATAAAATCCGCGGTTATCGCAACTTCGCCACTAAAATCTGGAATGCCTCCCGGTTTGTAATTACAAATTACGACCCTAAATTAAAATCCAATTCACGTTACAGCGCGAGCGATAAACGCCACCTAAAACAACTTGGGGAAATCAAAAAGAGAGTAACAACAGATATTGAAAGTTTCCGTTTTCACCATGCGGCCGAGACGATTTACCATTATTTCTGGCATACTTTTGCCGATAAAATAATTGAGGAATCGAAAGGACGCCTGAATTCAGGCAATCTTCAAGAAAAAGGGGCAGCCCAAGAAATGCTTCTCAAAATCCTTAAAGAATCTTTAAAAATGCTCCACCCCTTTATGCCGTTTGTGACTGAAGAGGTCTGGCAAGGGCTCCCCGGTCGACCCAAAACTCCCCTTATGATCGAGAAATGGTAATCAGCCTGCCCCTAATCCTCGGCATCGTTCCTGCCCTTTTCTGGTTAATTTTTTTCCTCCGAGAAGACTGGCGTCAGCCTGAACCGAAAAAATTGATTCTCCTCTTATTTATTGCTGGCGGCGTAGCAGCCGTTTTAGCGATTCTGCCCGAATATTTTATTGATAGAAAATTCCCCCCGGCACCCGGCGTGCCGCCCGAACTCTCGCCCCTGCTTTTCCCCTTCGCTTTAATTGAGGAGTTAGTTAAGTTCGGGATAGTTTATCTCATCGTCAGACCAAATAAATACTTTGACGAACGGGTTGATGCGATGATTTATATGATAACGGCTGCCCTTGGTTTTGCCGCTTTAGAAAATGTACTCAATCTTTTCGGCAATGAGGCCATTATTGAGGTGGCTCTGCTTCGAGGCATCGGCGCCACCCTGCTTCACGCTCTGGCCGCGGCTATTCTAGGTTTCTACTGGGCCAAGGGCCGAATCTTAACCGGCATCATCGGCGCGACCCTCCTCCACGGTTCTTTCAACTATCTCATTTTAAAAGTGGCGAGCGCTGTCCTTTACCCTTCGATTCTTCTTTTTCTCGCCGCTATTTTCGTCTTCCAGGATTTTGAAATTTTAAAAGACGAGGATTATTTGGACTCAAGGCGAATCCTGCCGAAAAGCAAAGCGGCCCCGGCCACGAAGTGAATCCCCCCACTTCATAGCGGAGCCGCTTTTAGCGATACTGGGCACTGGGCATATCAAACCCCCTCGAAAATGGCCGCGATCCGCTTATTTAAGCGGAGCAGGGCGGCCTCTTCGAACCCCTTTGAGACCAGAAGCTCGAAGGACT
>CAYNZK010000026.1:0-4839 GCA_964401665.1 uncultured Candidatus Saccharibacteria bacterium
CCGATACTATATTGCCCAAGCTGTCGCTAATTATTTGGGGGTGGCCCCGGCGGCTCTCGCTGATAAACAGCTTGATCCAGCCGTTATTAAGCTTCTGCCCGAGGACTTGGCCCGCCAAAAAAGGGTGGTGGTTTTTGGTCGGGAACCAGACGGCTTGCTCTCGGTAGCGATGGAAGATCCGAGCGATTTAAATATCACCCAGTTTCTGGAAAATTATCTTAAGGCTAAAGTTAGATCCTATCTAGCCTCGGAAGAGGATCTTAATAAAGCCTTTTCGCTTTATGGCCAGCTTACGGCTGAGAATTTCAAAAAAGTAATTGAAGAGAATATTAATGCCTCGACTAGAGGTAAGATAAAAAGCGGGGCCGAAGCAGCCGAAGATGTTCCGATCGTCGCTATCGTCGATAACATTCTTTCTTACGCCCTTTCTTTAAGAGCCTCAGATATTCACCTTGAGATTTTCGAAGGTTTTATTTTAGTCCGTTATCGAATCGACGGCATTCTTCACGAGATTTTAAGAATTCCCAAAGAGATTCATCCGGCGATAGCGGCGAGAATTAAATTGCTCGCCGGATTAAAAATAGACGAACACTACAAACCCCAGGACGGCCGGTTCCGTTATCAGATCGCTAACGACACGGTTGATATTCGAGTGGCCGTGATGCCTACTTTTTCAGGCGAGAAGGTGGAGATGAGGTTGCTTGCGGCAACCAACAAGCCTCTATCTTTTGCCGAGCTCGGCATGCTCCCCGACACGATTAAGTCGCTTGAAGAGAATATTAAAAAAAGCTACGGCATGGTTTTGGTTTGCGGTCCGACCGGTTCTGGTAAAACTACGACACTTTACGCAGTTTTAGGAGTACTGAACCGGCCGGAAGTAAATATCATCACAATTGAAGATCCGATTGAGTATAACATCCAGTACATTAATCAGACTCAGGTTAATCCGGCGGCGGGTATTACTTTTGCCAGTGGCTTAAGGGCCATTCTCCGCCAAGATCCTAACATTATCCTGGTTGGTGAGATCCGCGATTCAGAAACGGCCGAGATTGCAGTTCAGGCATCATTAACCGGGCACCTCGTTTTTTCAACTCTTCACACAAACGATGCTCCGACAGCTGTCCCTCGTCTTTTTGATATGAAAATTCAGCCGTTCTTGGTGGCCGCCGTCCTAAACGCGATTCTTTCTCAGAGACTGGTTCGGAAGATCCACCTTGACTGCATTGAGTCGTATGAGCCCGATGAATCAACCCTCAATCTTATCCGCGAGCAGTTAACCGAAGTGGGACTTACGCCTGAAAAAATCGAGGCCTGTTTACCCGCTCGTTTCTATCGCGGCAAAGGGTGTGCGGCTGATAATTTTACTGGTTACAGCGGCCGGCTCGGCATTTTTGAAATACTTTATGTCAGCGAAGAAATCAGAAAATTAATCATTGATCCTAGTTTTTCACTCGATAACTTAAAAGCCGAAGCCCGGCGAGAGGGAATGAGTTCGATGTTTGAAGACGGCCTGCGTAAGGTTGGCCGCGGCATTACCACAATTGAAGAAGTCTTAAGAGTTATTCAGGAGTAAAATAAACTTATGCGCTTTTACTACATTGCCTCTCATCCCAACGGCCAGATAGTGGAAGGCAATATCGAGGCCCAGAATCCTTCAGCCGTGCTTGACTGGATGTTGACCCAGGGGTTACGGCCGGTTTCGATTAAAGCTGTCGGCGGCGTGGAAGTTAAGAAAAAACGGCTTGCTCTTTTTGGCGAGCGGATCGCGATTGAAGATAAGGTATTCCTGACTAAATACTTAGCCTTGATGCTTCGGGTCGGCACCGACCTTTTCCGGGCGATTGATATTCTAATCGCTGATTTCGATAAGCCGGTGATGAAGTCGCTCCTTGTTGAGGTTCGGGATACTCTGGCCAAAGGTCAACCTTTCTACACCACTTTTACTAAATACCCCAAGTATTTTTCAAGTGTCTACGTTAACTTGATTAAGGCGGGTGAGGCCTCGGGTAACTTAGACGGGGTTCTTGATCGCTTGAGTAAAGACCTCGAAAAAGAATGGGCTCTAAGGAATCGGATTAAAAGCACCTTGGTTTACCCGATTATTTTGGTCGGACTTTCCTTTAGCGTCCTATTTTTAATGATTTCGTTTGCCCTGCCGAAGATTGCCGAGACTTTTCTGGGTGGCGGGCTTGAACCGCCGCTCTTTTCACGGATCGTTTTTACTATCGGCCTTTTTCTGAAAGATTTTATGTGGTTAATTCTACCTTTTATTATTCTTATGGTTTTCGGTACCTGGTTTTTCTTGCGAAAAACCTTGCTTGGTCGGAGACTTATCGAAAGACTGACTTATCGTTTACCCGTGATTAAGGGAGTGATGATGAGAATTTCCCTTCAGCGATTTGCTTCTGTTTTCTCTTCGCTTATCCGTTCCGGCACGCCGATTCTCGAGGCACTTGAGATAACAGCAGATGCCGTTGGCTCAAGCGAATTGAAGAATTCTCTCCGCCGCGTTTCCCGCGAAGGAATCGCGAAAGGATTAACCGTGGGCGAAGCCTTCAGACGAGAGGCCTACTTCCCCCGGGTGGTAGTTAACTTGATTGCCGTTTCCGAAAAAGGCGGTCATTTAGAAGAAGTGCTTGAGACTCTGGCTAATTTCTATGAGACTGAGATTGATTCTTCGATCAAAACCCTAGTTTCTTTTTTGGAGCCGCTTCTTCTTCTCTTCATCGGTTTGGTGGTTGGGGGAATCGCCCTCGCTATCATCATCCCGGTTTATCAACTAGTATCTAGTATCTAGTAGAGACAGTATTTGGTATGCGAAAAACGGATACTACATACAAAATACTAAATACTAAATACTCGTTTGGATTCACCATAGTCGAGCTTTTACTCATTATCGCTGTTATCACTGTTCTAGGCGGTTTTGGCATCGCTAATTATTCTTCTTTTAGAAACAGCAAGGTGCTCGAGGAACAAGTTGATGTGGTGGTGGCCGACATTCGAGAAACAGCTTCTCGGGCCCGATCTCAAGAAAGCGATAACCAATGGGGGATTCATTTTGATAATCCGGCCGGCAACAATAACGATTATTATCAAATTTGGTATGGCGCGAGTTATGCCGGCGGTACGATTACCGAAAGGGTGAATTTAAGCCCGGGACTTAATTTTACTGATCCGGCCTCAGCTGCCTCAGAAGATGTTATTTTCTCTAAAGCTACCGGTCTGCCGACGGCGAGTGCCACTATTGTTATCCAATCTTCAGCTACTTCAGCGAGCGGCACGATTCAAATCAGTACCCAAGGGCAAGTCGCCTATACGATTAATTAGCTATAATATTGAATAGTGCGAAAAACAGCCGGTCAATCTTTGGTCGAGGTTTTAATTGCCGTCGCTATTGTCACTTTGATTATTAGCGGGGCGGCCACGGCTATTGTTGTTGTCCTCCGTTCGAATAAGTTAGCCAGCAATACCGAAACAGCGGTTTCTCTGGGGGAAGAGCTAAGAGACGGCCTGAAATCAGTGACCGAAGCTGATTGGCAGGATTTGTACGGTTTAAGTCCTAAAGGAGCGGGCAACCCTTATCACCTGATTGAGAGTGGCAGTCCGCCGACACTCGTAACTGCTAGCGGAACCGAGAACGTGGTAGTCGGCAGCATCACCTATACTCGTTCCTTTATTACCGAAAACGTTAATCGAGATTCGAACGGCGATATTGTCTCAAGTGGCGGCACCGAAGATACCTCGACCCAAAAAGTGACGGTTACTGTGACCTGGCCAAGTACCGGCGGTACTGGTCAGGCTCAAATTGTCGAGTACTTTACCCGCTGGTCGAAAAACGCCGTGGTCAATTTCACTGATTGGAGCGGTTCTTCCGGATCAGAAGGTCCGATTACTTCGCCTGATCGAAACTATTCTTCGGCTACCGGTCTCACTCTTTCAACCGTAGGCCAGATAGGGCTTTCGGGCAGCGGCGCCACCTCGGGTAATTTAATTTCAAGTACTTTCGATACCGGTTTTTCAGGCGGCGTAAAAATTAATTCGGTTCTTTGGCGAGGTTCTTTAGGAAGCGGCGGTACTAATAATGTTAAGTTTCAAATCGCGACCGCCAATTGTTCAAACGGCGCTACTGATCCGCCGACCTGCACGACGAGTACTGGCTGGGGCGGTTCGAAAACTAGCGGCGACGGCGCTTTTATCGGTTCGGATGGCACTTCGAGCACTTATTATGGGCCAATGGCGACGAACGCCCCTTCAGTGACGCCAACAAACCAGCACAGCAACAAGCGCTATTTTCGATACAAAATCTTTCTAGATAAAGATGCCTCATCAAGTTCACCAACCGTCCAGGATGTTATGATTAATTATTCACCATGAACGGCATCTCGGCTCTGTCCACAATTTTATTGATCTCGCTTATCATTCTCGAGTTATCGGTAGCCGCCGCTCTGACCTCAGCTAGTTTAAGCAATACTTTTTATGGCGAACGAATGGCAAGCGAAGCTTTATCAGCCGCTCGAGCGGGGGCCGAGGATGCTATTATTAGGGTTATCCGCTATAAGAATTGCCCGACTACTGGTTGTCCGGCTTCGTATTCGGTTACGGTCGGCTCCCGTTCGACTGATGTCACTATTGCCGATGATGGCCAGGGTCATATCACTATTACTTCAACCGGCGCCGCTTTTACCAGGAAAAAGAAAGTTCAAGTAATTCTAGGGGTTAATTCAACTACTGGTGAGGTCAAGCTTCAATCCTTTGCTGAAGTTACCTTATAATATTACTAAGGACAATTTGATCAACTTCATTAGCAAATTAACACAGAAACTAGCACCACCGCTTTTA
>CAYNZK010000027.1:0-4271 GCA_964401665.1 uncultured Candidatus Saccharibacteria bacterium
AAATTCAACAAATTCCGCTTTTTTCTTTGAGGCGGCCTCAAAAGTCCAGTATTTATTCCAAAAATAGCTATTAATCACAGCCACGGTAAACGATATTCCTTTAAATACTCCGAACCAGAGACCAGCCGCAACGCCGCTCGCGAGGATCAATAAATTAAGGATGCCAAAGTCAACAAAAGTATTTAAGCCGCCGACTACACTGAATTTACCGATTTGCCAGAGAATCTGGAGCCAACGGCTCAAGAACCGAACTACTAAAAGTCCGACGATGGTTAGAATCCCTAGAGTTAAAGAAATAGCGATTTGGAGGCTGGTTCTAAAATTCGAGATAATATTTAAAACGGTTGGGAACGAAAGAATAGCCACGAGGGCAGCGGCCCAAAGACTGATTTTTAGATCCCTCCTGTTCATATCTTAATTATAAACCTTTTATCTTTCTAATTTCTCCTAATTTAAGGCTGGCGCCGCCAACTAAGACTCCGTCAATTTGAGGTTGGGCCAGAAATCCGGCGGCATTCCGCCCATTTACTGAACCGCCGTAGAGCACCCTGGTAGCCCGTAGCCCGTAGGCCGTAGCTAATAGCCCCTTTAAGTAGGTAATAATCTTAGCCGCTTGCTCGGGAGTATCGGGTTGACTTCCCTTCTCGGTGCTGATGGCCCAGATTGGCTCGTAAGTCAGCACGAGCTCGTTAGTTCGATAGCTCGTTAGCTTTTTAGGGAGGTCTTTTTTGATTTGATTACTAATAAAGCGTTTGATAGCCGCTGAACCTCGTTGGTGAACTGCTCGATCTTCACCGACGCAGAGAATTACTTTGAGACCGGCGCGAAGGGCCGCCTTCACTTTCTGATTAATCATTTCGTCGGTTTCAGCCAAATAGCGGCGACGTTCAGAATGGCCGACGATAACGTATTTGACCTTCAAGTTTTTTAATTGAGCCGGCGAAACCTCGCCGGTAAAAGGGCCGCCTTGCCAGAAAACATCTTGGGCAGCGAGAGTAGCGCGTTTAATGGTTCGACCGACCGTCCCGAGAAAGGGATAAGGCGCGGCGATAACGATGTTTTTGAAGTCGCTCGACTTGGCAAGCCTGATGGCCCCCTCGAAGGTATCAGGATTACTTTTCCAATTAGCCACAATAAGTTTCGCCATTAGTATTCAGTATATCGTATTAGTGATTTCTATTTCGACGTCTATAAATAAACCAGGCGAGAAATATTAAAAGGGCGGCACCGATGAGATAATCAAATTTTCGGAAATAAGGTTCGATTCGAATCCAATTCTCACCTAAAACAAACCCGATATAAGTAAGAAAAGTGGACCAAAGGAAAGAGCCTATAAAAGTGTAGGCTGTAAAATGGGCGAGACTGACCCTAAAGAGGCCGGCCGGGAAAGAGATAAAGGTTCTCACAACCGGAACAAGCCGCCCGATGAAAACCGAGAGTTCGCCAAATCGTTTAAACCAGTTTTGGGCAACCAGGAAGTGCCTGTTCGTTCGGAGGCGGGGTTCGAGGGGTCGAGCTATTGAATAAGAGATAAGCGAACCAGCCAAGTTACCTAAGGCTCCAACAAAAACCACAAACCAGAAACTAAAAACGCCCCGGCTCGCGAGGAACCCAGAAAAAGGCATAATAATTTCTGAAGGGATGGGAATGTTGGCGCTTTCAAGGACCATTAGGCCGAAAACGCCAAGATAACCGACATTATTAATAGTGCCGAGAACAAAGCTAGAAACTTTAGCGAGGATCGAACCGAGCATTATTTCTGCGTGAGAAGTAGGGCCGCTTCATCCGGGTCAACAGGATTAATCTCGATGCCGCTGCCTAATTCAAAGCCGGCCGAGATGTTGGTGCGAGGAACAACTTCAAAGTGCCAGTGATATTGATGATAGTGGCTTCGGTTCCGGAGAGGCGCTGTATGAATGAAAAAATTGTAGTCCGGACGGTTAAGGGGTTTCTCCAGCTTCTTTAGCGCTACTTGGAGTGCCTCGCTCACACCTTTAAATAGGTCGTCGGTTGCTTCTTCGAAAAATGGTGAGTGGGTTTTAGGAAAAACCCTCATCTCAAAAGGTTCCCGAGCCGCAAACGGAAGAATAGCAACGGCGTTTTTATTCTCAAAAACTATTCTTTTCTTTTCTTCCTTTTCCCAGGCAATCTGAACACAGTGAACGCAAGCTTTATATTTTTGGAAGTAAATTCGGGATCCTTCAAGCGAACGGCTCACCTCCGGTGGCACAACAGGGATGGCGATTAACTGGTAATGGGGATGATAAATGGAAGCCCCGGCTTTAGCGCCCCAGTTTTGAAAAATAGAAACATAAGCCAGCTTCCTATCTTTGCCCATAACCAGGTACCTCTCCTTAAAAGTTTTGAGGAGTAAAACGGCCTCGGCCGCTCTTAGTTCGGGGAAATTGTTGTGGTGGTCGCGGGTGATAATCACTTCTTGATAACCAAAAGCAGGCAAGGTGGTAAATGGCCCCCTCTTTTTTGTCTTCAGCGGTTCGACAAGAGTTGAGGCAACGGCCGGATAAATATTAGGTACGACCTGAAGACGCCAACTTTTGCCTTCGGGATAGGTGAGAATGGCTTTTTGGCCACTCGATTTTTCCCAATCCTCAAAAGGGCAATCCTTTTTGGGCGGAATGATTCGCTTCTCTTTTTCTTTAAATTGCTGGACGCGCCTCCGTCTGCCTGGAGCGACTAAAATCCAATCTCCGGAAACTAAATCTTGGCGCAGTTCAGAACTCATAGTCTATTTTCATCGTACCATCGAAAGACATCCCGAGCTATTGGGAGAGCGTTTAAACTGCCTTCTCGGGCATCCTCGATTATGATCAGGATGGCGATTTGGGGGTTATCGGTTGGAGCATAGCCGACAAAAATGGCGTTAGTTTTGGTATTGCCGGCGACCTGAGCGCTGCCGGTTTTAGCCGCGATGCCGATTGGAATGTCGCGAAGCAGATAAGCCGTGCCATAAGACTCGTTCACTGCATCGACCATCCCCTTTCTGACCTCGCTTAAAGCCGATTCCCATTCACTGACGTCGATTAAGATTTCCGGAGATTTAGCTTTATTAAGGTGAGGCACGTAAGCTTTACCGTGAGCCGCAATAGCGCTCGTAGCCGAGAGAAGCTCGAGCGGCGTTAAAACAAGATCTCCCTGGCCGATAGCGACGTTATAAGTATCCCCTACCCGCCAGATGGAACCGGTTCTTGATTCTTTTTCTTCAGGGCTGGGCAGAAAGCCGGTAGCCTCCCCGGGCAGATCAATTCCAGTTTTTTTATCAAGGCCGAATTTGTGCCAGTAATATCTTAATTTTTCAATCCCGACTCCCCTAATTCCTTCAAAGCCGCCACCGACGGTATAGAAATAGACGTTCGAAGAACGGGCTAGGGCTGAGTAGAGATTCACCCAGCCATGGGCCTTCCAGTCAAGAAATCGACTAGGCTGATCCGGAAAATAAGGATTGGGAATTTCAATATAGCCGGCTGAGAAAACTTGAGTTTCGGGATTAACTACGCCTTCTTCGAGAGCGGCGACGGCATGGATTGGCTTAATAGTTGAGCCTGGGCTATAGAGACCAGAGACTGACCGATTAAAAAGAGGCCGATTAGGAGCCTGAAGCGCGGCCGAGACGTTGTTGGCGTCGAAGCTCGGCAGGCTGAAAAGCGCGAGAATCTCTCCGTTTTGAGGATTGATGGCAATACCCGCCCCAGCAGTTCGACCTAAATTGGTTAGGCCCTCGACCGTGCGCGAATAGAAATATTTCTGGAGTTCGGCGTCGATTGTGGTTTCAAGATTCTCTCCCGGGCGTTCGTCTTTTTTACGGCTGACTGATTCGATCTCCCCTTCGGCGTTACGGGAAATGCCGAGGGCGCCATTTTCACCGCGAAGGAGCTCGTCATAATAAGCTTCAAGACCAGCTCGGCCGACGAGATCATTAAGTACCAACTTATCGTCCGATTTAAGGTCGTCGCCGGAAACTAAACCAACATAACCGACTAAATGAGTAAAAGCTGGATCAAGATAGCGCCGCTCGTAGTCATTTTCCACCACCAGCGATTTCAAATTTAAACTCTTGATTGCAATGACCTGTTCTCGGGTAATATCTCTTTTTAAAATGATGTCGTAAGCCTTGAGGAGGTTAGGATCTTCGAATTGTTTAATTAAGTCCTGCTTCGAAAGGCCTAAAATTTCTTCAGCCGCTTTTAACACCGACTCTCTTTCGCCCGTCCTGATCATTTCGTTGGCTTTCAAAAAAACGCTGAAAATAGCCC
>CAYNZK010000028.1:0-1188 GCA_964401665.1 uncultured Candidatus Saccharibacteria bacterium
TTCTTGGGAATTAACATCTTTAAAAAATTTCACCTTTATAAAGCCAAACCTTGATTCCCACTGCTCCATATTTAGTAAAAGCCGTAGCCTGACCGTAATCGATATTGGCTCTGATTGTGGTGAGGGGTAATTTGCCCCTCTCTAGATGCTCCTTACGAGCGATGTCGGCTCCATCTAATCTGCCGGCCACCATAATTTTAGCTCCCTTAATTTCGCGACTTTGCATCACTAAATCCAAGTGTCGTTTCAGTACCCGACGATAGCGCATCCTCCGCTCGAGATCCCAGGCAATATTTTGGGCGACAATCGGAGCGGCCACCTCGGTTCGTTTCAACTCCTCGACATTAATATTTAAAGCGCCCGAGGCGCCGGATTTAATCTCCTTTCTTAAAAGTTTTTCCAGTCTTTCAATTCCCTCCCCCCCTCGGCCAATCACGAATCCTGGCCGGCTGGTTTTAATGAAAACTCGATATTGATCGGGAGTCCGCTCAATTTCAATACCGGCAATGCCCGCCTTACCGAATTTAGCCATAATAATCTCTCTGATTTTCTCGTCTTCTTCGAGCCACCTGGCAAAACCTTTCCCGTGCTGCGGCACCCAACGGGACTGCCAGTTCTTATTCACTCCTAGACGATATGAAATTGGATTTATTTTCCTTCCCATCTTAGATTGCCTTTCTTCGACTAAAAACTTTTCTGACGAATCCGCGTTTCGCGGCTTTTTCCTTGCTGGGCTCCCCAGTCTTTTTAGAAACGGCCTTGGGTCTTACGGCACGACCTCTATCTGTTTTAATCTTTTTAGGTGTTTCGGGAATGATAAATTGACTACCGCCGTCCTCGCCGAGAGCGAGCTCGACTGTAACATGGCTCCATTTTTTCCGAACAAGCGTTGCCCGACCCCTCGCTCCAGGAAGCGATCTTTTTAGGGTTGGCCCTTCGTCTACCTTAATCGAAGCGATAAATAGCTTTTCGGCAGCGAGATTTTTATCACGAGCATTGCTGCTGGCCGAACGAATTAGCTTTGAAAGCGAAGGCGCGCTCCTGGTATTCATTATCTCGAGTTGGGCCAAGGCTTCGTTAACAGTTAAGCCCCGGAGGGGGCCGGCGGTCTGGCGTACCTTTCGAGGAGCGACTCTCAAATTCCTTAATTTAGCTTTAGCTTTTATCTCGGTCACGGGAATTTATCAA
>CAYNZK010000028.1:1288-4215 GCA_964401665.1 uncultured Candidatus Saccharibacteria bacterium
CGAGTAGGAGAGAACTCGCCCAAGCGATGACCGACCATTTCTTCAGTTACAAGCACCGGCACAAACTCCTTTCCGTTATGGACGCCGAAGGTAAAACCAACCATCGCCGGCGATATTTCTGAACTTCTTGACCAAGTTTTAATAACAGTTCTATCGCCCGACTTTAAGTTGGCTATCTTTTTTAAGAGCTTTGGGTCGACATAGGGACCTTTTTTCGAACTCCTCGACATGTCTATTATTTTTTCTTTTTCTTAACGCGTCTCTTCACGATCATTTTATTAGACCACTTCTTCTTATTTCTGGTTCGGCGGCCGCCAGTGACATTGCCCCAAATATCTTTCGGTCGCTTAGTTCCCCGGCGCTGTCGACCCTCGCCCCCGCCGTAGGGATGATCAACTGGGTTCATGGCTGAGCCCCGGACGGTTGGTCGAATGCCCATCAGTCTTTTTCGACCGGCTTTACCGATAACCACCAGATTGTGATCAGGATTGGAAACTTGTCCCAATGAAGCGAAGTTCGTGGCAATCACCCGCCTCACTTCGCCTGAAGGCATTTTTAGATGAGTATAATTTCCCTCCTGAGCCAGTACTTGGGCTTCAGAACCAGCGCTTCTAATAATCGCGCCACCCGTACCCGGACGCAGTTCGACATTATGAACCGCATAGCCTACCGGAATATTTTTCAGTCTCAGGCGATTACCGAGTTGAAAGGGGGCGTTCTCGGCCGCAATCACTTCGCTCCCGACGCTAATGTCTTTGGGCGCGAGGAGATAGCGGCGCTCTCCATCTCGATATAAGACTCTCATAATAAAAGCGCTGCGGTTCGGATCGTATTCTACAGACTCAACCCGGCCCGGCACGCCAAATTTATCAAGTTGCTTGAAGTCGACTAATCGATATCGGCGCTTAACGCCGCCACCTTTATGTCTAGTTGTAATTCGTCCCCCGCTATTACGGCCCACTCGCCGCTTCAAGGTCACGAGAGCTGACCTCATTGGCGAGGTATCGGTTAGGCCGCCGTAGTCAACACTTGTCATTTTTCTCCGGGTTGGAGTATATGGTTTATATCTTTTCATCTTACTGGCTATTGAGGACCGATATTAATCGTCTCGTTTCCCCTTAAGGTAACGACGGCCTTCTTAAAGTTGGTTCCCTTATTCCTGATTCTTGTGATATTGACCCTGGTTACGTGAACCTTATAAATGTCTTCCACCAGATCTTTAATTTCTTTCTTATTAGCCCGGGCATCAACTGAAAAAACATACTTATGCTCGGCTCCTAGCTCGGTTGCCTTTTCGCTGATAATCGGCGTTTTAATAAAAAGTCTATTTGACGGCATGGTAGTGTTTATCTATCTCCGTGATCGCTTCTTTTTCAAGCAGGATATTTTTATAACGCAGGAGGTCATAGACATTAAGCGAACGGGGGTCAAGACTTTTAATCTTTGATAAATTACGACTAACCTGATAAATTCCTTTATTTTCAGAGCGGGGGACAAGCAGCACGCTCGGTTTGGGGCTAAAAAATTTATTGATAATCGAATTGAGATTTTTTGTTTTCGATTCGACCGCTAATGAATCAATCACTTTTATTTCGCCTTCTTTATATCGCTCGGAGAGAACGGCTAAAATCGCTCCTTGTTTCATTTTCTTATTAATCCTCAAGCTGAATTTTTTATCCTTACTCGGACCATGAGTGACGCCGCCTCCTTTCCAAATTGGTGAACGAATAGAGCCGTGCCTGGCCCGCCCGGTGTGTTTTTGAGCCCAGGGTTTCTTGCCGCCGCCCGAAACTTCGCCTCGGCCTTTAGCGTGGGCTAAGTTCTCTCTTCGATTAACCATCTGGGTCCGTAGCGCCTGGTGAACTAGATCGGGATTCCAGGAGCGACCAAAAATCCGATCGGGCAGCTCGATCTTCGCAATTACTTCCCCCTCTTTGTTATATAAATCAGTGGTCATGGATAAACTTTTAATTCCGCCCCGTTATATCCTGGTACAGCCCCTTTTAAAAGCAGAAGATTTCTTTTCCGATCAAAATCTACCACCTCCAGGTTTTTCACGGTTACTGTTTCACCGCCCATTCGCCCAGGCATTTTCGTTCCTGGGAAAACCCGCTGGGGGCCAGTGGCTCCAATCGAGCCTGGCGCTCGATGAGCAGATTTCTGGCCATGGGAAGTGGAAGCACCGCGAAAACCATAACGTTTCACCACACCCTGAAATCCCCGGCCTTTGGAGGTGCCGCTTACCTTTATCTTCTTGCCCAACTCAAACTGAACCTCATCGGTCTCTCCTTTTTTCAAAGACAGTTTAACAAAAGTCACCGGGATGGCTTTATCGTCTCGGAAAATCTGTCCCATTTTTAACTTTTTGGCCTTGAGGTAACTCATGCCTAAAAATTGCCCTTGCGGGCACCAAAAATATTAGCCGACAAATTCTTAGCTGTCAAAGTAAAGACAGCGGCCCTTAGGCCGCTGTCTTTACTTCAACGTCTACTCCGGCGGGCAAGTTCAGATCGTGCAGTGATTCGATGATCGTCGCCGTCGGTTTCAAAATGTCTATCAGACGCTTATGAACCCTGAGCTCGAACTGCTCCCTCGAGTCTTTATGGACAAAGGTTGAACGGTTAACGGTGTAGCGTTTGAATTCGGTCGGCAGCGGGATCGGTCCCATAATTTTAGCCTCATGCCGTCTTAGGACTTCAATAATTTGACGACAGGAGTTATCAAGTAAGCGGTGATCGTAGGATTTAATCCTCAGACGAACTTTCCCCTCAACCGTTTCTTTGGCCATTAAGCTTACTTCGAAACCTTGGTAACGATACCGGCGCCGACAGTCTTTCCTCCTTCGCGGATAGCAAACCGCTGTTTTTCCTCAAGGGCAATCGGGTTGATCAGCTTAACTTTGAAATTAACGGTATCGCCCGGCATGA
>CAYNZK010000029.1:0-4140 GCA_964401665.1 uncultured Candidatus Saccharibacteria bacterium
GTCTTTATTAGTATAGAACCTTTTTGCCGTTTCGATTGCCGCGATATTAATGACCCCGACTCCAACTACGCCTAGAAGCCAGGGCCAAGACAAGCTCACCGTTCCCAAAAGACTCTGGAGCGAAGGGAGATAAATTGCCGCTAGCGTTAGCAAAACCCCAACCATTACTCCGACGACGAGGTATCGGTTACTAAACAGATTATAAGTGAAGATGCTTCTCCCTAAAGATCTAATTGAAAAAACTAGAAAAAGAGTATAAAGAGCGAAGCTGGCGAAGATGAAAGTCCTCGTAATGTCGAGCGGAAAGCCTTGGTTAAGCAGGGCAAAGTAAAGAATAAAAAGCAGGGCGCTCGAAGCCGTACCAATCCCGAGGATCAGGAACCGCATCTCCCGGTCAAGAAGCCTTTTCCGGAGATTCAACGGCCGACGTCTTAAATAATCACCGCCGTCCTCAAAAGCCAGGGCCACGGCCGGAAAACTGTCTGAAAAAAAATTAACCCAAAGAATTTGAAGGGCGTTCAAGGGCAGAGGTAAACCGAATAGAAGCGCTCCGCCAATTAAAAATAGCTCGTCGAGAGAGTTGGAGAGAAGATAAATAATTACTTTGCGGATATTGGTTAAAATCTTTCTCCCTTCGCCGATTGCCGCCACAATGGTTTTAAAATTATCATCTAAAATAATGAGGTCAGAGGCCGCTTGAGCCACATCGGTGCCTGACCCAACCGCTACGCCGACATGGGCCGCCTTTAAGGCCGGGGCGTCATTTACCCCATCGCCGGTAACAGCCACCGTCTCCCCCTTTTCCTGGTATAGTTTTACTAACTTTACTTTCTGTTCCGGCGTCACGCGGGCAAAAATTTTTATTCTCGGCAAAATTTCCGCCAGTTCCTTATCGTTTGTCTTTTCTAATTCGCTTCCAGTGATAATCTCGTTTTTTTCCGCCTCTATCCCAACTTCTTGGGCAACCGAAAGAGCCGTTCCTTTATGGTCGCCGGTAACAATCGCGGTTTTGATCCCAGCCCGACGAGCCTCGGCAATGACCCCCCTCACCTCGGGACGAACCGGATCTCTGAAAGCTAGAAGTCCGACAAACTCAACCTTCTCGGCCTCTTTAAGCAATCCCAAAACCCGATGACCGGCAAAAGCAAGATTATCTATTTCGAGAATAAGATTTTCTTTTTCTGGTTCTCGAAGTTTGGCCTTTTCGATTAAATATTCCGGCGCTCCTAAATAAAGCCAGAATTTATGCGAACCCGACTTCACTTCAATGGCCGAAAATTTATCGAGTGAATTAAATGGTTTTCGATTAACAATTTCGTTCTCGGCAAAAAGTTCAGCAAGGAATATGCCAGCTTTAGCCCCGGCCTTCACTAAAGCCGCATCAAGCGGTCGACCGATCACTCGCCACTCGTCAATCGAATCATCGGGGTTCTCAACAACAACGTCCGTAATCAACATCGCCATTCGTAAAACTTCCTCTCTTAAACGATGGCTGATTACTTTAACCAATTCCATTTTAGCTTGGGTTAAGGTCCCGGTTTTATCAGTCAAGATTAGAGTGATGCTACCCAAGGCTTCAGCCGCTAAAAGCTTTCTCACTAACCCTTTTTGCTTAGCCAAACGCAGAACGCCAACAGCTAAAATAACAGTTAAGGCTGCTGGCAAACCCTCGGGTACCGCCGAAACTGCCGCCGCTACCCCGATTAAAAACATTTCGTAGGGCCGATAACCGACTAAGAGCCCCGCTATAAAAAGAGTTGCCGTCAAAAAAACAAGAATTAAGCCGGCCCGAATAGAAAACCTGGTAATGGCGAGTTGGAGCGGGGTTTTCTCCGCCTCTTCTTGCCCGACGAGGGCCGCCAGTCTCCCCAGCTCTGTTCCCCCACCGGTTCCGACGACGACAGCGATCCCCACTCCTTCGCTTACTAAGGTACCGCCCCAGACCATTGAAGAGCGGTCGGCGAGCGCCGTCTCCAAAGAGACTTTCTCGGTCGACTTTTGAACCGCTAAAGATTCACCGGTTAAAATCGCCTCATCCACTAGGAGATTATCGACTTTATAAAGCCGGGCGTCGGCCGGCACTCGCAGACCCGCGAAAAGCCGGGTGAGATCCCCCGGCACCAATTCTTCAGCGTCAACCTCTTTCTCTTTTCCGTCCCTAATTACTCTGGCTCGCTCTTTAATATAAGTGCGGAGGGTTCGAAGGGCTGTTTCGGCTTTGTTCTCTTGATAGAAACCAAGCGCCGCGTTCACCAAAAGGGCCGCGAAGATAACAGCGCTGCCTTTGAAATCCTGAATAACGAGGGTCACCACTCCGGCAATAAGAAGAATCAGAATAAGCGGACTTTTAAACTGGTTAAGGAAAATTTTTAATTTAGTCGCCCGTTTGGCCTTCGGTAGTACATTTCGACCGAACTCTTTAAGACGATTTTCAGCCTCGTCCTCGGTAAGGCCTTCGGGAGAAGTCCCTAAAATATCGAAAACCTCTTCGGGGGATAAGGCCCAAAATGGTTTTTTAGAGAAGCTATCTTTATCAATTTTCACTTCAAAAACTTCCCCTAGGGTGTTTTCAATCGAGCTCCTTTCGCCACCAGCCAGATAAAGGTAAGATAGCCGACCATCACAATGAAATGATCTATATGGTAGCTCTCAATAAAACCAACAATCCCAAAAAGCTCACCAGCTGCATGCACAAGGTTAGATATTCCAACAAAAACGAGCACGGTCACGGTTGCAAACATCGCGGAATACGTAAGCCCCCGCCTCATCGCCCAGCTTGCGCTCACAGCCGCTCCCGCCGCAAGAACGGTCATTATGATGCTAATAATTACGTGAGTCGTCATAGCTTATGCTTTGATGATTAAATTTGTTTAACGTATCGACCTTGAACTAATTCAACACCGGCGGTGGGGGTGAGATTCGAACTCACGATACCCTTTCGGGTATACCGCATTTCGAGTGCGGCGCTTTAGACCACTCAGCCACCCCACCGCTTTGTTCGGGGCGAGACCGGCGCCCTAGCCCCGTAGCAAGCTTCGCTTTGCTGCTCGGGGGTTAATCTACTCTGCCAACCCTCCCCTGGTGGACCGGAGGGGAATTGAACCCCTAGCCTCCGCTGTGCAAAAGCGGCGTTCTGCCGTTGAACTACCGGCCCGATTCTTGTTGAGTTTAGGCCGTTTTTTCCTCCTTTTCAACGAGCTCCACGACCTTTGGAACTACCACCTTATGATTTTGGAGCAATACTGTTCCCACCCCCAAGATTACCCCGGTAAGGTCCATCGCCACATCCCAAAGGGTATCCTCGAAAATCCGGCTCGAACCACCACCCAGTAATTGAGTATTTAATACTTTATCGGAAACGGCCTCGATCACCTCCCAACCCAGTCCGGCCATAATAACGAGGGCCGCCGCAATAAGAAGAGATTGATTGGTTGATTTTTTGTACCAAATTTCGATAAACCTCGATAAGACCACTATAAAAATAAAAGAAACTAGAAAGTGAACCAGTTTATCATAGGGAAAGCCAACAAGATAAAGCTTATAAAGCCCAAGGCCGCCGAGACCGTTTAGAAAAAGGCTGATGGCCGTTACTCCCTCGAGCTCATCAAGGGCCTTAGTTCTGGTTTTATTATCTGAATGCTTAAAAATCATTCGTGGTAAAAAGATAATAAAAATAGAGACTAGCGCCAGAGAAGCCATCAGGTGTGGACGATAAAATTCCGGAAACCAGTCCGGATTACCTAGCCCCAAAATAACGGCGGCTAAAAAATAAGCCGTGATGACCAGTTTTACTAAAACTCTATTCTGCTTCACCGAGATTTATTCTATCAAAAATTAGAAGGGGTCGCCGCGCTTGGCGCGGCGACCCCTCGGGTACTACACTTTCGAGTTCGACGGCTTGTACCAGGGCAGCCCGTCGACCTCCTCGATCTCGAAGTCACTGAAGAGGTTCGGATAGCGGGCGCAGACGATCGCGCCAAGCTTCCCGAAGACCAACCGAATCTCCTCCTCGGCCGCTGGATCGGTTCGCATCTCGAGCACCCAGCGAATCGTCCGCGGGTTGGCTGACCAGCCGATGGTGGTAGCGAGTCCGATGGGCGCGATCCGCCGCATGGCTGAGGTGACGACCTTCTTCTTGTA
>CAYNZK010000030.1:0-2877 GCA_964401665.1 uncultured Candidatus Saccharibacteria bacterium
ACGATGCCCTCGATTTCGCGGATGTTCTTTTGGGCCTTCTTGGCGATTAAATCGATGATTTTGTCGTCAAGTGCCGCCTCCCGGTCCTGGAGTTTGGTTCTGGTAATAGCCATCCGGGTTTCATAATCAGGAAAGGTAATATCGGCGATCATCCCGCCCTCGAACCGAGACCGGAGTCTGGCCTCAAGGGTTGGGATGGCCCTGGGCGGCCGGTCCGACGAGATAATAATCTGCTTGTTATTTTCATGGAGAGCGTTAAAGGTATGGAAAAATTCCTCCTCGGTCTTTTCTTTGCCGCCAATAAACTGGATGTCGTCAATGATCAAAACGTCAACCCCCCGGTAGGTCTTTTTGATGTCCTCAAAGCGATTATTCTTAACCGCCCAAACAACGTCGTTCGTAAATTTTTCCGAGGTAACGTATTTTACCCTAACCCTATTTTTATAGTTTTTTCTAATTTCGTTTCCGGCCGCCTGAATTAAATGGGTCTTACCCAAACCCACGCCGCCATAAATGAAAAGCGGATTATATTTAGTGCCGACCGTTTGAACTACGGCCGTGATGGCTGAATGAGCCAACTCGTTGAACGAACCGACCACAAACGAGCTAAAAGTGTAACGCGGATTTAAATTGGTTTCCGGATCAACTTTGATCTCTGGAAGGGCCAGCTGGCCCTCGTTTAACCGTTCAGTTGTAAGCCTGGCCGACCTTGCTCGGTTGGCCTTCTCCATAAAGACTCCTTCCACTACGTATTCTATCTTTCGCGTGGTGCTGTCGTAGTTTCTGATTGAGCCAAGAATCAGTTTGTGATACTTTAATTCGACCCATTCTTTGGCGAAGTTATTGGGAAGAGCGATGAGAGCCGTTCCGTCTTGGGCATCTATGAGACGACTGTTTTTCAGCCAGGTGAGGAAATTCGGGCGGGAAATCTGCAACTCTATCTCTGATAAAACCGCCTGCCAAAGCTCTTCCTTGGTCATTCTGTCCCTATTCTTAATAAAACATCCGCGTAAGTCAAACATTGATTTTGAGGCGAAATGTTGATTACTTGGGGATAAGAGAGATAAGACTTATAATACCGTCAGTGCCGAAAAGAACCTACCAACCGAAAAAGAAAAAGAGGGCTCGAACCCACGGCTTTCTTAAAAGAAAACGGACGCCGGGCGGACGTGCGGTACTTCGGCGTCGCCGGGCCAAGGGCCGCGAGAGACTGACGGTGTAGTTTTTAATGTTGCCTAAGTCTTACCGGCTCGAGGTGGCCCATTTCCCTAAAACTGCGAGCCTTATTTATAGGGGAAAATATTTTAGCGCCAAGCTGGCCCCGAATAATGTTCATCACTTAAGAGTGGGCATCATTATCAGTCGCAAGGTTATGCCGAAAGCTGTAAGGCGAAATGCTTTTAGGCGAAGGATCTTCGATTTTTGGGAACCGGAATTAAGAAAGGCGCCAGGGGACCTTCTTTTTATCGCCAAACCGGAGATCGCCAAGCTTAATCCGAGAAAAAAGGAAGACTTAATTAATCTCGAATCTGAATTAAACTCAATTAAGAATAAACTAATAAAAATAAACTAAAATGATCGGCACACTTTTCAGAGAGATTTTATACCGCCCCCTTTTTAACATTCTAGTTTTTCTTTATGAGACGATTGCCTTCCGCGATTTAGGTTTGGCCATCATTCTTTTCACTCTTTTTATCCGAGTTATTCTCTATCCTTTATTTCACCAAACCGCAAAACATCAAAAACTTTCCCAGAGACTTCAGCCCGAGATCAAGCAAATCAAAAAGCGCCATAAAGACCGCGAAGCCCAGACCAAGGCAATTATTGAGCTTTATCAGAAAAACAAGATCAGCCCCCTCACCCCCTTTGTCCTACTTTTAGTTCAGTTGCCGATCTTGATTGCTCTCTACCAAATCTTTATTAACGGTTTTACCGAAGGGGCCTTGGGTCTGCTTTATTCCTTTGTTCCTCGGCCAGAGTTCTTTAATCAGACCCTTCTTGGCTTAGTTAGGCTTGATGCCGTGAGCCTCCCCCTTGTTGTTATTGCCACTGGACTTCAATATCTCCAGGGAAGGCTGGCCTTTAAGCCCCAGGCCGCCGGAATAAAAAATACGGGCATGTTAAAGCTGACCGGACTTATCTTCCCCATCCTAACCTTCTTTATTTTAATGAAATTCCCAGCCGCCCTTAGCCTCTACTGGCTCTCGAGCACCGCTTTTTCTATAATTCAACAAGTAATAGTCAACCAGTCTTTGGCTAAAAGTGATGTTTCCAATGGAGGGACTAAAAGAAAAAATAGAGCGCCTAGTCAAGCTGATGGGCTTTCGTGACTGCCGGGTTGAATTTGAAGAGAGATCAAGAAGGGTTAGCCTCCACATTAACGATGGGATTATCTCGGAGGAGATTTTGCCTGGTTTTGTGCTGAATCTGGAACGAGTGGCGAGGTTAATCGCCAAGCACAGCGGCGAGGCCCCAGTAGTAGTTGATATTAATAACTACCGGCGGGAAAGAGAGGGATTAATTATTAAACTGGCCCGGGCCGCGGCCCGGAAAGCGGCAACGACTGGCGAGGCTGTGGCCTTACCGATAATGAACGCCTACGAACGGAGGCTAGTTCATACCGAACTCTCGACGCGCCCCGATGTTTTAACCGAAAGTATTGGCGAAGTTGATCGTCACGTGGTGGTAAAACCGATCGAGGGATAACAGGACCTAAACTTTTTCTAAGAGTTTTATAATTCCGCTAAGCTCTTTGCCTTCGGCCCGATTGTTAAGCCAGATAGTGAGAGCCAGAGTGATGGTTCGAATTGGCAGAATACCGGCCGTGAGGGCATCGGCCAAAAATCCACCCGCGAGCATTATTAATCGTTTCACCAC
>CAYNZK010000031.1:0-2631 GCA_964401665.1 uncultured Candidatus Saccharibacteria bacterium
CTTTCGCCCGTCCTGATCATTTCGTTGGCTTTCAAAAAAACGCTGAAAATAGCCCGGTTTTCTAGAAGCGGCACGCCGTTTCGGTCAAAAATTATTCCCCGGGGAGCAATTAGGGGGATTTCCTGATTCACGTTGGCCTCGGCCCGGCCGAGGTAATAATCGTATCCAAAACCACCCAAAGCTAAGAGTCTTACTAGGAAAATAGATCCGGCGGCAAGGCCGCCAAAAAGAACAAACCGGAAAACCGAATGGGTCAACGGCTGCTCTATGGCATTTAGCCTGGCATTAGCGAGGCTATCAGCAATAACCTCATCAAAATTTATTTCTCTATGGTTTTTATGAGATCGCCTCCTTCGCATAAGTTAGTTTTAGGGCTAGGGCAACGATGAGGCCAAAGCCGAGATTCAATAGAATTTCAATCATAAACCGAGAGAAGTCAAAGGCTTGAAGATTGAGGATAAGGGTGGCGAGAATTAGAACTAACCCTAGGGAAATAATTTTTCGCCAAGGAAGATAGTCGATGGCGGCAAAACTGAGAGCCACGCTCGCAATAAAAAAAAGATCATCCAGATTAATTAAAGGGGAAAACTTTAATAAGAGAGTGCCGATAACAATTAAAGTAATTCTTTGAACCCAGTTTCGGTGAACCAAACTTAGGATCAAAAGAAGGACTAAGGTTAAATTCGGCTTTACTCCCCAAAAACTAAGCGGGGTGTTTTGGTAAAGCGCCGCTAGTCCTACGAGCAGCAGATCAACGATAAAGATTAACATCTCTTAAATCTTTAAGTCTTAGACTAGGTTCAACCACCGCCTCTTTAAAAGTAGTGCCCGGCGGTTCTTTGATTTCTTTAATATAGCCGATCATCAAACCATAAGGCAGGTCAGAACCAGAAGTAATAACCGGTTCCCCTGCTTCGATCAGGGCCTCTCGGGGAATAAGAGTAAGGCGGAGTTCGGTACCGGCTCCCATTAAAGCATCGGTTTCACTTTTACCGATTCGAACCGGGATTTCCCACGAGGGATCAAAAATTGTTTTCACCACGCTCGAGGAATCAAAAACTTTGGTCACCCTACCTACGAGAACGTTTTCGCCGTAAGTAATGACATCGGAAACGGCTAAGCCCTGCTTCCGGCCGGCCGCAATCGCTATTTCTGATTTAGTGTTAAGGGGATAGCTCGAGTAGACCTTAATAGTTTCGCTCTCATCAAGACCAATTGCTTCTCGGAAAAGTTGAGCTTTTAGGTTTTCATTTTCTTTTTCAAGTTCGCTAATTTTCAGGCGGAGATCGGCATCACCGCTCGATTGGTTGAAGAAATTACCGAAATATGAAGTCAGTTTCAGCTTTAAATTAAAAACCGGTCCTCCTAAGATCAAAAAGACCAGCAAGATAGTGATTAAACCTGCCCAAAGCAATTTTTTCATTACAAATTAACCGGAACCGGCCGCTGTTGATTAGAGAGGATGGTGTCATAGCGAGCCGGGTCTTCGATAATAATGCCGAGGCCTCTGACAACGCAGGTCAAGGGGTCGTCAACAAGGACGGTGCTGACCATTAATTCTTTCTCCAAATAGCGGTCAAGCCCTCGGAGAAGAGCTCCGCCGCCAGCGAGATAGATCCCTCTTTGGTAGACATCGCCCACTAGTTCCGGCGGCGATTCCTCGAGCAATGACTTAATCGAGTCGCTGATTGCCTTTAAAGAACGTTGGAGGGCGGCCCTAACCTGGCTATTTTTCATAATCATTTCTTTGGGCAAGCCGCTGCCAACATCCCGTCCCCGGATCGGCATCTCCAAACGTTCTTCGAGTGCCGTCGCCGAACCAACGTTAATCTTAATCTCTTCAGCCGTCGGTTCGCCGATAAAGAGTTTGTGTTCATTACGGACGAATTTGATAATATCCTCATTAAATTTCTGCCCCCCTATTTTCAGGCTTTGGGAAGTAACTGCTCCGCCAACTGAGATGATGGCAACCTCGGTTGTGCCGCCGCCGACATTAATCACCATATTGGCCGTAGCCTCCTCCACCGGCAGTCTCATGCCAATAGCCGAGGCAATTGGCTCTTCAATTAAAATAACTCGGGAGGCACCGGCGGAGACAACCGCGTCTTCAACCGACTTCCTTTCAACCTCGGTTAAATTGGTGGGGATACTGATGGCCGCCAGGTGATAGCGCGAAAAAAACTTCGCCTTATTAGCCTGTTTCAAAAAGTGACGGAGGATCTCTTCGGTTGTTTCAAAATCAGAGATGACCCCGTTCATCAGGGGTTTAATCAGGCTGACATGAGCCGGAGTTCGATCAAGCATTTTTTTAGCTTCACGGCCGATAGCCAAAATCTGGTTCGTCCGGTTATTGACGGCGACGAGAGTCGGTTCATCAACTACAATTCCCTCTCCCTTCAGATAAATAAGGGTGTTGGCCGTCCCTAAGTCTATACCCGCGCTTTTATAAAAATTTTTTAGCCAGTTCGTCATAAGTTAATAAGCTTGGCCAAAAAGCCATCGGTCTTTTGCCGATCTACCGCAGTAAACACATTTACCACCTCCTTCTTTATTTTCCATTGGCAAACATCGGGTCGTGGCTTTAGTTTCCTCTTTTATTTTGGTTTCGCAATCTTTATTTTCGCACCAAAA
>CAYNZK010000032.1:0-2625 GCA_964401665.1 uncultured Candidatus Saccharibacteria bacterium
CAACCAAGTCCCTGACTTTTGTAGTATGGTACTAATAACCATCATATGTTAGAGGAGGGTCTGGAAAATAATCAAGTGGACGAGAAAAGGCGTTTAAATCCTCGCCAATATGAGGCGGTCCGACACGGCGAGGGACCGCTCGTAATCGTTGCTGGCGCTGGTTCGGGCAAAACGAGGACTTTAACCGAACGGTTGGTTCACTTAGTTCGAAGGGGCCTGCCGCCGGGACGAATTGTGGCCATTACTTTTACTAATAAGGCGGCGGATGAAATGAAGCATAGACTTCGGACTGAAGGCCCTTTTATCGGCACTTTTCATTCTTTCGGCGCGAAAATCCTTCGAGAGGAAGCTAAACATTTTGGCCGAACGAAAAATTTTGTCATTTTTAACGACAGCGACTCGGAGCGTCTGATGAAAAATATTCTGAGCTCCTCGAGAATTAGTCCTGCCAAAGCCCGTTGGGAAATTTCACGATTGAAAAATAATTTGCTTGAAAAAGAGGAAGTGGAAGAAGAAGCCAGCCTGATTCTCGATGATTACGAAGCTGGGCTCGAACGCCAGAACGCTTTTGATTTTGACGATTTGATTGAAAAGCCAGTCAGATTATTCCAAAAAAAAGCGACTGTCCTTCGGAAACATCAAAAGCGCTACGACTACATCCTAGTTGATGAATATCAGGATATTAATATGGCCCAGTACTTCCTTTTAAAACAACTTTGCCAGGACCACCGCAATCTGAACGTGGTCGGCGACGACGAACAGGCGATTTACGGCTGGCGCTGGTCCGATTTTCGGAACTTCCTTAATTTCGAGCGGGACTGGCCCGAGGCCAAAGTGGTCACCTTGGGCGAAAACTACCGCTCAACCGGCGTTATTGTTAAGGCTGCCGCAGCCCTAATCGAGAATAACGAGTTCCGCCGGCCGAAAAAACTTTGGACCAATAATCACCGGGGCGAATTAATTAAAGTGATTAGCGCCGAAGACCCTGAAAAAGAGGCTAAATCAGTGGTGGCTGAAATTATGAGCCGGGGGCGGGTTGAATCGGCGGTTCTTTACCGAACTAATGCCCAATCCCGGGCTCTTGAACAGGAACTTAATTTTAACTTTGTTCCTTACGAAATATTCGGCGGGGTTAAGTTTTACGAAAGAAAAGAAATTAAAGACATTCTGGCTGGTTTAAGGTATGCCCTAAATCAAAAAGATAAAATCAGCCGGGAGCGACTGGAAAAAACTTTTACGAAAAAAGTCGCCGCCGAACTTGTCGGTCAACTGCCACGGCTAGCTAAAGAGTTTAAACTGCTCGAACTTATCGGCTTTATTTTAAAAACGGCCAATTATACGGCCTATCTTGAGGCTAAATTCAGGAATGCTGAAGAGCGGCAAGAAAACGTGGCCGAACTTATAAACTTTGCCGCTGGTTTTCAAACCCTAGGCGAATTTATTGAGCGGGTTTCGCTGCTCCAGCCACTCGATAGGGCTCGGGCCGTGAACGACAGACCAATTAAACTAATGACCATTCACCTGGCTAAGGGCTTAGAGTTTGAAAATGTTTATGTGGCTGGCGTGACCGAAGGACTCCTCCCCCACCAGCGTTCACTCGGCTCGGACGAAGAACTTGAAGAAGAAAGACGCTTAATGTATGTGGCGATGACGAGGGCCAAACAAAAACTTATTTTAAGTTTTCACGGTTTAGCTTCGCGTTTTCTCCACGAACTGCCGCCGGAGCTCGTTGAATTTACGCCGGCTGAAAGTCTTGATTTCGTCGAAGACTTCTTCCTCGACTAAAAATATGGGGGGGAGATTAGGACAGCATTTTTTGAAGGATAAAAAAGCGCTCAAGAAAATTGTCAGAGCGCTCGAACTAAAAAATGGTGATGTGGTTATCGAAATCGGGCCGGGGCACGGCGAGCTAACCAAGGAGATATTAAACGAGTTTAAAGATTTAAAAACTCGAGGGTTTAAAATTATCGCGATCGAGAAAGACCCGACGTTAGTAGACAGTATAGAGTGTCTAGCATCTAGTAAGAACCTTAGAATTATCGAAGGCGACGCGCTTAAGGTTCTGCCGACTCTAAATACTGGGTACAAACTTGTCGGCAATATCCCCTATTACATCACCGGCCGCCTCCTCCGAGTAATCGGCGACCTTACGAAAGGGCCGAAGCTCGCAGTTTTAACTCTTCAAAAAGAAGTAGCGGAAAGGTTAACGGCCGGGCCGCCCAAAATGAACTTGTTGGCCGCGAGCGTTCAATTCTGGGGCCGGCCGGAGATCATTGGTTTTATCTCTAAAAAATCTTTTAAGCCTTCACCAAAAGTAGATTCGGCAATTGTGAAAATTTTACCCCGCCAAGGACAGGCAACCGAAAAACAAAGTAAAGTTTACTACGGCCTGATTAAGATTTTATTCAAACAGCCAAGAAAAACGATTTTAAATAATCTTTCGGAAGGACTGGGACTCTCTAAAAAGGAAGTCGAGCCAGAACTAAAAAGACTTGGCTTAGGGCCATCGAGCCGAGGCGAGAGCTTAAACTTGGCTGAAATCAGCAAATTAACTGCCTCTCCCCTCTTAAAAAGGGCTATAATTAAAAGAAAGACCTAATGGAACGCCTAAAAATAAATCATAGG
>CAYNZK010000033.1:0-1939 GCA_964401665.1 uncultured Candidatus Saccharibacteria bacterium
CTGAAGTTCTTTGTTTTTAATCTTGTACTCCCCGTTCAACTGCTTGGTTAAGAGTTCGCTGTCGGTTCGTAGTTCGATTTCGGTGAGAGCCGCCCGTTTTCCGCCGAGGAGGTGCTTAGCCTTTTTCAGGGCAAAAATAACGGCTTTGTATTCAGCCACGTTATTGGTGGCTTTACCGATCGCCTCGCCGTATCCTTTTTCTCCCACCACGACCCCAATGGCGGCTGAGCCCGGATTTCCCCTAGCCCCGCCATCGGTATAGATAATTAGTTTCTTTGGGATGGTCATCAGCGATCCGTTAATTTCAAAAAAACCTTATAGGCGGTTCGGGCATCATCAAGAGCGCGATGAGGATGGCCTTGGTCAACTCGGAAATAATCAGCCAGTTGGCCGAGGGTTAAGTTCGGGAGTTCGGGATGCTCGCCTATCACTATCCAGGCCAGGGAAAAGATATCTAGCCCCTTATAAAAATAGGTGGGGCTGAGACCCAAATCTTCGACTGCCTTCTCTAGCCACATCCAATCAAAAGGGAGGTTATTAGCTACCAGGATTGAGTTATCGACAAATTTCAGGAACTTTTTAATTCCTTCTTCTTTGGAAACAGCTGTTTGCCAATCTTTTTCGTTATAACCATTAATTGCAAGGGCTTCGGGGATGGCTTCCTCAAGACGTTCGGGTTTAATTTTAATCTCGAATTCTCCTAAGGAATTAAATTTTTTAGGTTCCACCCTAACCGAACCGAGCTCGATAATCTCCGCTTTTAAGTCAAGACGAGTCGTCTCGGTATCGAAAAAACAGAGATCTCGTTCTCCTAGGGGAAGTTCAAAATGTCTATAAACCATGTTTTTTTCGTAATGCCTCAACGGCCGGTAGTCGCTTGCCAGCTAAGAAATCAAGCATCGCCCCGCCGCCGGTAGAGATAAAAATATTACCAAGTTTTTGTTTTTTTGGCCTCGGCGAAAATGAACTAATAGTTTCTCCTCCCCCGATGACTGTTTTTGCCCTTTTGCTTCTAAAGATTGCTTGAGCGACCGCCTCAGTCCCCCGGCTAAATTTCTTTTTTTCAAAAAGTCCCATTGGCCCGTTCCAGATTACGGTTTTAGCGTTGCCAATAATCTCGGTGTAAAAAGCGATGGTCTCCGGGCCAATATCAAGAATCTTGCCCTTTTCGGTTAACCAGTCGATCGGAGTCACGATCTCTTTACGGTTAATAATCGGCTTCAGTTGTTTAAGAAGATTGGGAGCATAAAGCGATTTACCAATATCAAATCCCCTGCCCATCAAAAAGGTATTGGCCGGTCCGCCGCCCAAGAGAATCCAATCAGCTTTAAGCAGCAAATTTTTGATTACCCCTAGTTTGTCTTCGGTTTTGGCGCCGCCAATAATCACTACTAAGGGACGCTGGGGACGATCTTTGACCGCATTTAAATTTTTAATCTCTCCTTTGAGAGTCGGGCCAGCCTGACTCGGCAAAAATCGAGTGATGGCAGTAAGAGAAGCGGCTTCTCGGTGGCTTGTCGCAAAGTCATCGTTAATGTAGCGATCAGCTAGCTTTGAGAGATTTTTGGCTAAGGTTTGGCTGTTTCTGTTCTCGCCAGGAAGAAATCTGAGATTTTCCAGAAGAAAGACGCTTCGGGGCGGAGATTCGGTTATTTTCTCCTTGGCTTTAGCGAAGTCAAAATCTGGAAGAAAAATAACTTTACGGCCCAGAGCTCGTGAGAGAACCGGAACAAATAGGCGAAGACTTAGATTTTTATCCCGACCTCGTGGCCCGCCTTGACTCGGCGAGACAGGCCGGCCTCGGTGGCTTATAACTACCACCTTATGGCCTCTTTTCTGGATAGTCCTAATGACCGGAACAGCAGTTTTAAACCGAAGATTATTCTTGAAATCCCTTTCTTTAATATCAAGGTTGACTCGGAGGAGATAAATCATAGAT
>CAYNZK010000034.1:0-1735 GCA_964401665.1 uncultured Candidatus Saccharibacteria bacterium
TAAAATCCTAACTCGAAGTAATCTGGACCAAGAGCTAGATCAAGCAGTATTTCTTCGTATTCCAGTTTACCTGACTTAACTGCCACGTCATAGTCAGCAAAAAGCTTGGCTTCTTTTTCATCTTTTAAGCGGTAGGCGAGGGTATTAAAAACCCGGGCTGGTTCGTCTCGCCGCTCGCTTAAAATCCGCTCCAAGGCCACCAATCTTTCTTTGCGGCTGCGGCCCCATTTAACGGCATTGATTAGGGGGTAATAATCTTTCGTCGGTTTTTTCTCAATAATTTCTTTAGCCGAGGCAGCGCCCCCGTTTGAACTTAGGGCCAGACGCTCAATTTCGGTCGCCAAAGCCCAAGTGTCGCTGCCGAAAGAGTCGGCCAAATAGGCGGTTGTCTCCTCGTCAAGTTTTAGGCCATGAGCGCCCGCTGTTTTTTTAATAAAACCGGCGAGATTTTCTTCTTTAGGAGCTGGGAATTCCTGAACCTGAACCGGTTTTTCAAGTAAAAACTGGAGTCTGGCCGGTGGCTTATTATCAAGATTAATAACAATCGTCGTATCTTTTATCTCCCGATAAGTTTTTAGTATCTCTTTTAATTCGTTCGGCGCATCGCTCGCCAGGATATTATCAAGCACTACCAATTTCACCGGATCAAACATCGAGCGGCTGGTCACGAAATCAAGAAATTTAGGAAACGAGTCTTCTTCGCCTAAATCAAATCTTTCGTGAGAAAGACCGGTGTATTTAGAGCGGTAGGCTTCAGCAATTTCCGAAAGCTTTTTCAGGCGCCGGTAGGAATCCGGGCCGTAAAGCAGGATAATCATCGTTGAAATTATTATACCGCCTCCCTGGTTATCAGTCTTACTTTCTAATAGCGGCCAGAATAAATTCTCGGAAAAGCGGATGAGGTGCTAACGGTCGGGATTTTAGTTCGGGATGAAACTGGGTGCCGACAAAGAAGGGATGAATCTTCCGGGGCAACTCCATAATCTCCATCAGGCGGTGATCCGGCGAACGGCCGGAGAAAATCAGTCCTTTTTCTTCAAGCTGGGTGATATAAGTAGGGTTTACTTCGTAACGATGACGGTGTCTTTCAAAAATTTTACCCGTTCGGTAGGCTTCATAAGCAATGGTCCCTTTAAGGAGAATCGCGGGATAGGCCCCAAGCCGCATCGTGCCGCCGTAATCAGCCTTTTCTAAGTTCTTTTGCTGGTCCGGCAGAATATCAATTACCGGATAAGGAGTGCGAGGGTTAACTTCGGTAGTGTTAGCTCTCCCGAGTTTCGCTACCCGGCGAGCAAACTCAACCGTGGCCAACTGCATGCCATAGCAAAGACCGAGGAAGGGCACTTTCTTCTCCCGGGCATAAGTGATGGCGCTGATTTTACCTTCAACTCCACGGCTGCCAAAACCGCCGGGCACAATAAGCCCCTGATATTGGTTCAGCTTGCCGAGGTTTTCGGCATTAATCCACTCGATTACCGGCTCTCTTTTCCAAAAATAAGCCGCGTGCTTGATCGCCTCGACCACTGAAATATAAGAATCAGCCAGGATAAAATTGCCGGTCGCAAAATACTTGCCGACAATGCCGATTTTAACCGGATTTTTAGAACCGTGAATTCGGCTAATCAGTCTCCGGAAATCAGCTAAATCTTTTCCGCGGGGCTTTAAGCCGAACTTCGCAAGAATCCGCTCGCTGATTTTCTCTTTTTCAAAGTTGACCGGGACCTCGTAGATGCTT